>DAIRVI010000064.1:0-15413 GCA_036802885.1 Pyrinomonadaceae bacterium
GAACCTAAAATATATCATCCATTCGACATTGATGGCAACAATAAAGTGTCCGCCCTGGAATGTGTCGAAATTTCAAGCAAAACCAATCTCCTGAACCAATCTGATTAAACCGTTAGACGCATTGACCTCGAAAAAAGTTGGAAAATCAGGGATCTTTTCCTATCCACTTCGAGACTGCCGGATCGTAAACGTCTGGCCCCCAATGCTGATCGTACCCGTTCGCGTAATAGTCGGATTTACGGTTACGCGAAATGTGATCGTGCCATTTCCGCTCAACTGGCCCGCACTCAATACCTTGATCCAGTTCGTGTTGCTTTTGACAAAATAATCGCAATTCTGACCCGGCGTCAGGTTGACACTAAAAACGCCGCCTTTTGTCGGCACCGTCATTGCCGTGGGGAAGGTGCAAACGGTCTGATTTCTCAACGCTCTATCCACATTCAACCGCCCGCCGGTCTTGTTGAATCCGCTAAACGCTGCAATCTGATCTACGGTGTTCATCAAAGTCGCCTTTAACGACGCTACGGACAACGCCGGATTCAAGGAAGTGAGCAGAGCTGCGGCTCCCGCGGCGTGAGGCGTTGCCATCGACGTGCCGCTTGATGGTCCATAGCTTGAATTCGAGATCCATGTCGTACTTTGAATGTTCGTCGCCGGGGCCGCCAAATCGACAGTGGTTGCGCCATAGTTGAAAATACGCGCGTCGGTTTCAGTGCTTCCGCCGACTGACATAATGCTCGGGCTTGTATAAGTTGCCGGGTAGAAGGGTGTGGTGTCGTTATTCATCCCACTGTTCCCCGCTGCGAACACATTTAACACGCCGGCGTCGCCAAGTGCGTCAATCGCGTCTTTGGTCGCCTGATCGTACCCACAGGCTTCGTCGCATCCGCCGTACGAATTGTTAGTAACACGGATATTTATTCCGCGCACTTTCATCATTCTTACGTAATTATAGGCGTTTACCAACATCGACGACGTAGTGCCGTTTCCGGTCGCATTATAGATCTTGATCGGAATTATTTTGACGGACCAATTAACCCCCGTTACACCGAGCAAGTTGTTTCCGACCGCTCCGATCGTGCCGGCAGTATGCGTGCCGTGTCCGTGCTGATCCGCCGGACTTGCGATGTTAAAGAAAAAATCCCAACCGTTCACGTCGTCAATAAAGCCATTTCCGTCATCGTCTATACTATTTCCGGCAATCTCGCCCGGATTGATCCAAAGATTCGCCACCAGATCCTCGTGGGTAAGCCGCATTCCGGTGTCAATATCCGCAACGACGACAGACGAACTCCCGGCACTTAAATCCCACGCGGCCGGCGCGGAGATCTTGGTTAAGCCATACATTCCCGGAGGGTTAACAAATTGTGGGTCGTTTGGTGTCAAAAGCAAGTGATAGTAAAAGTTTGGCTGTGCGTGCTCAACGCCGTCCAGATCGTTGTATTGAGCGATCGCCTGGTCAACGTTGGTCCCTTCGGGCAGTCTTACTCGCTGCCAGCCGAGGTCTTCAAACGTTTCGAGGACCGATGCACCAAGTTGTTGATTCGCGTCGCGTGCAGCCTTTGATGCAGTGCCGCCTGCAAATTTGACCAGCAACTCACCTTTAACATAAGGGTCTGCATTTGTTTTTTGGCCACTGATCGAACCGGTCAACGTGCCAAGAGCCAAGAAGACTGCGAAAAAAACCAAAAGTGATGACGAAGATCTACGCCTCATAAGACACAGTGTAAGAAATATCTAAAAAGAGACAAATTCCGCGGAATGAAATGGGGCGGCTAGTGGGGCTCGAACCCACGACCTCCTGAACCACAATCAGGCGTTCTAACCAACTGAACTATAGCCGCCATCTCCGATCTCAGATTTCGGACCGCGGAACCGACGGACATTCTTCCAATCCGCAATCCGCAATCCAAAATCCGCAATCAAACTTTACCCCCGGCACGGCTCGAACGTGCGACCTACGGCTTAGAAGGCCGTCGCTCTATCCAACTGAGCTACGGGAGCATACAAAGAGCAATTAATGATGTTATCGATTTGCTGGTTTCAAGTCAAATTTTTTGCGGCTGAGGCACGCCTTTCATTGATCTTTCCAAGCATCTGCTCGAATACCTCGGTTAGGTCGAGTTCGCTCGTATCGATCACCACAGCGTCCCCCGCAATCGTAAGTGGTGAATCCTCACGCGAGACATCGCGTTCGTCGCGTTCGTTGATCTCGGCCAGAGTTTGCTCGTAGGTGCTTATCCGCCCTTTTGATTGATCCTCAGTGTGACGACGACGGGCACGTGCCTCAGGTTTTGCGGTGAGGAAGAATTTGATGTCGGCGTTGGGGAAAACGACGCTGCCGATGTCGCGGCCCTCGAGAACGCAGCCGTTGGGAGCAGATTCACCTATAATTCGTTGATGTTCGACCATTATCCGGCGAACCTCGGAGATCGTCGATACGACCGAGGCGGCCTGAGCAGCATCGAGTGTGCGAATATCAACAGACACATCTTCGCCATCGAGCATCACCTTCATCGCGTCCGGTTCGCCCACAAGGTCTATATCGGCAGTTTCCGCAATATCCGCTATCCGATCGATGTCTCGATACGGTACGCCGGCACGCGTCACTGCGAGAGCGACCGCCCGATACATTGCGCCCGTGTCGAGATATAAAAGGTTAAGTTTTTTGGCGAGCATCTTTCCCAAAGTGGATTTGCCCGCTCCGCTTGGGCCGTCAATGGCGATTATCATACAAAGTGTAAAGGCCTAAATGCGAAAAAGTGAAAAAGTTTTGAACAGTGATCGAAGCTTTTTCACTTTTAAACTATTTCACCTTTCATCTTTTTGGGTAGTTTATCAAAAACGAGTTGGTATGACTTGCCGATGAGTGATTTTAGTTCGCCCTGCGTGACAGCGTCGAGGTTTGCGATTCGCACCCATTTATAACGGCCAACGTAAGCCGCCGGGTCGATGCCTTCAAGCTCGATCAGCTCGTTAAATTTATCGGGCGTGCACTTGAGCGATATTCCACCTTCGATCGAATCGGCTCCGTTGACGCAAAACATCTTCGCTCCGACGCAAAAGCAAAGATCGGCACCCCATTTGATATCCTCGGTCGCGCCTGGAAACGAGAGACAATATTTTCGGAGTTGTTCGATGTTCATTAACAACGAGGATCATTGCCCTTCTTTTTTCTTCTTTTCAGTGGTTTTTGGTGCTTCACGTCCGGGACGGAGTTTTTCGATGATATCTTTTGCAAACTTGCCGGACGCAATATTTCCGTCCCACGCCGTTACTTTACCTGAGGTGAGCAGAATATTAGTCCGACGATCAGTCATGGAATATCGGTAGTTCCACGTGAACAAATCATGCTCAACATTAATATCGATGTCCGCGAGTTTACGATCCTTAACTATTATGAGTTTCCACTTAGCAAATTCCGGTCTTTTCATCAGGGCGTTTTCCATCATTTGATCATTGATCAGATCGGAATATGAGTATATGTAGAAAAACTTGGCGTCTTTAAGAATTGACTTAGGATCTGCATTCATCAACTCGCTGGTGCTGGGCGGACGCGTCGCTTGCGGCAGCTCTAAACCTGTGCCACGTCCAAATGAACTAAGAACCTGCGAAGAATTTCCCAATCCGCTTACGCTGGACAATGGAATAGCAAAATTTAGATTTTGTCCTGTCGTTAGCGATGAAACGATCAAACCGATCGCGCCGCCATTTTCGTCTGTCAAAAGTCCGCCGCTCGAGCCTGCCGACACTGGAGCGGAGAATTGAATAACCTTAAATCCACGCCCTGCATTTGGGATCTCATCAGCGATTCGGACCGCGCTTAGCAGGCCATTGGCGACCGTCCATGTCAACGATTGCGGATTCGAAATCACAAACACTTTTTGTCCGACAGAAAGCTCGTTTGATGAGATACTAACGGCTGATAAGTTAGAGCCTGAGATCCGTATCGCCGCTACGTCTCGCCTCTCGTCAAAGCCAAGGAAATCAACTTTGTCAAAAATTTCTCCACTTTTAAGTCTGATTTGCACCTGGTTGGCATCCTTTATCACGTGATATGCAGTAAGAATCACTCCATCGCTGCGAATAATGACCCCTGAACCTAGTTTATCCAAACTGCCCGAACCAGTGCCGGTAAGCACTGTAACGACTGAATTCATTGAGTTTTCTATAGGTTTTTCAGCAGCCGACTGCTGGGCAGTCGTCGAAGGAATCGCTGCCGACAAAGCAAAAAACACTGCGACTGAATAAATGTAATTGACTAGCGTCTTCATAGGTTTTCTCCTCAATGGGGTTGCATATTCTGATGCGCTATCCGTGTAAAAAGGTGGTAAGTTTGAATCAATAATTCAATGATACAAGTATTTGTTAAATACGTGCAAAACAATTTCGAGTTGGATCATCACCAAAAACATCGTCGCCAACCTCGGCCGCGGCCATCGCCGCGCGCATGGCATCGCGGGGTTTTGTAACAGTATCGCTTCGTAGATCAATCATGTCCTAAGTTTCCTAAGATACGTCAACTTTTTTGTTGAAACAAATTGATTGACCTGCGACGTAAAAAACACTACATTCGTAAAAAACCACAACTCAGGAGGAGTTAGAGGAGTTAATTATGTCTGACGTTAATGCCATACCCGACGGTTATGAGGGCATCACACCGTACCTGATCTGCAGAAACGCAGAGGCGGCGATCGACTTTTACGAGCGTGCTTTCGGTGCGGTCGAATTGTATCGCATCGGTGCGCCCGGAATGATCGGCCACGCCGAGATGAAGCTCGGCAACACGCCATTTATGCTCGCGGACGAATTCCCGCCTATGGCTCAGAGTCCGCAAACGATCGGTGGCTCCGGCGTAAGTATGTATGTTTACGTCGAGGATGTGGACGCTTTCACCGAAAAGGCGATAGCCGAGGGCCTCGAAGTCCTAAAACCTGTCGCGGATCAGTTTTACGGCGACCGCACCGGTCACTTTAAAGATCCGTTCGGACATCTCTGGGCTTTTGGAACACACAAAGAAGATCTTACGCGCGACGAACTGAACGAACGCGCGAAAGCAGCGCACGGAGGTTGATTTTAGATGATCGAAAGCTCGACGCTGAAATTTCTCAAGGATCTGGCAAAGAATAATAACCGTGATTGGTTTCAGGCGAACAAAAAAGCGTTCGACGTCGCGCAAGATAACATGACTGCGTTCGCCGGCTATCTGATCGGCGAGATCGGTAGGTTTGACAGCGCCGTTGCCGGACTTGATCCAAAAGCGTGCGTCTTTCGCATCTACCGCGACGTTCGGTTTTCAAAGGACAAAAGTCCGTACAAGGTAAATCTGGGTGCCTATATCGCACCAGGCGGCCGAAAGTCGATGCTGCCCGGCTACTATTTTCACCTCCAGCCCGGTGCGAGCTTTATCGCCGGCGGCAAGCATCTGCCTGACGGCGGCGAGTGTCTGAAAATACGCAACGCAATCGCAAAGAACACGGCCGAGTTCTTAAAGATCGTCGAGAAAAAAAGTTTTCGCGATGCGTTTGACTCTCTCGGCGGTGATAAGCTCAAGTCTGCGCCGAAAGGTTTCGATCCCGAGCACAAAGCCATCGAATATCTCAAACTCAAAGAGTTCATGGCATGGACCGAACTTAAGAACGATAAGGCCTTACTCGATCCGGCCTTTCCAAAACAGCTCGTCAAACTCACTCGAGAGATGTATCCGCTCGTCGCATTTTTGCGAAAGGTTTTACGATAGCTCTTCAATTTTATCTACGCGCTTTGCGTGACGGCCGCCTTCGAAGTCCGCAGCGAACCACGCGCGGACGATCTTTTCTATCTCCTCGGGCGGTGTGAATCGCGCAGCGAGCGATAGGACGTTGGCATTGTTGTGTGTCCGCGCAAGGCGGGCGATCTCCTCGTTCCACGCAACGGCTGCCCGCACACCGTGAACTTTATTCGCCGAGATCGCCATTCCCGTGCCCGAGCCGCAGAAGAGCATTCCCTGATCCACGTCGCCGCGCGCCACGGCCACGCCGACTTTGTGAGCAAAATCGGGATAATCGACCGAGTCCGGCGAATTCGTGCCCATGTCGGTGTATTCGACACCGAGTTCGTCGAGCGTCTTCTTGATCTTTTCTTTTTCTTCAAAACCGGCGTGATCGGCGGCGAGTGCGATTTTCATGAGTTTATTTTAACGCCTGCCCACGAGATGCAGAAGCCCGCGCGTGAGCAAGGGCGCAAGAGAACCGTAGAACTAATTCGATTCTCGAGGGTTGAACGCGTAATTTTGAGTTGAGTGTATCGCCCTTGCTCACGTGCGGGCTTCTGCAACTTTTTTGCCGGGACAACGAATTTTTAGTGCAATTACTCAAATGACAAACGTTCAGACAAAAAAAGAGGAGAGATTTATGAGAATCAACTATTTATTGACAGCTGCAGCGGTTTTTGTTTTTTCAGTGACTGGATTCGCTGCGACGCGAACGGTCGAAGAGCTGAGCACAAAGGCTGCGTCGGAAGATTATTCGTCGGCGATGACTGCGATCCGCGAGCTGCGCACAATGGGGCCGGTTGGTCTCGATGCGCTTTTTGTAAAATATGCGGCTGAGATCGATGAATTCGGCAGAACCGGCGAAGCGGACGATGACTGGAAGCGCATCGCAAACGCGCTCGACACCGTCGCGATGCAAAAGGACGCCTACGCCTCGCACCTTTACTGGTACACAAATCTCGACGAAGCAAAACGCGTTGCAAAGCAGAAGAACAAGCCGATCTTGACGCTGCGTCTGCTCGGAAATCTGAACGAAGAATTTTCTTGCGCGAACAGCCGCCTGTTCCGCGCCGTGCTATATCCAAACTCGGAGATCTCAAAATACCTTCGCGACAATTACATCTTGCATTGGCAGTCGGTACGCCCCGCGCCGCGGATCACGATCGACTTTGGCGACGGCCGCAAAATCGAACGCACGATCACCGGCAACAGCATTCACTATATCCTCGACAAAGACGGCGACATCATAGATGCGATTCCCGGACTCTACAGTCCGCTCGGGTTTATGAAATATCTAACGCAAGGTGCCGAGATGAACCGAGCTCTCAGCAGTTTGCCCGACGAAAAGCATGAGCTCGCATTGATGAAATATCGCAAGGCATCGTACGATCAAGTAATCCAAAAACGCACCAAAGCCCTTGCGAGTGCGGGCGTAACGTTGAAAGAAGCAATTGTTGAGCCGCCCACATCGTCGGGTCTGGTCGCGCGTCCGGAAACTCTCCGGTTGACAGCCTTTCCGAGCGCAATGCTGGCGGCCCCAGGAGCGACAGCGAAGATGGTTGTCGTCGACGAATACTCGATCCTGCGGGTGTATGACGACTTTGCAAAGTTCGAGCCGGCCGTGAATTTTGACGACTGGTTGAAACTCTCAAAACTCTATTCTCCGAACCTAAAGATCGACAGTAACAGCGTCGCTTTCATTCGCCGTCAAAACGCGAAGACCGGTTTGAGCGAAGACGAATTCAAGGCGATGTTTGCAAAACTTGATCAATTCGTCGCTCTCGACACGACGCGAAACGACTTTTTGTTTCACACAAAACTCTACGAATGGCTCAATCGCAATCGCGGCAGTGAGAATCTCGAGAATTTCAACGCGCGGGTCTATGACGTCATTTTCAAAACGCCGAACTACGACAAATGGCTCGGGCTGTATTCGTCAGACGTTTACACGGCTCTCGATGGTAATGGGATAATTAAGTAACTCTTACATCTTATTTTGCTCTGCGTCTTTGCGACTTTGCGGGGAAATCTCTCCCGCTTAGCTACAAAGACGCAAAGTTCTTTGTAAAAAATTTGGTTGACTGCGTGAAAGAACATATAATCAACGCGTCACCAATGTTTAGGTTTACTGCCAAAACTTTTCTTTTCTTTTTAGTGTCTTTCGCGTGTTTCGCGGGCGTCGTTGCTGCGCAGGATTTTTTGCCCGAGCTTGTAAAGCGGATCAAACCGTCTGCCGTTGCGATCGAGACGTTTGATTCTAAAGGGAATACGATTGCGCGCGGCAGCGGATTTTTCATCGCCGCGGACCGCGTTATCACAAACCGCCACGTGATCGAGCGAGCGACGCGCGTCGAGATCCATCTACTCAACGGCAAAAAATATCAGGTACGCGGCGTTCTCGCGGTCGATGGCGAAGGCGATCTTGCTTTGCTCCAGGTTGATGTACCTTCCGGACTGGCTGTCCCGCTGCCGATAGTCCGGGCCGTGCCGCAAGAAGGCGAATCGATAGTCGTAGTAGGAAATCCCTACGGCCTCGAGGGTAGCGTTTCCAACGGCATCGTGTCAGCGGTTCGTGAAATATCGGGCTACGGCAAGATAATTCAGATCACTGCGTCGATCTCGCCCGGCTCGAGCGGTTCGCCGGTAGTAAACATGGCCGGGCAGGTCATCGGCGTCGCGACTCTGCAGGCGGCCGAAGGGCAGAATCTGAATTTCGCCGTGCCCGCCGAGCGCATTTCGCAGCTCAGGATAAACGACATTCAAACATTCTCGTCGCTCTCGGCCGAAACGCAAAAAAACAAGCGATCGTCAGCCGAGCGGCTTTACCTGCAGGGCCTCGCTCAACTATCGCGGGACGATTATGCTCGAGCGCTGCCGTATTTTGAAAGGGCGAGTGAAACTGATCCGAATTACGCGGAGGCGTGGTATCAGGCAGGGTATTGTTACGGCGTCCTCGGCCGTCACGCCGAAGCGTTAAAAGCCTCGCGTCAGGCTGCCAAACTCCGTCCTGATTGGGCGGCGACGTTTGTAAATATCGGAGCTTCAAGCTACGCATTGGGCCAGTACAAGGACGCCGTCGATGCTTACAAGCAGGCGATCCGGCTCGATGACGATAATGCAGAAATTCAATATTCACTCGGACTGACGTTCGGCAAAATGAATCGGATCGATGAGGAGATCCTCGCGTACCGCCGTGCGATCGCACTGAAACCGGACCACCCAAATTCGCTGGAAAGACTTGGTCTCGCCTTATTCAAACAGCGGCGCTTTGCGGATGCGGCAGTGGCATTTGACTCCCTAAGAGCTTACAAGCCGGACGCAAAAACTTACAATTATCTAGGCGAGAGTTATCTCGAATCGGGCAAGGCCGAGGAAAGTATCGAGGCCCTTAATAGTGCGCTCGGATACAACCCTAATTTTGAAAAAGCCCGCTATAATCTCGGCCGCGCATACATCAAACTGGGCAACCGCGACATGGCGCAGGTGCAGTATGAGATTCTTCGCAACGCACGCTCCGACTGGGCCGACCGGCTTTTTATTCTTCTAAATCCTTAAGGCTGATTTTGTTGTTCCACCACCAAAGCATTCAGAAAACTGTCTCGGATCGACTTGTCCAAAAATATTTTGGTGTGTGAGCTGCAGCCGAAAAAGGAAAGCGTCGGCGAGAAGATCGCTTTCACAAGTCCAAGCACACCATTTTTCGGTGCGGGATCATCAGTCAAAAGTGATCGGGCGGTTACGCGGCCATCGCCGTTTGCAAACATGGCGGCCTTGACCTCATCCTTCTTGAATTCCTTTCCCGCTGACGATTTAATGTCTTTCGCCTCGAACAGGGTTGCCCAGCGGCTCTTTTTTTGGTCAAAGATCAAAACCGCGGCGTCGAGAGTCGGTTCGCAATTTCCCCCGTAAGCATATAGCTGAATCGGCGAGGTCTTACTCGGCGCATCGAGCGCCTGGTGAAAGCGTTTTGCACGGTTAAGGGCAGACGCAAAATACGCCCGGACTTGGGCCGTCGTCGTGCGGGCGAGCAGGCGATCGTCGGCATTTGTGTTTTTAGGATCCGTGAGCACTTTTCGCTCCTTTTCGCTTAAGACCGATTTGTCACCGTCTCGCAATTTGGCAAGAAATTTGGGATCGTTGATCGCTCCCCAGCCGTATTTGGTCCACGTCGTTGGATCGTAAATGTCGACCTTTATGGGCTGTAGGTTTTCGTCGAGAAATCGAGCCGCCGACTGGTGCGGTATAAGCTGAAAGACCGACGGATTTGCCAACACGTCTTCGGGCCGCAGGTCATCGACAAACGGCAGATTTCGATCGGCGAGGATCGGGTAACCATTAAGCAAGGCATCGAACGAGCTGAAAGCCCCCTCGTTCGGCGTGCCAAACATCATTAGCTTGTTGATGTGAGCCGCGCCCGACCATGTCGGTACAGGCACAATGCCTTCGCGAGGCAGATCGGCGGTTCCGTACATCGCCGCATAACGCGCGAGGACCCCGCCCATTGAATGAGCGAGGATATCAAATTTCAGCTTCGGATTTCGCACCGCGCGTTTGACCGCGAGCATCTTTTGCATCAGCAAACGTGCCGATTCGACATTGTCACGCCTCCAGTCATAAGCAAAGACGTAAAACACGTCAGTTGCTTTCGGGTGTTTCCAGTCAGCCTCTGCATAGCCCCGTTCCTTTAAAGTGTCAATCAGCTTTTGGTAAACCTCGACGTCAGGCAGTACGGGCAGTTTTACTTCGCGAATAATATCACCGGGCCGCAATCCGTCGCGGTTACGTGAAAGCACTGGCGAGGTCATCGGCAGACGCAGATCGTCAATCTTGTCCCGTTTGATGCTAAACCACACCTTACCGCCAGTTTTGGAATTTATGATCTCTGATCCGGAAACACCGGGAATTATTATCACCGGATTCTTCCCCGTCGTTTGTGCCGATAGATTAAAAGCCACTACGAAAAGCGTTAAACAAATTGCAAATAATTCCCTTGATCTCTTCATATTCATTCTTATAAATCAGTCAGCGACTGCCTGCCGCGTACCGCACGACCTCAAAATTGCTTTTATAGGATAACTTATTCGGCACCTCGGTTGCTTGCTCAATAAGGCAACATTTTCGATAAAGGTCTGCATTGATTTGGTAACCGTTGTGCCAAAAGATAAAATCAACCCAACTGATATGGAACTTACGGTTGCTGTTACCGGTGCCTCGGGCACGATTTACGCACATCGGACGTTGCGGCTGCTTGCGGCAAGCGGCGTGGTCGAGACAATAAATCTCATAATGTCCGGAACTGCGGCGACGGTCGCTCTGGTCGAGACGGGCGTGAACCTTAAGGACCCGGACGCGGCGAAGGTCAACGGCTGGCTTGGCCTGCCTGCCGACTCTAAGATAATTCGTTTTTGGCGGCTGGATAATTTTGCGGCAAAGCCCTCGTCCGGATCTAATAAGCAGGCCGGAATGATAATCGTCCCTTGCTCGATGGGCACTCTTGGAGCGATCGCCTCCGGTGCCGGGACGAATCTCATCCATCGCGCCGCGGACGTTTGTCTAAAAGAGGGCAGAAAACTCGTGCTCGTGCCGCGCGAAACGCCATATAACGCGATCCATCTCGAAAACATGCTCAGGCTCACGCACGCGGGTGCCCGTATCCTGCCCGCGAGCCCGGGGTTTTATCACCGTCCAAAAACGATCGACGATCTAGTAGAGCATCTTTGTTATCGCATTTTGGATCAATTTGATATTCCGCATTCCAAAAAGTCACAGTGGACCGGTGACGAGGTGTCGGAACCGCCTGTGTAAGCGGGCGGCAAACAACCTAAGAAAATTGGCCACAGATAACGCGGATCCGAATTCTGCTTTTTATCTGGGTCAACTGTCTAGTCTGTGGCAAGTGTCTTTATGACTGACTCTGTCGAACGTTTTTCAAACCGCGTCGAAAATTACATCAAATACCGCCCTGATTATCCGCGTGAGATCATCGGATTCCTTGCAGAACACTGCGGGCTGACCAATGAATCAGTTGTCGCCGACGTCGGCTGCGGACCGGGGATTTCTTCAAAGATGTTTCTCGAGAACGGCAACCGTGTCATCGGCGTCGAACCTAACGAGGCGATGCGTGCCGCCGCGGAAAGCGTTTTGGCCGGCTTTGCCAATTTTGCCGCCGTTAACGGCACTTCCGACAAATCTACGCTGCCGGACGCTTCGGTTGATTTAGTTGTTGCGGCCCAGGCCTTTCACTGGTTTGACGCTGAAAAGACGCGTCCCGAATTCGAACGCATCCTCAGACCGGGCGGCTGGATTGTACTGATTTGGAACGAGCGACAGCTCGACACAACGCCTTTCCTCGTTGACTACGAGCAGCTTTTACTTCAATACGCAACTGACTATTCCAAAGTGCGCCATGAAAATGTCGATCAGTTAAAACTGGACGATTTCTTTCAAAAAGAATACGGCTCGGCGTCGTTTGGAAACCTGCAGATCTTTGATTTCGAAGGGTTAAAAGGGCGAATGCTCTCGTCATCGTATATGCCCGCAGAAACTGACGCGATCGCCAAAACGATGCTCTACGAACTGCGTGCCCTATTTGCTAAACACAACGAAAACGATAAAATAAGTGTTTTCTATGATACGAGGATCTATTACGCCTCGGTTTGAGGTATGTCAGTAAAAGCCAAAGAAATGCCCGATTTCCGCACGATTACGGTCGCCCATTCACCCGATTCGGACGACGCCTTTATGTTTTACGGCCTTGCGACCAACAAGCTCGAGACCGAAGGGTTGAAGTTTGAACACACGCTAAAGGATATCCAGTCTCTCAACGAGGATGCGAAGAAAGGCGTTTTTGACGTGACCGCGATTTCATTTCACGCTTATGCCTATGTCGCCGATAAATATGCTTTGCTTCCCCACGGTGCGAGCATTGGTGACAAATATGGGCCAATCGTTGTGTCCAAAGAGCCGCGAGATGCAAGTGAGATCGGTTCGATGAAGATTGCGGTTCCGGGCGAACTGACAAGCGGATATCTTGCTCTGCGAATTTTCAATTCGGATTTTCAACACGTTGTTGTCCCGTTTGACGAGATCATTGAATCGGTTCAAAAGGGCGAGGTCGACGCTGGACTCCTTATCCACGAGGGGCAACTTTTTTACAATCAGGTCGGCCTCAACAACGTGCTCGACCTCGGCGAATGGTGGCATGAAAAAACCGGACTTCCACTGCCGATGGGTGGCAATGTGATTCGGCGTGATCTGGGTAAGGATCTCATGCAGCAGGTTTCGAAACATCTCTACGACAGCATCGTTTATTCGATGGAAAACCGCGAAGACGCGCTTGCCTATGCGATGCAATTCGCCCGCGATATGCAGCCCGAGCTGGCTGATCGCTTTGTCGCAATGTGGGTCAACGACCTCACGCTCGACTACGGTGATCGTGGCCGCGAAGCCGTCAAACGCCTCCTTGCCGAAGGCCATAAGGCCGGCATCATCCCGCACAAGGTCAAGGTCGATTTTGTGGATTAACGGTCAGAATCTTGAGCCTCGGCTCGTTTGGTTTTTCGGTTTTAACCTTTCGCCTCAGACATCCTTTGCAGATCCAATATTCTTTACGAGCAATATCCAGTCGGTATAAATGGTCTTGAGGGCGTGGTCTTTTCCACTTCCGCTGCGAAATTGCCCGCGCCCTTCGGTTAGTAAATCTAGCGAATTTCGTCTTTGAATCTGAAAAATTGGGCGCTTGTCAGCCACGGCCACAAATTGATTTTTGGTATGAGGATTGCCTGAATAATATGTTGCCGAATAGATTTTTCAGTCAAATAGAAGAATAAGTTCAGTGTGAACTGTCCGAAAAGCCTTTCTTGGCTGTATTTATGTGCTGTTCGATCTTCTGCTTTCCAAATGGTGACGGCAAATCTGACATCGCCGGAGATCGCCCATCGACGGGGGTCTGGTATGTGAAGAACAGCTCCAGCTCGACAAACACACTTACTGCCATTGGGCTTTCGAGTGATATACCTACACCGGGCGATTTTGACGTCGATAAGAAAGCCGATTTCTTGGTGTTCCGCCCGTCGGAAGGTGCCTGGTACCGGCTAAACAGCTCTACGGGAGCGTCCCGTGCTTATCAATTTGGCAATACCGGCGACAAGCCAACACAGCGAGCTTATGGAAACTGAAATCCGCCGAAGCGATGATTCAAGGAAGGCTGCACCGGTAGTTGTTGGCCGCGTTGCGAAGTTCATCCTCGAAGGGTGCCGGCCAATTCCGCATTCATCACGCTTTCGTCTTTTAGGATCAATATTTTTTCGGAGAAAAGGGAGAACCCCAATGTTATTAAGATTTAAGTCAGTTGCAATCGTTACTTTTCTACTTATGGTTTCAGTCGGTGTGTTGTACTTTGTAAGCAATTCTGAAGCAGGGAGAATTGAGCATTGGATTACGGTAGATGAAAGGGAACTTTCCCATATTCAAAGTGTGCTTTCTGAAAATGGAGATCTGTCTTTGAATTATGTCGAGGTTCAGTTTGTCCGTTCCGGAATTGCGGTTTTGCGTTTGGACGAATGGCAGATGGGAAGTCTGTCGCGGGCAATGCATGACAACTTTCATAAATGCAGCGGGTTTATCGCTCATGAAAGCAAGGACGAGGCGGTAAAGTCGATCGATCAAATGGCCGAGGTCGATCCGAATCGACAATTCGTAAGCTACACGATCGATAATCAAACGAATGTGAGTCCGTTACTTGCGGAAGCCAAGGAAACCGAAAACCGTCAAGTGATAATTGATCTATCGGCGTTTCCTAATCGCCGCTATAACCAGCAAAGCGGGTTAGATTCTGCAAACTGGATAAAAAATAAATGGACGACCCTCGCCGCCGGACGAAGTGATGTGACCGTCGAATTTTACAATCACCTGAGCGGAACCTCGCCGCAGCCCTCGATCATAATGACGATTCAGGGAACAACCCTGCCTGACGAAATTGTTGTGCTCGGCGGTCACCAGGATTCAATAAACACAGGCGGAGCGACTCTTCCCGCACCCGGCGCCGATGACGACGCTTCCGGGATCGCATGTTTGACCGAAACTATAAGAGTCATGATGGTGAAAGGTTTTCGACCAAATCGAACAGTTAAGTTTATCGCATATGCGGCAGAGGAAGTGGGTCTTCGCGGGTCAAATGCAATTGCGACTGATTATCGGGCGCAGAATAAGAACGTCGTCGGGGTATTGCAGTTCGACATGACGAACTACAAAGGTATCCTCGGCAATGACATTGTCATTTTCCAAGACTTTACCAATGCGGCGCAAAACCAGTTTATTAGGGATTTGATCACAACCTACCAGCCGACCTTGGTGATTGGCACGTCGAGCTGCGGGTATGCGTGTTCGGATCACGCTTCGTGGCACAATAAGGGCTACCCCGCCTCATTACCTTTTGAATCAACAATTAGCGATGATAATAGCACAATACACACTTCCAATGACACAATTTCAATCAGCGGCAATAACGCCAACCACGCTTTGAAATTTTCCAAACTCGCGATTTCATTTGTCGGCGAACTTGCAAAAGGCGCGATAGTTAGCCGAAGAATTTCCCCATTCGATTTTGACGGCGACGGGAAGACGGATATTTCGATCTTCCGTCCGTCGGTCGGTGAGTGGT
>DAIRVI010000065.1:0-15390 GCA_036802885.1 Pyrinomonadaceae bacterium
CCCGCGAAGGCGCGATCGATTACGAAATGGCGAATTATCCGGCAACCGCCAAAGCTCTGCACGACGTACTTGTGCTGCCGTGGAACGAGAAGTACACCGAGGAACACGTCCGATACATAGCCGACAATGTCCGCATCGCTGCTTCGAAATTGCGGAAATAAGAATCAGCCACTGATTACACGGCTAAGCGCTGATAAAGCTTTCTCTGATCCGTCTTACCTGTGTAATCGGTGGTCAATAAATATATGAAAAAGTTGAAATTTGGATTGGTGGGTGCTGGCGGTATTGCCCAGGCATACGCTCAGGCCTTTAACGAAAGTAAATGTTGCGCCCTCGTGGCGGTGGCCGATGTACGCGAGGACGCGGCCTCGGCACTTGCCGAAATTGTCGGCGGCAAATCTTACAGCGACTACAAACAACTTGCCGACGTCGAACTAGACGCGATTATAGTCGCAACGCCGCCTGTTTCGCACCCGGAGATTGCGTGCTTCTTCATGGAACGCGGCACCCCGGTACTGTGTGAAAAGCCTCTCTGCCTCTCGGTTGCGGAAGCCGAAAAGATGATAAATACGGCCGCCGCAAACAATGTCTTGTTCACGATGGCTTCGAAATTCCGGTACTGCGACGACGTTGTGAAGGCAAAAGGCATTCTGGCGTCAGGAACGCTCGGCGACGTTTTGCAATTTGAAAATGCTTTCACCGCCAAGGTCGATATGTCACAGCGTTGGAATTCGGACGCCACGATGTCTGGTGGTGGTGTGCTCATCGATAACGGTACGCACTCGGTCGACATCATCCGGTATTTCCTTGGGCCGATCGAATCGGTTCTGGTGATGGACTCGGGCGGCACGCAAGATCTGGCGGTCGACGAAAACGTCAAAATGTTTGCCAAGACAAAAAACAACGTCACGGCGAGCGTCGATCTGACGTGGGGAATTAACAAAGAACTGCCGCAATTCATTTGCATTTACGGCACCAACGGTACGCTGCATATCGGCTGGCGGGAATCGAAATACAAGGTGAATTCGAGCCCTGACTGGACGGTGTTTGGCAAAGGATACGACAAGGTCGCTTCGTTCAAGGGCAAGATCGAGAATTTTGCAGGTGCACTACGTGGTGAAGAGAAGCTCTTTATCAAACCTGAAGACGCCATCGCATCCGTCCGAGTGATCGAGGCCGCGTATAAATCGCTCAGACAAAATCTTTGGCAGCCTGTAGTTGAGAAAACGTTAGCAGCGAATTAAACACGGAGGACACGGAGATCACTGAGAAAGAAACATAAATAATTACCCTGTGTCCTCTGTGGTGAAAACTCTTATGGTAAGAATCCATCCAACAGCAATTATTGAAGACGACGTCACCATCGGCGAAGGCACGAGCGTCTGGGACAACGTCCACATTCGCCACGGTGCGAGCCTTGGCGACGAGTGCATTGTCGGCGAAAAAAGCTACATCGCCTACGACGTGCGTGTCGGCAATCGCGTAAAGATCAACGCGATGGTATATATTTGTGCCGCCGTAACGATCGAGGATGGCGTGATGATCTCGGCGTCAACAACTTTTACCAACGACCGCTTTCCGCGTGCGACGTTTCCCGATCTCAAATCACTTCGTCCGAGCGAACCTGACGAGCACACGCTTCCGACGATGGTCCGCGAAGGCTCAACCATCGGCGCCGGCTGCATCATTGGCAACGACCTCGAAATAGGCCGCTGGGCAATGGTCGGTATGGGCTCGGTTGTAACCAAATCGGTTCCCGATTTTCATCTCGTGCTCGGTTCACCGGCACGATCGATCGGCGCAGTGTGCAAATGCGGACAGCTTTTTCACAAATTCGTCGACGGCGAAAGCGGTTCATTTGAATGCATCTGCGGCCTTGAATACTTGATAGTTGATCGAATCGTAACTGAAACAAGTTTCACCACAGAGAACACAGAGGTCACAGAGGATGTCAGCAAAATCGCTTTTGCATAACCCCCTTTTTTCTTCTCAGTGACCTCCGTGTCTCTGTGGTGAATCCGTCTTATGACCCAAAATATCGCCATCGTCGGATCCGGTTTTCTTGGTATGACACTCGCGTTGCGTCTTGCCGAGCGTGGCGATAAAGTCACGATCTTTGAATCGGGAAATGAGATCGGTGGTCTCGCCTCGGCCTGGGAGATCGGGGATGTAATTTGGGACAGGCATTATCACGTCACGCTTGCTTCCGACAAATTTACCCGTCGGATCGTAGAGGAACTCGGGCTCGGTGATGAATACCGGTGGGTCGAGACGAAGACTGGTTTTTACAGCGACGGAAACCTCTATTCGATGTCGGACACGATGGAGTTTCTGAGATTTCCGCCGCTCGATCTGATCAGCAAACTGCGGCTCGGTGCCACGATCTTTTATGCGTCGCGTTTCAAAAACTGGAAGCGTCTCGAAAAAATAACGGTAGAAAAATGGCTGACAAAACTCTCGGGCAAAAAGACGTTTGAAAAAATCTGGAGGCCGTTACTTCGAGCAAAGCTCGGTGACGCCTATACAAAAACGTCCGCAGCGTTTATTTGGGCGACGATCCAACGGATGTATGCCGCCCGAAACTCGGGTCTCAAGAAAGAAATGTTTGGCTACGTCCGCGGCGGATATGCTCGTGTATTGAAGCGATTTGGCGAAGTCCTGGTCGAAAAAGGTGTTGAGATCAGGCTTAATTCGCGGGTAGAGAGCGTAAAAAGACACGACAACGGAAAGATAATCGTCGAAATGGCCATAAAACGACGACGCGAAGATGCAAAACCGACCACAGTGGCACATAAGACAAAATACGGCGTGTTGCGGGCTGGTGTTGTGGTTGCCAGCGGGTTTTCCGGAGCTTTTCTCTCGGAACCCGATCTTAAACCGAACGGTCATAACGCTACTCCTCGCAACGGAAATGCGATTGATACTTTTGATAAAGTTGTTCTCACTTGCCCGTCAAACGTTGCAGCCAAAATGGCTTTGGAACTTACAGCGGCAGAAAAGCGGAGCCTCAAAAATATTCAGTACCAAGGCATCGTCTGCGCGTCTGTGCTGTTAAAAGGCCCGCTGTCGGACTTTTACGTCACAAATATCACCGACGAATCGCCTTTTACCGGCGTCATCGAGATGTCGGCACTCGTCGACAAGCAAGAATTCGGCGGCTCCTCGCTCGTTTATTTACCGAAATATGTGGCACCCGATGACGATCTTTTTGATAGATCAGACGCAGAGATCGAGCAGATCTTTTTAGACGGGCTCGAAAAGATGTATCCGGATTTCGAGCGTGAAAAGGTTATCGCGTTTAAGGTCTCACGCGTTCGTCAGGTATTTCCGCTGCCGGTTCTGAACTATTCGCGGGATTTGCAACCCTCAGGAACCACGGTCGACGGCGTGTACATCGTAAATTCGTCGCACATCGTCAACGGCACCTTGAACGTGAACGAAACAGTTCAGTTGGCAGAGAATTTTTTTGAAAAAGAATTCACCACAGAGATACAGAGCGCACTGAGCTGAAAAATCAGCGCTTTCTCTGTGAACTCTGTGTCTCTGTGGTGAATATGATTTATGAGAACGATAGCGAGTCTTTCACTAGACTTAGACAATCAGTGGTCGTACATGAAAACGCACGGAGATGCGGGCTGGGACAGCTTTCCCAGCTATCTCGACGTGGTCGTGCCGCGCGTGCTTGCTTTTTTGAAGGAGCGAAATCTCAAGATCACATTCTTTATTGTCGGGCAGGACGCAGCTCTCGAAAAAAATCGTGAAGCGATCGCTTCGATCGCAGCGGCGGGTCACGAGATCGGAAACCACTCGTTCAATCACGAGCCGTGGCTCCATCTTTATTCAAAAGACGAGCTTATCGAGGAATTTGAAAAAACCGAAACGGCGATCGACCGCGTGACGGGAAAGCGTCCGACCGGGTTTCGCGGGCCCGGATACAGTTTGAGTCCGACCGTTTTGGAAGTGCTCGCTGAGCGCGGCTACAAATACGATTGCTCGACACTTCCGACATTTATCGCTCCCTTGGCCAGGACCTATTATTTTTTCAAGTCACCCGAGATGAGCGATGAGGAAAAGGAAAAGCGAAAGAAGTTGTTTGGTAACTTTTCGGACGGCTTTCAGTCTCTGAAACCTCATTTTTTCGAGGCGGCTGGAACTACACTGGTCGAAATTCCGGTTACGACCTTTCCAATTATAAAAACGCCGATACACGTCAGTTATCTACTTTATCTATCGACACTTTCGCGTGCCGCGGCCAAGGCCTATTGGCGATCCGCTCTAATAATGTGCCGGCTGACCGGCGTGCAGCCCTCGCTTCTGCTGCATCCCCTCGATTTTATGTGCGGCAGCGACGTCGACGAATTGAAGTTTTTTCCGGGGATGAATTTGCCGCTCGAGAATAAGCTCGAATTTGTCAGCGAGGCGTTGGCCGTCTACAAAAAGATGTTCGACGTAGTGAGCGTCGGTGAACACGCGGATTTTGTTCGCCGTGGCGACTCGGCATTACAGCCTCACGGAGAATTGGTTTTGTGAAGGTTTTAGAGATCGAACAACCGGCAAGTTTTGCTATCGGCCGCAACCTGCGTGGGCTCATTGTTGAAATGCGCCCGCTGGAATGGTCAAAGAATCTGCTCGTGTTGTCCGGCGTGATCTTTTCAAAGTCGCTCATCGATATAAATAATCTGTGGGTCAGTTTACTCGGATTTGCGATCTTCTGCGCGGCCAGCAGCGGCATCTACATCTTCAACGACCTCTGCGATCTACAAGCTGACCGCGAACATCCGGTCAAGCGTAGCAGGCCAATTGCGTCCGGCCAATTGAATATCAATTTAGCCCGTTTTGTGATGGTTTTGCTGTTAATTACCGCAGCGGTTGGGGCTCTTGCACTCAATCATGGATTTGCCATCATCATCACCGTTTATCTGGTGACTTGTGTCGCGTATTCATTGAAACTAAAGGACATAGTCATCTTGGACGTGATCTTGATCGCGATCGGCTTTGTGCTCCGCGCTGTCTCAGGAGCGGTACTTATCGATGTCGAAGTGTCCGAATGGCTGGTACTTTGCACGTCAATGGTCGCGTTGCTCATCGGCTTTGGCAAGCGTAGGCACGAGCTCGCATTGCTCGAAGAGAGAGCCGGTGATCATCGCCGCAGTTTGAGCGACTATTCGATCGAATTTCTCGATTCGATAATGGCGATCTGTGCCGGAGCGGCGGTTGTCACCTATGCGCTTTACACGCGGGCAGACGAGACGGTTGCCAGAGTCGGTTCGCACGGGATGTTGATAACGATTCCGTTTGTCGTCTATGGGATCTTTCGATATCTATTCCTCATTCATAAACGCCAGGCCGGTGGCGATCCGGTTCAAATACTATTCCGAGATCGGCCAACGCTCCTTAATCTTTTGTTCTGGATCATAGCCGCGGGTCTTGTGATCTACCTGCCAAAGCTTTGGCACATGGCATGAGCAAAGCCAATTTCCTTATAATTGCACTCTTCACCGCGGCGTCGCTGCTTAGGCTTGCGGACGTTTTCCGGCCAATAGATAAAGCGTCGTGGCGGGAATGTGATCTCGGCAGTATTTCGCGTAATTTCGTACAGGAAGGGATGAACCCGCTTTACCCGCGGATCGATTGGCGAGGTGATGGGCCCGGATATGCCGAGATGGAGCTGCCGCTATACCCGTATCTTACGGCCGTCACGTATAAGATATTTGGCGTTCACGACCAGATAGGCCGGATCTGGTCATTTCACTTTTCGCTTGGGTCTTTGTTTTTCTTTTTCAAACTCGCGCGTGAATACTTAGACATCTATGCTTCATCGGTCGCCTTCGCGTTCTTTGCCTTCAATCCTCTTGTATTCGAGACTTCGACGTCGATCCAGCCTGAGGGATTGATGCTTTTCGCCTATATCGCATCGGTCTATTTCTTTGTCCAATGGCTCAAGACGGATCGAGATCGAGATTTTTGGCTGGCGGTCATTACGACTGCTCTTACGATTTTGGCTAAAGCGCCGTCAGCTCATATAGGACTATTCTTTGGCGTCTTGCTGATTGGGAAATTTGGTTGGAGCGCATTCAAACAGGCCAAAATCTGGTTGTTTGTCATTCTGACCTTGCTACCGGGGGCGTTGTGGTACTTACACGCCAAAAGTCTTTGGACGAGCTATGGTAATTCGCTTGGTGTTTCAAACGAATACCACTGGATCGGTCGAGATTTTTTTACCGATCCGAGCTTTGTTACCGGCATTTTGCGAATTGAGGTAGTCTCTGTCTGGGCGGTGTTCGGGATGTTTGTCGCGGCGTTCGCGTTTTGGCGCGGATACCGCGAACAGCTTGCGAAACACACGCTTATTTGGTTAGCATCTGCCGTTACGATCTATATTCTGGCGGCGCGGACGACGTCCGAAGATTGGGCGAGTTACTACCATGTTTTCAGTGTTCCGCCCGTAGCGCTGATCGTCGGATTAGGCGTAAGAATGCTCTGGGCTTTTACACGTGAACTTGCCAACAAATATAGCCAAAACTCGCCGGCTGCAATTGTGGCAAAAGTCTGTATCGTTTTCATTGTCCTTGCGGCCATAGCTTCGTCGCTGCTATTCGAAGCAAAAACAGTGCGGGCCAATTTCCTCGATCACCGCGTCGAAGATCCGTCTTATACTTTCGCCCAACGGTTACGACCACTACTAAAACACAACGGCTCGATCCTCGTCTCGGGTGGCCATTGCGTCGACCCAAAAGGCTATCCGGTCGCCTACAACGCGTCGTTTATGTTTTACTGGCTCGACCAAAAAGGCTGGAATATATGCGTCGAAGCTCAGGCAGTAGAGAAAACTCATGAATATTCTCGACGCGGAGCTAAATATTTTGTGGCTCAGAAATCATTTCTACAGGAAAAGCCGGGTTTCGAGGACGAACTTCGAATCGCTTATCAGCTAATCGCCGAATCAGACGAATTCGCGGTTTTTGACCTGACGGAGGGGAAATAGATGCAGTGCCCGCTTTGCAGCTCAGCGTCGTCAGGCGTTTTTGAAATCAAGGGTTATGCGATACGCGATTGTATAAGGTGTCGTCATCGATTTGCCGAGATCGCGGCGGACGAACGCCACGTTGCGGCGAATTACGACGATGCATATTTTAATGGCGGCGGAGCCGGATATGCCGACTATAAGGCCGAGGCTGACCTGTTGCGAAAGCGCGGGCTTATGTATGCGGGAAAGATGGCGAGGTTCGCAAAGCCGGGACGGATGCTCGATGTCGGTGCAGCCGCGGGTTATATACTCCAGGGCTTTGCTGATTCCGGATGGAATGGAACCGGTTTGGAGCCAAACGCTTCGATGGCGGCGTTTGGCCGGGAGCAACTAGGTCTCGATATGCGTCAAGGCTCGCTCGAATCCTTTGACACGGACGAGCACTTTGATCTTGTCTCGATGATCCAGGTCGCGGCGCATTTTTTTGACCAGAGGACAGCGTTTGAGACGGCGTTTAAACTATTGAACAAAGACGGTTTGCTGCTCATCGAGACGTGGAATCGCGATTCGATATCAGCACGGATTTTTGGCAAAAACTGGCACGAATATTCGCCGCCAAGTGTCCTGCATTGGTTTTCGGTAACGGGGCTTACAATTTTTCTCAACGGTCTTGGATTTGAACGTATTGCCGGCGGCCGGCCGTCGAAAAAAATTAGCGGCGGCCACGTCAGGTCTTTGCTCAAATACCGATTGGGTGATAACTTCTTGCTAAAAGCGATCCCGGAAAAATTCAATTTTCCGTACCCATCCGAAGACTTGTTTTGGGCCCTGTACAAGAAACGCTAGACAATAGATGAACAATCCGAGAGCCAAAAACAGCCTGAATGTAGTCGGCTGGGTCGTCGTTCACCTAGCGTTGACTCTGCCGCTCGCGTACCTTCTGAATATCTGGGCGGACGAGGCCTCGACGCTTCACACCACACAACACGGCTTCTTCGTCGCTTTTCAAAACGCCGCGGCAGACGAGAAACAGGCTCCGCTCTATTTTTGGGTACTGAGCCTGTGGCGCTCCCTTAACGATTCGATCTTCTTCGCTCGTTTGTTTTCAGTGATTTGCAGTGCGGTGGCGATAAAGGTATTTGCAGGGTTGGCTCAACGTTTTTTTGAGCCCCGAGCCGCGCTGTTGGTAACTGCATTTTTTGCGGTGCATCCATTTCTGATCTGGGCGAGCCTCGAGATACGGGTTTATTCGCTGGTAATTTTGCTTTCGGTTTGGCTGATTAGACTATTCTTCGAAGCATTTCCGGACGCTGATCAAACGGCATTTAAAACACCAAACAGGTTTGCCAAGGTCTGGTTTTTTTATGCCGCGACGATCGGCCTTTACACAAATTATTACCTGGGATTTTTGCTCGTTGGCTTTTTCGCGGTTTTGTTGGTGACCAGAAGATGGAGCCAAATTCGCAGCTATGTCGGGATCATGATAATTGTCGCGATCGCGTTTGCGCCACTGATCATTGCCGTTTGGTCGCAGTTTGTCGTGAACACAAGCGGGTTTCAGGAAGAGAGATCTCTCCTTGACGGGCTGCGGCATCTCTGGAATCGAGGCATCACCTTCATCTTGCCTTCTGAGATAATTCCGGGTGAGCAAGCTTCGACGTTTTCGGTCGTTCGCGGCTGGGTTGTTCGCGTGGCGGTTCTCGTCTTTTCGGTTTTCGCGATCAGATATCGTAAGGTCCTTAGTCTTCGAACTTCACAGTTTGGCGTGATGACCGCTGTTATATGCGTCTTTCTGTTTTTAGCTTATTTGGCTGTTGGACCTACGTACATTGCTATTCGCCACGCATCCGTTCTCTTTGCACCGTTGATACTATTTGTTGCGTCGATCGTGTCGGACGTATTTAAAGAAAAAAGCGAAACTACTGTTCGAAATACAACATTCGCAGTCGGATTGACGGTTTTGATCTCATTTTCGTATTCGCTGATAACGCTTTACCCGAACACAACAAAACGCGGCGATTGGGAGCGCGTTGGCGCGTTCATTGAGCAAAACGAATCGCCCGGACAGCCGATCATTGTATTTACAGTCTTTGACGCACTTGCACTGCCTTATCATTATCACGGTGTCAACAAAATACTCCCCAACGAGAGGTTTTTTGAATTCGAGCCGGAGGCCGCCATTGGCTCCGCTGACAGCTTGAAAGGGCAGACAGATTTTGCGATATCTGAGATCCCGCCCGATGCTCAACACATCTGGCTGGCGGTCAATGAAAAATGCCTGATAACCGAAGCGTGCGTGCCATTGGAAAATTTTGTCCACTCAAACTACACTATTGAGATCGAGAAAGAATTTTATCTCGAGAAGTTATTCCTGCTGAAAAAGAAACAATAATGATCGAAACGATTGACCCGAAAACAATGGACAAGCCGTCGGCAGTGTGTGCCGAATGCGACCGCGAGGTCGATCATTACAATACTTTTCTATCGCCGACGAATGAGCGTCGGATCGTCTGCTGGGAATGTCTGGGGCGGGATGAGAGAGGCTTTAATGCAAAGCGCGATTTCCAGCGCTCATCGCGCTCCGGCGTCATTCCAAGATAAGTATGGCAGTACGAAATATCGTGGAATACCCGGACGATGTGCTCGCCGAGATCGGCAAACCGGTAACGGTTTTTGATGAAACACTCTCGGATCTATGCATCGATATGTTCGAGACGATGTATGAGGCGGAGGGCGTCGGCCTTGCGGCTCCTCAGATCGGGCTTAACCTCCGACTTTTCGTAATGGACTGCGAAGGCATTAAGCTTATTGCTGCCAACCCCGAAATAAGCGCGACTGACGGAGAGCAATCCAGCCAGGAAGGCTGCCTCTCACTTGGTAAGGTGCCGGCAGTCGTCGTCCGGCCTCAAAAGGCCCGACTCCGCGCGCAGAATGAAAAAGGCGAGTGGTTTGAGCGCGAGGCTGAGGGTTACGCCGCCCGCGCCTTTATGCACGAGACCGACCACTGCGACGGAAAGCTCTTTATCGATCATTTGCCGAAGATGCGGCGCGACATGGTGATAAAGAGATTTAAAAAAGAGAAAAAATGGTGAGTCACCGTGGTGGCTTCTGAAAAATTTTTCGGTAAACCGGCAGATCCTTGTCCTCGACCGCCTTTTCCCGTTCGGTCTTTACCGCGAACGGATTCTCGTCAATCGCGACCTCACGCAAACGCGTATCCGAACGAAAGAGCTCTGACATTTCTTCAGCTAAAAACTCAATATCCGTCTGGACGAATATCCGGCCGTTCGCGGCAAGCTTATCTACTACCGCATCCACCAGCTCGGCATTGACCATCCGCCGTTTCGCGTGCTTTTTCTTAAACCACGGATCGGGAAACTGAATTGTAACAGTCTGGAGCAAGCCATCCGGAATGTCTGCAAGCAGCCGGCCGAGCCACATCATCGCGTTACAAAACTCGTAATGGAGGTTTTTCAGGCCTTGCTCCGCGGCGATGCGGTTCGCCTCAATGACGAGTAATTCACGGATCTCAACGCCCAGAAAATTCCACCGTGTTTCGATCTCGGCCATTCGCAATACGAATCGCCCGCGGGCGCAGCCGATGTCGAGATGTAATGGCAGGTCTGGATTTACAAATACGGCGGTGAGAGAAACGGGCCTCGGCTCTTGTCGGTAATGAGGGCTTAACGGATTTACGTGTTGGTGTACTCTGACCCGCGGCATAGGCAAATATCGATCTACACGATATGTAGATTCAGCAGGATACTGAAGCAGCAAGCGGCGACGTAAACACCGACGGCCCCAATACCGGCAAGCTCAACCGTAGAACCGGCCTTGCGTGGATCGACGTGCTCATCCGACGGGATCTGGAAAAAACCGTAAACCGCGCCCGTGATCAATCCGCCTATGTGTCCAAAATTATCGATCACCTGAAACAAGACAAGCCCGAAGACGAGGATGAACCCGATATTTATCAAAAGGTTCTTGCGAAATTCGGCCGAAATAAATTGTCGCCGGCGAAAGGCATAAACGGCGAGATAACCGATCAAACCGACGATCCCGCCTGACGCTCCAACCGATATTCCGTCCGGCACAAAGATCAAACTCAAAACGCCGCCGCCGAGGGCCGCAAGTAGAAAGACTATAGCCAAATGTGCTCGATTTGAAAGCATTTCAAAGATCTTGCCGAAACTATAAAAGGCGTAGCAATTCATCCCAACGTGAAGCAGGCTGCCGTGCGTCGTCGCGCCGGTCAATATCCGCCAATATTCGTGATCTTTGAGAAAGGCCGGTTTGACGAATCCGGCGCTCAAAATCGAAGCATCCAGCCCGGTTCCGAGCTGTACCAAAGCGACCGCCGCGATCGATACTACCAGAACAATGGTGTAATACGGCAGATCGGGACGAACGCCAGCAGTTTCGGCATGGTTCACCTCTAATTCTTGCGGTTCGTCGTCGGACTGATATGAAAGGGACATTCTGAAGCCTACATCGCGAGGCCGCCGTCGGCCTGGATCACCTGCCCGGTGATGTACGCGGCTGAGGCTGAGAGCATAAAGCATGCAATTTCAGCGACTTCCGCGACATTCCCGAGACGGCTGAGTGGTATTTGTGCAAGGATCTTTTCGCGATATTCGTCATTCATTTCCGAGGCCATATCGGTTTCAATGAGACCAAGAGCGAGAGCGTTGACGGTGATCTTGCGGCTTGCGACTTCTTTTGCAAGCGATTTTGTAAGGCCGATCATTCCGGCCTTCGACGCTGAATAGTTTGATTGCCCGAGCATCCCGACGACACCTGAGATCGACGTAATATTAAGGATCGAACCGCCATCTTCGTTACGCATCATTGGCCGCACAGCCGCTTTCGAAAAGTTCCACGCGCCCTTCAGATTAGTATCAATTACAGCATCCCAATCTTCTTCTTTCATCCGCAAAATAAGCTGGTCGCGCGTGATGCCGGCGTTGTTGACCAAAAGATCGACCGTTCCGAACGCATCCTTAACCTGCCCGACGAACTCGGCGGCGGCCTCGGTATTCGCGACGTCGCATTGCGCCGCGAGAGCTTTGACGCCGAGATTTTCGACCTCAGCTTTCAGCTTCTCGGCTTCGTCGGCACCTTTCGAATAATTAAACGCCACATTCGCACCTCGCCGCGCCAATTCCATGACTATCGCTTTGCCGATGCCGCGTGTGCCACCGGTAACGATCGCCGATCGTCCGATAAATTCCCTATCTTTCATAACTAAATGTTCAGTGCATTCCGCTGAACCTCAAAAAGTTTATTGACGCCAATGTCCGCGAGGACAAGCATCTCGTCCATTTGCTCGCGTGAGAACGGCTCCCGTTCAGCAGTTCCCTGCAGCTCGATGAATTTGCCCAAACCGGTGCAGACGACATTCATATCGACGTCGGCGGCCGAATCCTCGGTATAGGCGAGGTCGAGAATCGTTGAGCCCTCGATAACGCCCACGCTGACCGCCGCAACCTCGCTAAGAATAGGTGATCGAGAAATCGTTCCCTGTTTTACCAGCTTTCGGCAAGCGAGAGCGAGCGCAACATACGCACCCGTGATCGACGCACAGCGTGTGCCGCCATCAGCCTGGATAACGTCGCAATCCAGATAGATCTGGCGTTCGCCGAGCAATTTGGTATCCACCACGGCACGCAGGCTGCGGCCGATCAGACGTTGAATCTCCTGCGTTCTACCTGACGGCCGCTGCGTTTCGCGTTGTGTGCGAGTATTTGTCGCCCGCGGCAGCATCGCGTACTCAGCGGTCACCCAACCGAGACCTTTGTTACGCATAAACATCGGTACGCGGTCCTCGACCGACGCCGTGCAAATGACCTTTGTCCCGCCGACCTCGATCAGCGCCGAGCCCTCGGCATACGGCGAAATATTCGGCGTAATTTTAGTATTGCGGATCTGGTCGTGGGTGCGGTTGTCTTGTCTTTGATAAGTCATAGTGAAAATGTGAAAAAGTGAAATAGTGAAAAAGCTTGGAGAACGTCCTCAACCAGCTTTTTCACTTTTCTACATTTTCACTTTTTACCTCGTCAATGCCGTAAACCTCAATTGCCTCAAGTTTTGACGGCTTTGTTCCTAAAAATCTTTCGGCGACGCGGGCGAATCTGTCAGCGGCGTCTGTAACATAAAAATGATCGAGGTCATCGCATAATTGACGTCTGCCAGTCACGGCGGTCGGATTTGCGAGTTCTTTTTCGGCCAAAAGCCTTTCGACCTCCTCGGCCGTCGCTTCGCCGGAATCAATGAGTTTAACATCTTGGCCGACTGTTTGCTGAATGACATCTCGCAAAATGGGGTAGTGCGTACAGCCCAGAACGAGAGCGTCCGGTGCGAAGGCCTTCATCTCAGCGAGGTATTTTGCAGCTATCGAAAAGGTCTCGGGTTCATTTACCCAATTCTCCTCGGCGAGCGGAACAAACAAGGGGCAAGCGGTTTGCAAAACCTCGGCCGTATCGGACGCCCGCCTAATTGCTTCGAAATAGGCGTTGCTGGCAACAGTCGCGTCCGTGGCGATAACACCGATCTTTGCCTTTGGACGATCACTAGTGAGTTCGACCGCTTTACGGCCGCCCGGGCCGATTACGCCGACGACGTCGAGGCCGATCTTTTCGCGAATCTTTGGCAGAGCGAGCGCTGACGCCGTATTGCACGCAACGACAAGCAGCTTTATTCCGCGCGACGCCAGAAACTGCGAATTCTCAACGGCGTAACGCTCAACCGTTGACAGCGATTTTGTGCCGTACGGAACGCGGGCCGTGTCGCCTAGATAAACGAAATGCTCATTCGGCAAACGGTTGTGCAAAGCACGGTAAACGGTCAGCCCGCCGACGCCCGAGTCAAAAATACCAATTGGCAACTGATTATTCACAAAACCTACACCACACAAACTATTTTAGTACGAGGATTAAACTTACCACACCAAGATTCTCACGCTAAGCAAACGGCGCTCAAGGACTGCATAAGTGGCGAGTTTTCCGGGTATGGCAAGATCTGACAGTCGGTCGAATCGGGTCAAAAATCGACGTCGACTCAGCTAGCCTTTCCGGCGGCGGTAAAGAAGTACCACGATCACTACGGCCGAAATTACCAGCAAAGCGATAATAAGAGGATTTTGGCCAAACTTCCTGATTGACGCCGATATGCCAACGTCGTCGGCCGGCGGCGCAAGTTTCGACGTTCCATTTGCATCCGCTTCGAGACGCAGCCTTGCCCGGAGCAGCATATCTCGCACTCTGTCCTCGGCCTCTTTATTGACGACCCCGCGTTTCAAACTGCCGAAAAAGCCGCCCAAAGAGTCGGATCGAGAGATATTCGTAAAGACAAGATAAGTGTCGGCCGACCCGCCCGAAGGAAATCTCAACAGCATCGATAATGCCAGAGACGAATCAACGTAACGGCTGGCGTAAATCCCCTTGGTGGCGATCAGGTATCTAGCACTGCTGTCACCTTGATTCGCGTAAGATATTGTGTGCGTTATGGTTATGATCGGCTTTACGCCAAAATTGACATTTGCCCAGTCAAGTCTGTTTTCTACGCCAGCTAGATCTGCACGCGGAAAATTCCTCATATACTTGGTAAATTCAGGCGCAAGCTCATCTAGGAAAAGCGAGGCGTCGAGCAACATTCGATGTTCATCCGCAAGTCGAAGCGGTTGCTTTCGATTATCGTACTGCATAAGCCCTTGTTCCCCACGCGTCTCGTAATCGAGAACGTATTCTACAAGCATCTGTCGAAAGATCTGAGTCGTCTGCGATCGGTACTCAGGAGCGTTCCAATCTACGGTCGACTGCAATCTAGTGATCATGGCCGCGGACATCTTTATGTCGCATTTTCCGACCGCGCATTTCTTTAGGTCGTCAATGTCGCGTTTCTCTAATTCGAGCGACTCGAGATCCCCAACGACGGGCGGCGTATTGAATTTCGACCCTGCAAGAATTGTCTTGTTATCCCTCTGCGAGAGGCTGTCCCGGAATGCCGTAAACGATGTAGCAGAAAGGTTTGGGAGCCGCAAAACTCCGCAAACGGCCACCTCTTTTTTGTCTTTACGGCTAAGGGGTTTGACAACAGCTTCGCCCTTATCAAGTTCCGAAAAATCGCCGTCGCCGAAAGCCGCCTCCTGACGCATAATTCTACGGAACTGATCTATTTGGTTTTGGGCGAGAGCGAAGGATGTAAAGGCGTGGATGACCGCCGAAAATATTATTACCCTAACGAACATTTGATCGATTCGTAACATCACAGACACACGGTCTATTCATTAATTATACGATTACTCAAATGCCAATGAACAATCACTTTACGGAATTGTCGAACAATTTTTCGCGATCGAGAGACGATCTGTGACGAGTAAGAGAAAAAGATGGTGGAGGCGGCGGGAATCGAACCCGCATCCAAAG
>DAIRVI010000066.1:0-14877 GCA_036802885.1 Pyrinomonadaceae bacterium
ATCTTGGCGAGATAAAGTTTTGCGATCTCACGAACCTCGTCCAAAGTCAGAGGCGCGAAGATAATGATCTCATCAATCCGGTTGCGAAACTCCGGCGTGAACCGTGTCTCAGCGGCTTTCATGACGTCACTTCGAATCTGTTTCATATCACCGCTTGAGTTTTGGCCAAAGCCGAGCGGCTGGTCGTATTTCTTGAAATTGTCCGAACCCAGATTTGAGGTCATAATGACGATCGCGTCCGAGAGATAGACCTTTTTTCCGCGTCCGTCCGTGATCCAGCCCTCGTCAAAAGCCTGGAGAAAAATATTCATCAGATACGGCGACGCCTTCTCAACCTCGTCAAGCAGCAGAACCGTATAAGGGTTGTCGCGAAGCTGCTCTGTTAGCAGGCCACCGCGTTCCGAGCCAACGATACCGCGCGGCATTCCGATGAGCTTTTCGATGCCGACAGTACCGTCGCCGTATTCGCTCATATCGATGCGCACCATCTTGCTCTCGTCGCCAAACATAAATTCGGCCACAGCCTTTGCAAGCTCCGTTTTGCCGACGCCCGTAGGACCGAGGAAAAGCAGAACGCCGTCCGGCGCATAGTGATTTTCTTTGAGAGGGCCTTTATTTAAACGCAGCCTCTCAGCAACCGCACGTACCGCATCTTTTTGTCCAACGACACGATTGCCGAGATCCGCTTCCATTACCGAAAACCTATCGGATGTGTCGCGATAGATCATATCTTTGGGAATACGCGATTCCTGTGAGATGACGTCGATAATATGTTCCGGACGTACGATCAGATCCGTATGCTCACCGATCTCGACCTTTACCGAGGCTGTATCCAGCCAGCCGATCGCCTTATCCGGCAGATGGAGATTACGGATGTACTTCGGCGACATTTCGAGAGCCATATTAATAGCCTCGTCCGAAATAGTAACCGAATAGTTTTTTTCAAGGCGAGGCCGAACACCTAAAAGAATTTCCTTGGTCTCGTCGATACTCGGCTCGTCAACCTTTACGAGCCGGAAACGACGTGCCAACGCTTCATCATCGCTTATGTACTCTTTGTACTCAGTCATCGTCGTTGCACCGATGATGCGGAGTTCGCCCCTTGCGAGCGACGATTTAAACATATTTGCCGCGTCGCTGGTCGTTCCCATCGCGGCACCGGCGCCAATGATCGAGTGTGCTTCGTCGATGAACAAGATGATGTGATCCTTTTCTTTTACTTCATCGATAATGCCCTTGATACGTTCCTCGAACATTCCGCGCAGCATCGTGCCGGCGACAAGGCCGCCCATTTGGAGCTGCACAATATGCGCGTCCCGCAGACGCGGCGGTACCTTTTCGGGCTCCAGTTCGATGAGCCTTGCAAGGCCCTCGACCACAGCAGTTTTACCAACACCAGGTTCGCCAACGAGCATCGGTGAATTCGATCGCTCGCGATGCGACAAGATCTCAATCATTTGCAAGATCTCGCGCTCCCGACCGATCGTCGGCGGAATCTTGTCCTGGCGTGCAAGCTTATTCAGCGAAACGCCAAAATGTCGAAGGAACGACGGCAATTCATATTTCTGCCGGGTTCGTTCCTCTTCTTTCTCACGCTTTCGGATTCGTGTCCGGGCGGTTTGCGCAACCTCGTCGGACGGCACTCCCAGATTCTGTAAAACGTCATTCAGAACACTACGCTCGTCATTTGAAAGGACGTAAAAAATGTCACTGCCGTCGATCACACGCCGTCCCTGCGAACGTGCGCGGTCCATGGCGCGCTTGAAAAGCTCGGTCGTTTCCGGGGCAATTCGGAATCCTTTACCGCTATGCTGGCGGCCGTCCTCCATCCGCTTTTCGATCAACAGCTTTACCGACCTCGGATCGACAGACAGGTCACGCATCGTCGATGAGAAAAGATCTTCCTCTTCGAACGCGATCGCGTGCAAGATATGCTCGATCGATACGTAATTCTGTTCACGCTTTTTGGATTCGCCCAACGCGGTCTCCAAAATACGCTGCCCGCTTTCGCTGAATTTATCCTTGTATGCGTCTATATCTGCCATAAAACTAATTGCTGTCCCCGAAGCTTTAGATGCGGGCGGAACGCGAGAGTCTGCCTAAAGCTCATCATAACATTTTGTATCAAAGGTCTGAAAGCGTTTTTCGCCTCCGTTTGGATAAAAGCAGACGATCCGCTCATTCGCCTGCAGAATCCGCCATCGCTCGACCGACCTGTACACGCGCCGGGCGGAGCAATTTGTCGCCAAATCTATAACCGCGTGCATACTCCGAAATAATCTTGCCATCGTTGTCGGCATCTGTCGAAACCATGTCGACCGCCTCATGAAGTTCCGGATCGAAGTCAGCTCCGACCGATTCGATCGGTTCAACGCCGACGTCGATCAACGCCCGTTCAAAGCTTCGAGCCGTACCTATAACGCCGTCCCGAAGGTGCTCGACCGACGGGTCGGTCTCACTGGCGGCAACTGCCAGATTAAGGTTGTCCAGCACCGGCAATAGTAACGTCAGAAAATTGAACTGCGCTTGTTTACCGCGGTCCTCGAGCGTTTTCATTAGCCGCGACCGCATTTCCGATGTCTCGCGTTCGAGATTTGCTTTGGCCTCGTCGAATTTTGTCTGGACACCGACGAGTTTGGCTTCGGCCGCTTCACGACGCTCGGTCTCGACCTTTAATTTCAATTCGAGCTCGATCTCGCGAGCCGGTTTTACCGGGTCTACGAGTTTCTCTTCGCTGACGATGCGTTCGCCATTTTCATCAAACCGCCGCTTATCGTTAACCGCGACGGGCTCGTCCTCGGTTTCATCAATATGATCGGCCTTTGTTTTCTTCTCGTTCATTTTCCTTTTGGTAAACACAGTAACTAGATAGTAAAGCGTTAGCCGGAACAATTAAAGCTTTGTCACTACTTTAGCTGCTCACTGCTTTTTTCCCGCCTTCGATCGGTGCGAATTTCATTTCGCCATTGTCCGCAGAAACGCGGACAGTTTGGCCGCTCGCGATCTCGCCCTTGAGCAAACTCACTGCAAGAGGATTCTGGATCATACTCTGTATCGCGCGTTTCAGAGGCCTTGCTCCATAAACGGGGTCGTAGCCTTCCTGGACGAGCAATTCGCGAGCCGTATCGGCAAGCTCGATCGTGATTCCTCGCTCCTCAAGATTCTTTCTCAGTTTCTCGAGCTGGACGTCGATGATCTTAGCGATCTCGGCCTTGGTCAGCTGCTCGAACACGACAATGTCGTCGATGCGGTTGAGAAACTCTGGTTTGAAATGGTCGCGCAGAACCTGCAGCACATCATCTTTGATCTTTCTGTCGGCGAGCGGGTTTTCAGCTGCAGACTGAATCTCACGGGACCCCAGATTTGACGTCATGATAAGTACCGTATTCTTAAAATCCACAACTCGCCCTTTAGAATCGGTCAAACGGCCGTCGTCCAGGATCTGCAGCAGGACGTTGAAAACGTCCGGATGCGCTTTTTCGATCTCGTCAAAAAGCACAACGGAATATGGCCGACGACGCACAGCCTCGGTCAACTGGCCTCCTTCCTCGTAGCCGATATATCCCGGCGGGGCACCGATCATGCGGGCAACCGCGTGCTTTTCCATATATTCCGACATATCGAGCCTTACCATCGCTCTTTCGTCGTCGAATAAAAACTCTGCGAGAGCACGTGCCGTTTCGGTTTTGCCGACGCCCGTCGGTCCGAGAAAAATGAACGATCCGACAGGGCGATTAGGATCCTGAAGACCCGCACGCGCGCGTCGAACGGCGTTTGACACCGCTTGCAACGCCTCGTCCTGCCCGATAACACGCTTGCTCAAATTTTCCTCCATAGCGACGAGCTTTTGCATTTCGCCCTCGAGCATTTTCGAGACCGGAACTCCCGTCCATTTAGCGACAATCTCCGCCACATCTTCCTCGTCGACCTCTTCTTTGAGGAAAACCCCGTCCTTTTGTAGTTCGGCAAGGCGCTCCTGTTCGGATTCAAGCAGCTTTTCAAGCTCGGGGATCCGTCCGTATTGTATCTCCGCCGCTTTTGTTAAATCGCCGGCCTGACGCGCTTGTTCGAGTTCGAGTTTGGCTTGTTCGAGCTGTTCCTTGGCGGTACGCATTTTCTCGATCTCTTCTTTTTCGGACTGCCATTTCGCTTTCATCGCCGAAGATTTTTCGTTAAGATCGGCAATACGTTTCTCGATATCATCGAGGCGCTCTTTCGATTTCTTATCCGTTTCACGCGACAAGGCCTGACGCTCGATCTCAAGCTGCAGAATTTCGCGCTCCAAAACATCGATCTCTTGCGGCAAACTGTCGATCTCGATGCGAATTCTGGACGCTGCTTCATCAATCAGGTCGATCGCTTTGTCAGGCAGAAACCTGTCGGTGATGTAACGATTCGATAGTGTCGCTGCCGCCACGATGGCCGCATCCTTTATCCGAACGCCGTGATGAACCTCGTACCGCTCCTTAAGGCCGCGGAGGATCGCGATCGTATCTTCGACGTTCGGCTCACCGACATAGACCTGCTGGAAACGCCGTTCCAGAGCTTTGTCTTTCTCAATATATTTTTGATATTCGGCCAGAGTCGTCGCGCCGACCGCCCTCAGCGTACCGCGGGCCAATGCTGGCTTCAGCATATTCGACGCATCGATCGCGCCTTCGCTCGCACCGGCTCCGACGAGAGTATGAAGCTCATCGATGAATAGGATTATCTGGCCCTCTGCTTTTTCGATCTCATTTAGCACGGCCTTTAGACGATCCTCAAATTCGCCGCGATACTTCGCACCCGCGAGCATTGCGCCAAGATCGAGCGAGACGAGCCTCTTGTTCTTAAGAGTTTCAGGTACGTCGCCGGAGACAATTCGCTGGGCGAGACCCTCGACAATTGCGGTCTTACCAACGCCTGGCTCACCAATCAAAACGGGATTATTCTTTGTTCTTCGCGAAAGTATTTGTATCGTCCGGCGTATCTCATCGTCGCGGCCGATCACGGGGTCGAGTTTGCCTTTACGGGCTCGCTCCGTAAGATCCATGGCGTATTTATCCAGCGCCTGAAAATTTTCCTCGGCGTTCTGATCAGTTATCCGCGAACCGCCGCGCATCTCGGTGACAGCCTTTTCGAGATCTTCTTTCGTAACACCGTTCGAACGCAGAACGCGCCCGGCGTCGCCCTCTTTCTCGGCCGCAATTGTCAAAAGCAGGTGCTCGGTCGACAGGTATTCGTCCTGCATCTTCTCTGCTTCTTTTTGAGCTTCCTGAAAGATCGTGTTTGTGCGCGAACTAAAATACTGCTGTCCGCCGCTGACCTTTGGAAACTTCTCGATCGCAGCCTCGAGTTCGTTCACGATGGCTTGGGCATTGGCGCCGATCTTGCCCAAAGTGGGTTTAACAAGGCCTTCTTTCTGCTCAAGCATTGCCGCGAGCAGATGCTCAGGCTCAACCTGCTGATTCTGCCCTTTCTCGGCCAAACTTATCGCTGCTTGGACGGCTTCCTGACCGCGGATAGTAAATCTGTCGAATCTCATATGTTTATTCTAAACGATAAGCGGTGAATGATGAATGTTCTCACTCACCATTCACCGCTTGATCAAAAGTGTCCGAAAATCAGGCACTGGCCGTCTTGGCGGCGTTCTTCGCCTCGATGGTCTTTGGTTCGGCGTCCACGCCGATGACCTCGATCTTGCGGGCCTTGGTTTCCTCACGTTTCGCTAGTTTCACGTGCAGAATTCCATTCTTGAATTCCGCCTTTGCTCCCTCAGCCGTAACGGTCTGCGGCAAGGTGAATGACCTCGTGAAAGCACCATACGAACGTTCAATACGGTGATAGTTGTCCTCGTCAGTCTTCTTTTCGAACTTACGCTCACCCTTAAGGGTTATAACGTTATTTTCGAACGAGAGCTCAAAATCGTCTCGGTTCATTCCCGGAAGTTCAGCCTCGAGGACAAGGTTGTCCTTATTCTCAAAGATATCGACTTTCGGTGCCCAAGCTCCGCTGAGCATCTCTTCTCTGTTGAGCGGCGCAGGGACAACGCCCGAAAACAGTCGGGTCATTTCGTCCTGCAGGCCGCGTAATTCTCTAAATGGGTCATATTTAACTATGTTCATGATCATTTCCTCCAAAAATCAAAGTTAATGACTAATTATTAGTCCAAGAACATAATAAAATATGAGTCGAGTGTTGTCAAGTACACGTACGAAAAATATTTTCCGCATAAAACGGTGGATTTTTGGCGTCTTTGGATGACATATCGGGGATTGTCGGTTATATTTGTTGACGCATCATTCCTCAAATGAACTATCGAAACGGCCGCGAAGTTTTCGACTTTGAATTCAAGCGAGCGACTAGAAAATGAAAATTCTTCGTGAAGTTTTATGGCCGCTGGCAGCAGTTTTTGCGGCATTTGTCGTCGGTGGGATAATTGTCCTGCTGATCGGCGACAATCCCTTCCAGACCTACTATCAACTGATCGGCAATTCGTTCGGGTCGCTGAATGACATTGGCTATACTCTATTTATCGCGACGCCTCTGATATTTACCGGCCTCGCGGTAGCGGTCGCATTTCGCTGCGGCCTTTTAAATATTGGTGCCGAAGGACAGCTCTACGTTGCAGCGTTTGCGACCGCGTGGGTTGGAATAAAATTTGGCGGAACGGTCGTCAACATTTTCGGTAAACAAGAAGATTGGTCGTGGTACAGCCCGCCTTCGATATTATTGATCCTTGTATGCGTCGTCACCGCAATTGTCGCGGGCGGAATCTGGGGAGCGATACCCGGAATTCTCAAAGCGAAATTTGGCTCACACGAAGTGATCAATACGATCATGCTGAATTTTATTGCCGTTGCGCTGGTGAGTTATTTCACGCAATATTTTTTCAAAATTCCGGGTGACCCGATCCTGCAAACGGCCGAGATCGGCAAAGGTGCTCACATCCCACGCATCAGCCAGTACATACCCGGAATGCCCGATTTCGTGCCGCTCAGCGTGGCATTTCTGTTGGCGATATTGATGTGTGTGCTCGTCTACATTTTTTTGTGGAAGACGAAGTGGGGCTATGAGCTCAGGGCGGTTGGCGAAAATGCATCAGCCGCTGAATATGGTGGTATCTCTCCGAAAAAACAGATCATAATCGCGATGACAATCTCAGGCGGATTGGCCGGAATGGTGGCGATAGGCGAAGTTTTGGGTTATCGATACCGTTACTACGATGGATTTTCGGACGGATGGGGATTTTTGGGCATTGCCGTCGCGTTGCTCGGCCGTAATCATCCGCTGGGCATATTCATCGCGGCGATCTTTTTTGCGGTGTTGAAGCGGGGCGAGATCTTTGTCGATATCGAGACCAAATACGTGTCAAAAGATTTGGTCGAGGTGTTACAGGCGATCATTATTATTTTTGTAGCTTCGCTACAGCGGTTCTCGAGGAAATAGAATGGGCGAAGTAATAACACCGACATTTATTCTTATTTTGCTTTTTTCGTCGATACGGTTGGCGACGCCTCTGATCTTTGCGGCGCTTGGCGGAATGTTCTCGGAGCGTGCGGGCGTGATTAACATCGCGTTAGAGGGATTGATGCTCGCGGGTGCCTTTACCGCCGCGGTTGCGACATACGAACTGCAAAATCCGTATCTCGGTTTTCTTTGCGGCGTGGCTGTCGGTGCGGTTGTCGCCCTCATCTTTGCTATTGCCGTAATCAAATTTGAGGCCGATCAGGTGGTTACCGGATTCGCTGTTAGTCTGCTGATGCTCGGTTTGCCAGCCGTGATAAGCAGTCGCCTATACGACTCCGCCGGCTCAACCCAGCAGATCGCGAAAGAGTTTTTGCTGCCCGATTTCTACAATCGTCTATCGATCGCGTCGATACTTGCGTTTGCGCTGGTGCCGGTCTGCTGGTACGTGCTCTACAAGACGCCTTTTGGCCTGCGCATACGAGCGGCCGGCGAGAACCCGGAGGCCGCCGATGCTGCGGGCGTAAACGTCATCCGCCTGCGGTATATTGCGGTCGTTATGTCCGGCGTATTGGCGGCAGCGGGCGGTGCGTATCTGTCGATCGGACAATCGTCGCTCTTCACACGCGGAATGACCGCCGGACGCGGCTACATTGCTCTAGCGGCTTTGATCCTCGCAAAATGGAAGCCGATACCTGTATTATTCGCTTGTTTGTTCTTTGGCTTTACCGAGGCCCTCGCGATCCAGATGCAGGGCGTCGTTAAAATGCCGTCGGGCGAGGACGTGCCGGTTCAATTTATCCAAATGATCCCGTACGTTCTAACGATCATCGTACTGGCGGGATTCATCGGCCTCTCGCGGGCACCCAAGTCATTGGGAATTCCTTATAGAAAAGAAAATTAGCTAAACCGTATAATTACTAAGATTTACGTCGATGGAATTAAAACATCGGCGTTTGTCTGTGTTAATCTGAGTCTTCTTTGTTATATGTCGTACGAAAAAGCCGCTGAGGCCGCCGCATTTATTAGTTCAAAATACTCGGGCGAAATCTCCACTGCTATCGTTTTGGGCAGCGGTCTCGGCGCCTTTGCGGATGAACTTGTTAATGCAGTGAAAGTCCCGTACGAGCAGATTCCTGGTTTTGCGAGATCTACAATTGAGGGCCACGCCGGGCAGCTCGTTTTAGGCGAGATCGACGGCGTAGCGGTAGCGGTGCAGCAGGGTAGATTTCATTATTACGAGGGCTACGACATGGATCAGGTGATGCTGCCGGTCCGCACATTTGGCTTGCTTGGGGTAAAAAACCTAATCCTGACCAATGCTGCCGGCAGCCTCAATTCTGATATGACGCCCGGCAGTTTGATGCTCATCACCGATCACCTAAACTGCATGGGTGTAAATCCGCTCCGGGGGCCGAATGACGAGCGATTTGGGCCGCGATTTCCGGATATGAGCGAAGTTTACGACCGCGAATTCCGCGCAATTGCGCTGGACGAAGCCGCGGCGATCTCGCACGAACGATTTGAAAAAGGCAGGGACGATAAGTTGATCGATTTTATGAACGCCGGCGTCTATTGTGCTCTGTCGGGGCCGACCTACGAGACACCGGCCGAGATCCGTTTGTACCGCCAGCTCGGCGCCGACGCCGTCGGTATGTCAACCGTACCCGAGGCTATTGCCGCACGTCATCAGAAGATGCGCGTTCTCGGGATCTCTTGTATTACGAATCTCGCCGCCGGGATGAGCGACGAACCGATCAATCACGAAGAAGTGATGGAAACTGGCGCAAGAGTAGCCGAGGTCTTTACTGAGCTTTTGCGGCGTATTATCTCCAAAATTGGCTGAAACATTAATTATGATAATTGGCATCTGCGGGGGAACTGGTTCCGGAAAAACAACGATTGCTCGGGCGATAGTCGACGCCGTCGGAGAGAGCAATGTCGTCCTTGTCGAACAGGATTCGTATTATCGCAACCTCGCCGACATGCCGCTCGACGAACGGCATCAGGCTAATTTTGATCACCCGGATTCGCTTGACAGCGACATGCTCGTCAATCACATTCTACGTCTCAAGCAGGGACTGTCGGCCGAGATGCCGCTTTATGATTTTAAGACGCACACTCGCAGCGACAACATTGAGATCATAGAGCCAAAACCGGTTGTGATCGTCGAGGGTATTTTGATCTTTGCCGAGCCGCGTGTGCTTGATCTGCTGGATGTCCGCGTGTTTGTCGACACGCCCGACGACATTAGGTTGATGAGGCGGCTACGGCGCGATTTTACGGAGCGCGGCCGGACCTTTGAGCGAACGCTGGATCAATATGAGCGAACCATTCGGCCGATGCATTTTGAGTTCGTCGAGCCCTCAAAACGGCACGCCGATGTAATAATTCCCGAGGGTGCGCAGATGGGCGTTAGCGTCGAATTCCTCTGCGGGCTTGTACGCGAGAAACTTAATAAAGAAAAAAATAGCAGAAAAATAATCGATGGAACATTTGGATAAAGATTTGGTGGACGCGGCCAGAGCGGTGAGGGAAAATGCCTATGCGCCGTTTTCCGAATTCAAGGTCGGCTCGGCGCTCGAGACCGATGACGGCGAGGTCATCGCAGGCTGTAATGTCGAATCTGCCAGCTATGGGTTAACCGTGTGCGCCGAGCGCGTCGCCATTTGGAAAGCCATCTCGCAAGGGAAACGCAAGATCAAAAAGATCGCGGTCGTCGCTGACACAGCGGAATTAACCCCGCCGTGCGGTGTTTGCCGGCAGATAATCTGGGAATTCGGCGGCGATATTCCCGTGATTCTCGCCAACTTACAGGGCGACACCGAAACGGTGCAGATGAAGGATCTCTTGCCGCGAGCGTTCGATACGAAGTTCCTAAAATAACCTGCCGTTGCAATTTTTCCTGTAATTGAGGTAACTTCAGCTATGGATAAGCTGAAATATCTCGTTACCGTTCTACTCTCTTTTACTTTCACACTTTCGACTTTTGCTCAACGGATACCGCATACCGATAAATATGTAGCGCCCTGGACGTGCGATCTGCTGATCGTTGGCGGCACGGTCGTGACGATGGACAAAGATCGTCGTCTGATCGAAAACGCAGCGGTTGCGGTTAAGAACGGCCAGATCGCGATGGTCGGGCCTCGCGCGGTCGTGACTCACAATCTAACGGCTCGACGCACGATCAACGCCGCCGGCAAGGTTATCATTCCCGGCCTCATAAATACTCACACTCACGTGCCTATGACGTTGTTTCGCGGTATTTCGGACGATCTCGATCTTAATGATTGGCTGACGAAGTATGTTTTTCCGGCAGAGGCGAAAAATGTAGATGAGAAGTTTGTTCGGGCCGGAACGCGGCTAGGCCTCGCGGAAATGATACGCGGCGGAACAACGACCTACTGCGATATGTATTATTTTGAGGATGCGATCGCGGACGAGACAAAAAAGGCAGGTGTTCGTGGAGTATTGGGTGAGACTATCATCGACTTTCCGGTTGCGGACAATAAGACCAATGCTGAGGCGATGGCCTACGCCGAGAAGTATCTTAAGAAATGGACAGGCGACCCACTGATCGTGCCTGCGCTTGCGCCGCACGCTCCGTACACGGTCTCGACCGAACATCTCATGGCGATCAAGGCGATGTCCGATAAATATGCCGCCGCGGTTGTTACCCACATTGCCGAGACCCGCAAGGAGCGCGACGACATCAAGGCTAAGTACGGCGACACGCCGATCGACTATCTCGCGAAGATCGGCTTTCTCACGAACCGCGTCATTGCCGCCCACACCGTCTGGATTACGGACGAAGAGATTGACGTAATGAAACGCATCGGCGTCGGGTCCGCGCACAATCCGCAATCGAATATGAAACTTGCGTCGGGCGTTGCGCCGGTTCCCGCAATGCTTGCAAAGGACGTCGCCGTCGGCCTCGGAACGGACGGTGCCGCGTCTAACAACGACCTCGACATGTGGGACGAGATGGATACGGCCGCAAAGCTGCATAAGCTCACATCCAACGACCCGAAAACGCTGCCGGCCGAAGTTGCGTTCGAGATGGCGACGATCCGCGGCGCTCGCGCGCTGCATCTCGAGAATTTGATCGGCTCGATCGAGGTCGGAAAACGTGCGGATATCGCGATCGTCGATTTTGACAGTCTTAATCAGACCCCGTATTTCAACGTCTATTCGGCCCTCGTTTATTCAACAAAAGCCACCGATGTTCGGACAGTTATCATCAACGGCCGGATCGTCATGCTCGACCGGCGGTTGCTCACTCTTGACGAAAATGTTATAAAGATAGACGCAAACGCTTACCGCGATAAAATCATCAAGAGCTTAGGTAACTGATGTTGTGGGCCCGATTAAGGACCCGACGAGATGATTTTTGAAACGCGGTTGTTTATTGGACGGGTCGCTTGAGTGAGCCTTTTTAGAGGTAGTTCGCTTGACCTTTACGGAAAATTTAAGTCAATAGGAGGACTATAAATGCCGTTAAATGTCAGAAGGTATTGCACCTCGGTTTTACTGGTTTTTTTTAGTTTAGTTTTAACATCTCACGCCCAGACAGTTGCTCAGTCGTCTACGCCAGTAGTGACAGCACCGACATCGGGCGAAATGATTCGCGAGCGGATCTCTAAGGCAAAAGCCTTTATCGTGGTTCGCAACTATAACGCAGCGATCTATGAACTTGAGAATATCCGCCGTGAGAGTGCAGATTCGACGGTGCAGGGCGTGGTGAGCGTTCTGTTGATGAACAGTTATCTCGAACAGGGCGACTATAAACGTGCCCAGGATCTGCTTACCGAATTTTACACCTCTCAGAAAACTACCAAAGCAAACGCTTCGTCGTCGTATATGGCGGTTGCCGGTCAGATCGTCAAAGGTGCCCGTAGCCGTGTTGAGCGATACCGCGCTCTTGGCCTCAGCATCTCGGATCGTACATTGCCGCTCGAAGCGCTGAACGATCTCGAAAAGATGCGCGAGACGCTCGAACTCGTAATTACCCAGTCAAAAGAGATCGGCGGTGACAAGGCCAAGACCTCAGATGCGATGGCGCTTTTGGAAGAAGCGAGCAATTCGCGAAGTATGCTGGCACGCGACGATTACGACTCGCGCCGCTGGAAGGACGAGGTTGCCGATACGCGAGAGCAGGTTGCAAATTCACGCAGCGTCGTGCTCAACGCGGTCAACGAGATCCCGGCGGATGCTAATCCGGCTACCGAAAAGACCAAGACAGTCGGGCCGCCAACGATCGTGCCGGTCGCCGACACTAAAACTGTGGCCACGCGTGAGCGTGAGGTCAAACCTGTTGATAAGAAACCTTCGGATTCGATAGTTGCACAAAATGACAAGCCCACTTATGTTCCTTTGTCGGCGCCTACCGTTGTGGCAAAGGAAGTGCCGAAACCTGATACTGAGGCGCCGAAAACCGAAATGCTGAAAGACGGTTCACCGATAGACGTCGGCTCGCTGGTCGCGTATGCCACCAGCCAGACGAAACCCGTTTATCCGCCTGCGGCTAGGACGCTGAGGTCGTCGGGCGTCGTTAAGGTCGAGGTCACCGTTAACGAAAAAGGTGACGTTGCCGAGGTCCAAAAAACAAGCGGACCGTCGATGCTGCAGGGAGCGGCAAAGGACGCGATCAAAAAGTGGAAGTTCAAGCCATTTGTCCGCGACGGGCAACCTGTCAGAGCGACGGGATTTGTGAGTTTCAATTTCAATCTATAGTGAAGCGACCCATTAATACATTTTGCGGGCGGCAACCTTTTTGAGAGGTTTGCCGCCTAATTAGTTTGTACGGCAGCGAAAATGAATCTGCGGTTCGCGTAATACATTTCACCAGTCGCGTAGTTCGGTTTGCAGGTAGCGAAAACATGTTATTAAGAGCCTTGTTGATCACATTTGTTGTAGCAATGACCGCGTTTTCTCAGATTCCGCCCATCGAACCCGGCGTTTCGCAGGAGTTGGCGAAGTGGCGTTCCTCGCAATACTCGAACATAAGCTACAAACTCAACCTGATACTCGAAAAGATGTCGCCGGTGCTTGGCGGCAGTATGGAAATACGAGTTACGCAGGCCGCGTATGCCTGCGCCGAGCCGAATTGCCCGCCGATGGCGATCATCCTTGATTGGCGAAAGATTCCGGGCCATGAAACGGACTCGACGATCTCAAACGTCTCGATCAACGGTACCGCTTTGAGTCCCCGCTTTAGCGGGCAGCCGCCTGAAGGCGGGACTCCAAGCTCGTTCGATGAGCGCAACGACCACCTCATCTTCCGCGACGGCGTGAATATGGGCGAGAATGTCATCAAGCTCGATTTCACTTCGCCGATATTGACCAGCGGCAGCGCGATCACGCGGTACGTCGATAAAGAGGACGGCGCGGAATACATCTATTCGCTCTTCGTCCCGTCCGACGCCAGCACGGCGTTCCCCGTCTTCGACCAGCCGGATCTGAAGGCGAGGTTTGAATTGGATATCCGATTACCTAGCGGATGGATGGCCGTTTCCAATACCGAACCTAATGGCAATCTTACACAGCGGCAATGTTACAATCTGCCTCCGACAAGACCGCTTCCGGCTCTGCTCGACCCTAAAAAACAAAATGATGTTACAGATAGTCCAACAATACAAATACGCCAGCCTGATGATTTCAATCCATGTAATATAAATGAGGCAGGCTTCGCCGAAACCAAACCCATCAGCACCTACGTCTTCGCATTCGCGGCCGGGCCGTTCGAGGAATTCACAGACGCGGGCGGTGTAGGCGGAAACCCGAGCGGTAGCGAGGGTGCGCAACGCGGCACACCATCCAACTCGCTCACACTCCCTACCAGTCGTGTTTCCGCCTCCACGGCGGACCTGTCGACACACATATACGTCCGCAAATCCCAGGCCGCTAAGTTCAAGCCCCACGCCGCCGAGGTCTTTCGTCTCACTCGTGAAGGCGTCAAATACCTCGAAACCTATTTCGACTATAAATTCCCGTTCCCGAAGTACGACATCGTCCTGGTCCCTGAATTTCCGTTTGGCGGGATGGAGCATGCCGGGGCGACTTTTTTGAAGGAATCGTCCGTCATTTTCCCGACCGAGCCGACAAAGAGCGACCAGATCTCTCGCGCCCTGCTGATCTTTCACGAGACGGCCCACCAATGGTTTGGCGACACGGTGACGATGAAATGGTTTGACGACCTGTGGCTAAAGGAAGGCTTTGCCGAGTTCATGGCGTACAAGACGCTCGAAAAAGTCATGCCTGAAGCAAACGCATGGAAGGTCTTTTACGAACGCAACAAACAGGCCGCCTACGCAACCGATTCCACCCGCGGCACCACGCCCATCTACCAGGAGATCGCCAACCTCAGCAACGCAAAGAGCGCCTACGGCAACATCGTCTATCGCAAAGCCCCTTCGTTCCTCCGCCAAGCCG
>DAIRVI010000067.1:0-14399 GCA_036802885.1 Pyrinomonadaceae bacterium
GCTCCACATTCGTTTACGGGCGAAGACGTCGTCGAGATCAGTTGCCACGGTTCACCCGTCTTGTTGCGACAGGTTATCGAGATTTGTCTTGCGCAGAATGCACGAATGGCGGATGCCGGTGAGTTTTCGCTGCGGGCGCTCGCGAATGGCCGTATGGACCTTGCGGAGGCCGAGGCAATACGCGATCTGATCGACGCACAAACCACGGCATCGGCGCGGCAGGCGGTGCGGCAAATGCGTGGCGAATTATCGCAGCGGCTGCAGCCTCTGAAAGACGATTTGCTCGATGTGATCGTCGTGCTTGAGTCGGCGCTCGAGTTTGTCGAGGACGATCTGCCAGAGGTTCAGGCCGAGAACGTAAAGAAAAAACTTTCGGCTATCGCGAACGAAACTACAAAACTCGGTGTTACATTTCAAGCAGGGCGTCTCATCCGCGAGGGCTTGAAAGTCGCGCTCGTAGGCCGTCCAAATGTCGGTAAGTCGAGCCTCTTCAACGCTTTACTAGGCAGCGACCGGGCGATCGTCACTGATATTGCCGGCACGACTCGCGATCAGATCCACGAACGATTCACGATCAGAGATATTCCAATTTCACTGATCGACACCGCCGGCCTGCGCGAAACTACTGATACTATCGAGGGCATCGGGGTCGAGCGTTCGCGAGCGACGATGGCGGACGCGGATATCGTTATCGTTATGCTTGACGCGTCGGAAGAGATAACGGACGAAGATCATGAAATTCTCGACAGCGTAAAGGACCTTAATTACATCGTCGCGCTCAATAAGATCGACAAAACGCCATCATTCGACGTCGATCACATTATCGCAGCCGAGAATTCGCGGCTCGGCTATCTGCGGCCAAAGATCACGCCGCTCTCTGCTAAGACGGGCGAGGGCCTCGACGATCTGCGTGAGGCCATTATAAAGCCCTTTGACCCCGAAGATATTACCCATTCCGGATTTTTGGTGACCGATGCCCGCCACCACGACCTTTTGATCAGGACCAACAGCGAGATCGAACAGTCGCTCGGACAAATGGAACAGAAAATGAGCGAAGAGATCGTCCTGATCGGCCTCCACAACGCCCTCCGATACCTCGGTGAGATCACCGGTGAAACTACGACCGAGGATATGTTAACCCGCATATTTTCAACATTTTGCATCGGGAAATAGTCACACGCAGCGTCATCGTTTGATCGGCCTTAGAATCGTAAGAGGGTTTCTGTCTTGATTTCGTGATTTGGTTAGAGTTAACGTTACGGATACTGACGTTTCGTCAAAGGAGTTTTCAAATGTACAAAGCATTTCGCGCATTTAGATCCGTCGCGGTCATCGCAGCATGTTTTTTGTTGACTGATATTTTGGTTTTGGGCCAACAACCCGCTCCTCAACAAACGCCGGTTGAAGTAAGGATCAATCCGACGGTTTTTGACGCCTATGTTGGCCAATATGAGGACGCGGTGAATCTGCCGGGAATCGTCTTCTCGATCTTTCGCGAAGGTGACAGATTTTTCGGACGGGTACCGAATCAAGACAAGTTTGAGATGTTTCCTTCGTCGGAAACAAAATTCTTTTTGAAGATAACGCAGGCCGAAGCAGAATTTTTCCGTGACCCGAGCGAACGAGTGATTAGTATGGTCTGGCGGCAGGGCGGACAACAATTCACTACCAATAGAACCGCGGACACCCCAGCCAGGGACACTAGAGTTCCATACAAGCGCACCGAGGCGATGATACCCATGCGCGACGGCACAAAACTCTTCACAGTGATCTTGACTCCGGAAACACAAGTTGAACCCTCCGCTATTTTATTGGTTAGGACACCTTATGGGGTTAAGGGCAATAACGCGTCGTCTGTAAACCGAAATCCTGAACTTGCAAAAGAAGGGTACGTTTTTGTTTATCAGGACATCCGCGGCCGTTATGGGTCTGAGGGCCAGTTCATTATGAACCGGCCTCTACGCGACAAAAGTGACTCGAAATCGGTCGACGAGAGCACGGATACGTACGATACGATCGACTATTTGATCAAAAACATCCCAAACAACAACGGGCGTGTTGGGATCTTTGGTGTCTCCTATCCCGGATGGTTGGCTGCCGTCGCGTTGATCGATCCGCACCCGGCGCTAAAGGCCTCGTCGCCGCAGGCACCTATGACCGATACCTGGATGGGCGATGACTTTTTTCATAACGGAGCGTGGCGGCAGAGTTACGGCCACGAATATGTAAAGTCGATGGAAACCGGTAAAGAGGGCGTGGATGTTTCGTTTGATATCGATGCGTACGATTGGTATTTGAATCTGAAAACCGTTTCCGCCCTGACTACGAAACTCGAGAACAAACTGCCTACCTACAATGCCTTTGTTGCGCACCCGGCCTATGACGATTACTGGAAAGCTCGTGCTGCTGATCGATATCTGAAGGAAACAAGCGTCCCAACACTGGTTGTCGGCGGCTGGTGGGATCAGGAGGATATGTACGGTGCCTTGGCGACCTACAAGGCGCTTGAAAAATTTGACAAGCAGAACAAGGTATTTTTTGTAATGGGTCCGTGGAATCACGGCGGATGGAACGGACGCGGACGTAAACTCGGGGCCATTGATTTTGGCAGCGACACCGGGAAGTACTTTCACGACGAGATACAGGCGCCTTTCTTTGCTTGCCAGCTAAAACTCAAGTGTACGAAGACTCTACCAGAGGCAAGCATATTTGAAAGCGGATCAAATAGGTGGATGAGCTACGATTCGTGGCCGCCGAGACAGGGCGTCGCGAAGGGACTTTACTTTCAAGCGAATGGTAAATTGTCCTTTGAGAAACCCGTGACTGCCAAATCCGGCGACTTATGCGACTCGTACGTGTCGGACCCGGCAAATCCGGTGCCGTATCGAAAACGTCCTATCCAGGCGACCTACGATCCGAAAGGGTCGGGATGGCGGCAATGGCTGGTAGAGGACCAGCGATTTGTTGCCGATCGGAAGGATGTCTTGCGCTGGCAAACGGATGTTCTGACCGAGGACACAACAATAAGCGGCGACGTGATCGCTCATCTTTATGCCGCAACTACCGGCACTGACAGTGATTGGGTAGTGAAACTGATAGACGTTTATCCCGAAATTTACCCCGACGATCCGAAAATGGCTGGATACCAACTAATGGTTGCAGACGAGATCTTTCGCGGGCGTTATCGAAAAAGTTGGGAAAAACCGTCAGCGATCAAGCCGGGGATAGTCGAAGAATATACCGTAGATCTTCGTGGCAACGATTACACTTTTCGGAAAGGGCATCGGATAATGGTGCAGGTCCAAAGCACTTGGTTTCCCCTCTATGACCGCAACCCACAGACATTTGTAGAAAACATTTTCCTCGCAAAGGAAGGTGACTATAAAACAGCGACGCAAAGGATCTATCGATCGGCCAAATTTCCCTCGCACATAAGGGTATCGGTGCCGGCATTTAAATAATTTCGGCAATTTGATTCCATTGTCGGTATGCTAGCAGACATTAGACTTTTGCCGATGGGTCCAGAATATTAATCGAGCTCCCCGGCTATTGGTACACAGAAATATTGACGCCGATTTTGAAAATTAAATTCTGTTGCGAATCGACCTTTTAGACTGTAGAATATTGATTAAAGGTCGTTAAGACAGCGAAAGGAACGACGCAAGTTTTATGGGAACCAGAAACGAATCTTCTACTTCCGGCTCACGGGAGAAAGTTGGGCTGGCGGAATTGTATTCGAAACGCATTGCACCGACGTCAGGATGGTCAGATATGGGTGGATCTGACCATTTCGTTCAGTTTTACGAATCTGACAGTTTTATCGTGAATTCGATCGCTGAATACGTTATTCACGGACTGCGGTCGAACGAAACTTGTATCATCGTGGCATCACGAAAGCATATGGCCGAGGTGGAGAAGATCGTTGAATCATTTACTGATGGCCTCGACGCGGCGCGCTTTGAACAACGATATTTGCCTTTGGACGCGGAAGGCACGCTCGACAGCCTAATGGTCGGAGATATGCCGGACGCCGAATTATTTTCTGAAGTCATTGGGACGACGATCGCTAAAGCCGCTGGGCGTGGGCGGAAAATCAGGATATTTGGTGAAATGGTCGGCTTACTCTGCGGCCGCCAGAATTACCCAGCGGCGATCCGGCTTGAGGACTTTTGGAATACTCTGAGAGAAGAATATCCGTTTTCGCTGTTTTGTGCATATCCGATGAGCGAATTAAACAACTCGTCAGCGACGCAGAACATGGCTAAGATCTGTAGTAGCCATGCTCGAGTGATCCCGGATGAGAGTTACACGTCATTGTCGAACGCGGACGACCGTTTGCGTGCGATAGCGGCGCTTCAGCAGAAAACCAAGCATCTCGAAGCCGAGTTGGCTGAACTTGAAATGCGGATAGCCTTGAAACAAGTGGTACTGCAACCCGCTTAGAATGTCGCTCAGTTAATAAAATGGAGGCCTTTCGCGGGCCTCCTTTCTTATTTTAAATGCCAGACACCGTCTACCTGTCACTTACCGATCGAATCGACTAAGGTTATCGAGAATTCGAATTCTCGATCTGAGACGGTGTTTCGATCGACCCATCCTTTGCTGCGGATATGAAAAAAGCTACAAACAAAATGACGGTAATCAGAACAAATCCAGCGATCGATACGAGAGCCCAATTGACTCCTCGCGAAGCCTTTGCCGTATCTTCACTTGAGCCTAAATCCTCTTTATCAACATTGAAAAAGTCGTTTGCCATTTTAGTAATCTCCAGCGGAAAGAATTTTGGCGGGGACCGATGAACGATTTGTGAGGATGTCCATGGTAAGGTCGGCCCCGCCAATCTGGTCGCGGTAAAGGCTACCCCGACTTAAAGTCAATCAATGGTTTGATTGCCTACGAATTTGTAAAATATCTGCCGCAGTCTGACCGGCTTAGTAACACAGTTCGAAATAGCACGTGCAAGCGGACTGCTCTATCCGCCCACGATCCTGGATCAAAATGCCGCCGCGCGAATAGTTGATCAGCTTACTCTCTCGCAGCTCTTGGGCAATGCAAGTGATACTGGGGCGATAAACGCCTAATGTACGCGCGATCTGCTCGTGAGTAAGATTGAGAATTCGACGGCCGCAGCGGTCCTGCAACATCAATAGCCATGTGCACAAGCGTTCCTTGACCGAGTGATACATGTTGCAGATCGCTTTTTGCGAAATCTGCCTGATGTAGATGTCTATAAAATGGCTCAGGTCCGTTCGAATCTCTTCGTTCGACCGAACTAATTTAGCAAACGTATCTACGTCGACTCGGTTTGCGGTACCAGCCTGAGAAACCTGTATGCAGTTGGCTGACACACGCGAATCGGAAAAGAGCGATGACAACCCGACAGCGCCTTCTTTACCGGTAACAGCAATCTCCACCATTCGACCGTCTTCGAGCATCTTGAATTCGGAAACAACCGCTGTGATCGGAAAATAAAGGAAATCAAGCTTGTCCTCTTCCTGATAGAGAAATTGTTCCTTGCCCAATTCAACTGGTTTTAAGGACGGTTGCAATTGTCTTTTCACTCCGACCGGAAGGGCATCGAGCAGCAAGTTACCCGAATCTGCCACTCTGTCTCGTTGTACATACTTCTGATTACCAATATATGCGCCGTTCGCGCCTAAAAATGCGTTGTTTGTCCTGGTTTGTGTAATCTCTCTGAAATCCATCTTATTTCCCCCTTTTGAAAATCGTATTTTCTAAATTAATAAGAGCTCACTTTCATCATGACCACACGTGTGGAATGTTCATCAGCATCCAATGTTCGTTAGATTTGTGAGCAAGGAACTTTTTACGGTTCCTTGCTCGTTCCCCCTTGATCATCGATCAGGCCCCCTCTGTCAGAAATCGCTCCATCACTAGCGCAAATTCCGCCTTTGCCTTCTCGATGGTCTAAGTATGCAGTGAACGGTTTTTTGGGAAAATCGGGAAAATAGGAAAGTTTATTAGGGGAAATCCCTAGTGAGTTAGGTCAATCATCCTTAAGCCAGTCCTGCAAAATTGCATAGCGGACAATGTCGATGCGGCTTGTGATGCCTAGTTTGCGCATTGCATTGGCTTTGTGGGCTTCGATCGTCTTTACGCTCAGATCGAGTTGTCCGCCAATCTCTTTATTGCTATAACCAAATGAGATCAGACGTAGGACTTCGTTTTCCCGGTCCGTGAGGTCGCCCTTATTTTCGCCTCTTAAGGATGCTGAGCGATTAACATAGCCACCCATTACCTTTCTCGTCAGACTCGGGTCAAGATATGCGTCACCGGCCGCAACGGTGCGGATCGCGTTAATGAGTTCTGTGGGGGCGCTTTGTTTTAGCGCATAACCATTTGCTCCGGCGGCTATCAATTGCTGCAAATAGCCGTCATCGGTGTGACGGGTGAGTATTAATATTTTGATATTAGGATCGAGGCGGCGTAGTCGTGTAGTGGCCTTGAGACCATTCAGATTGGGCATTGAGATGTCCATTAGTACAATGTCCGGCTTGAGCCTGATTGCTTCTTCGACTGCAATTTCGCCGTCGCCAGCCTCACCCACGACCACCATATCCGGCTGTGCGTCCACGAGCAGCTTCACACCTACGCGGACTGTCTGATGATCCTCAGCTATGAGGACTCGTAGTTTTTCGCTCATATTTCCTAAACCTATGCTGAAAACGGTACGCGGACATAAATAGTAGTGCCATTTCCGGGTGCGGATTCGATCTCTAGGTTTCCGCCGAACAAAGATGCTCGTTCGCTCATCCCCAACAGACCGAGGCCCTTTGTAGCGTCATTAGGGTCCGTTTCCTCGCCCGCCTCAAAACCGATACCGTCATCCTCAACGATAAGGACGACATCGTCGCTTCGTTTTTCAAGCATCACCGTAACATTATTAGCCTCGGCGTGTTTTGCTATATTGTTCAGCGCTTCCTGAGTTATCCGATAGAGGTGAGTTTCGGTTTCGCGATCCAACCTATCCGATGAAAGCCCTGCGGAATGGAACGCTGCCGGTATCTCAGAGTGCCTCGACCATTCTGTTACAAAAGCTCTCAGCGCCTCGAGCAGGCCCAGGTCGTCGAGCGTGCTAGGCCTAAGTTCCCAGGCAAGAAAGCTTACCTCAGAATCTAATCGCTCGGCAATCTCCTGAAGACGCGCGATCCGCACAGTTAACTGTTCTTTGTCGTCCGAGATTTCATTCAATGATGCAAGTTTTAATCTCAGCGCCGTCAAACGCTGGCCGAGATGGTCGTGAAGGTCTCGGGCGATACGACGGCGCTCGGTTTCCTGCCCCGAAACAACTCTCCTCAGCAGCTCGATTCGCTGCCTCTCACTGATCTCACGGTCCTTCATCTCCTGCACCAAAGCGTTAATTGCCTCTGCCAGCTCCTTGGTTCGTTCCTGGACCCGGATCTCGAGATCGTCATGGGCCTGTCGAAGTTGGTCCTGTGTGTGCTTGAGATCCGACAGATCGTTGATGAGTGCGTAGAAACCAACCACTCGTTCATCCAGATCATTATCGGGCACAAATGACATCCTTACGTACCGGTCGCCTGTATTTTCGAATTCAAGCTCTACTTCGAATGACGTTTCCTGACCAGTCAGCACCAGGTCTATGCTGTCTTTGACCTTCGCAAATGCCACCGAGCCCATAACATCCGCAATTTCTCTACCGATGATCTTATCTTCGGTAATTCCGAACCAATCGCTGTATTTCTTATTAACAAATCGAAACCTAAGGTCGGTATCGACATACGAGATCAAAGCAGGAACGCTGTCGGTAACGAGCCGAAGCTGGTTTTCACTGACCTTTATCCGCTCCTCGATGTCCTTTCTATTCGTAATGTCGAGTGTCACGCCGTACATCCGAATTGGCGCTAGAGTCGAATCGTAGGTAATCTCGGCTCTCGACTCCAGCCATCGAACCGAACCATCGGGCCTTACAATTCGGAACTCATCAAAGTACTTGGCCTCGTGTGCAACAAACACGCTTTGGATCTTAGACTTAACTCTTTCACGATCGGCAATGTGCAGATGGGCAATCCAATACGGTTCATCCGGATTAATATCACTTGGCTCTTCGCCGTAAAAGGCCCACATATTCTCCGACCAATAGGTCTTGCCGGTGATAATATTCCAGTCCCAGATCCCAACATTGCCGGCGGCCTGAGCTAATTTTCGCCTTTTCTCAGACTCTTGAAGGGCAGTTGTAGCCCGCGTCGTCCGTTGTGACTGAATGCTAACGGAGTTAGCGGTAAACCATAGCAGAATTAATAGAGTTGCGATCTCTAGCAGAGTCTTCGCCGCTGTCCCGAAGGCGTTGTTATACAATCCTGCGTCCTCGCCGGCTAGATGCAAAAAACCCAACAGGATCGGTATCAGTACAATCACGGGCGCAGCGTGGCGCACCATAACACCCGCAACACTATCCTCGACCATTATTCGCATTGGACCGGCTTCTGTGATTGAGGATAAAAGAGCAAACGAGATCGCAAAAATAAAAGTTGCTGTCTGAAAAGCGATCAAGGTCAGGGTTGGTATTGTATAGAGAAGTTGTGCGCCGTAGAGGTACCCGGTTATCGATAATGCTGAAATTGTTAAAGAAACCAACGTTAACGACGCTGCTGTCAAGGCGATCCACTTTCGGTAAGCGCGAAAATTTTCCCGCCGATAGACTGACATTAATACGATCGAAATGCCGATGACGGTATATGAGATCGCGGCCGGGGTGCCCATTTGTCCGGGCACTAAAAGCCCGTCTCTACCCCATTGTCGGTCGAACATCAACAGAGTGTTAATACCTAAATATATTCCGGAAACGATCTGAAAGGCCGTACTCAATCCTATTGACCAGACCAAAGCGCCGAGTATCGTCACTGACCAGAAGTACCCATATCGCAACAACAAAATAGATGCCGAAGCGGCAACGACCGCGAGAGCGGCATTCGGTTGGATCGAAATACCAGTATTGCTCCAGTCGGTCAGACGCGGTACGTCCAACGCCCAGCCCAAAAAGGAGATCACACCACCTGTCAGTGCATAAACCAACAACAATGTGCCGACCAATTGCGGCCAGCGCATTTGAAACCCTGGGGTTACTTTCAAGTCGGAGGTCTGTTCTATCACGATTTCAATCAATTAAAAGTTGCAGCTACCACGGTGTCCCGCCCGTACATCGACGCGGTCGCAACCAGCAAGTGATTATTCCTTTTTGTCAGTTTATCAGAATCTTCCTTTCGAATTGTATCTTCGAGTCGACCGATGGAAAAATTGAGTTCGGACGACTACCAATCACTTCGTAACCCCGGAGGTACGCATTATCCCGGACTCCGTGTTGAAGTTTCAACCTTTTTTGATAATGTATCCCGGCGTACATACATTCTATTTTCAACTGCATAGACTCACCATTGCCCAAGGAAACGTGGGTGTTGTGATAAGTACTATTTAGCAGGAGACAATAAAATGAATGCAATCGAATTACTAAAAGCCGATCATGATGTCGTTGCAGATCTATTTAAAAAGGTCGAATCAGGCAACGAAAGTGAGCATCCGGCGATCTTTAAGAAAATCAAAGCCGAACTCGACGTCCACACCCATATCGAAGAAACGATCTTTTATCCGAAACTCAAAGCCGAAGGCAGTAAAGAGCTTGTAGATATTGTTTTAGAGGGCATAGAGGAGCACCGTCAGGTAAAAATGTTCCTGCGGGAACTTGATGCGCTGGCGGATGACAGCGAAAAGTTTGAACCGAAGCTCATGGTGTTAATCGAGGATGTCGAGCATCACGTAAAGGAAGAGGAAAATGAAATGTTTCCACTTGTTAAGAGTCGGTTCGACAGTGCAGTGCTTGACGAACTCGGTGCCGAGATGGAAGCAGAGAAAAAGAATTTCAGGCAGTCACAGGCGGCAACAGCCGGAAAATAGGTCTTAGTTTAATTAAAAAAGGGGGAAATTATGAATAGTAAGAAAACAACGGAGAAAGGAACGCTCGAAACTATATACGTTAAAGCAAAAGAGGTAGTGTCGGATGTTCTGTCGGGGGCTGCGGTTGGGGCACTTAGCGGGGCTGCCAGTTCCACCGAGAAAGAGGTCGGTAGTAGGAAATCTGCTTCGGCAAAATCGAATAGCAGCGGTAAGGCGGCAACTACCAGATCGTCGTCCAACGGGGCTAAATCGTCCGCGAAAAAGCCTGTCGCCAAATCGGCGGCGAAAGGCGCGGGAAACGGCAGCGGAACCGCGAAAAATGCGAAGGCTGGCGGTAAGCCGTCGTCATCGACCAAAAAGCCGGCTTCAAAGCCTGCTACAAAGGCAAGTAAAGGTTCCGCGAGGGCCTAGTTTTTAAATAAAAGGGGGAAAATATTATGCTTTGGACTATCATTTTGGTACTAATAGTACTTTGGGCGCTGGGATTTGGTCTCGGCGTGGGCGGTGCCTCGATCGGCGGGCTCATTCATTTGCTACTCGTCGTAGCTCTCATCGTGCTGATTGTTCAATTGATAACGGGTCGACGACCCGTTGTTTAAGAACAGTTGAACGAGAGTTCATTGGGAAATCGCTTGCGGTCTCCCTTTGTTTTCTTCGACCCTCTCATCCATGGACCAACATTATGCCAAATAAAAAAACGACGAATAAGAAAGCCTCTAAGGTAAAACACTCCCCGGCCGGGTCCGATGCTTTAGAGACCGAAACCCACATTAATGTTGCGAAAGTTGCGGAAATCGAAGAGGCCCAAAAGGCCAATCGGACGGTCGGTGAGAAGATCGCGGAACTGGTGGCCGCATTTTGTGGCAGCATGGTATTTGTATACGTGCACATCATATGGTTCTCTGGCTGGATACTCATTAATTCAGTCTTTACCTTCGCACGGTTCGATCCATTTCCGTATACATTTCTGACCCTGGTTGTTTCGCTCGAAGCCATCTTTCTCTCGACATTTATCCTTATTAGCCAGAACCACGAAACAGAGCTAACCGAACGCCGTAACCACCTTGACCTCCAGATAAACATGCTTGCTGAACAGGAAAATACGAAGATGCTTGACCTGCTCCAGCGCATTGCCCAAAAGGTCGGTATCGCAGACGATGACCCTGAGACGGCGGCCTTGCTGGAGCCAATGGAACCCGGCCGTATTGTCGAACAGATCATTTCTGCAACGGATGCTGATCTGAAAAATGAGAAATTAAAGTCGAAATAATTGCCAAACCGAAGCGTCCCTGGGAAATTCTGTGTCATCGACCCGACATTACGAGACGCTGCCAAAGGGTAATCTATAATTGGGGAGCCAGCCAGGGCACGATCCGGCTCGCCCCGCCCCCGGCCAGTCAGGAATTCCGTCCCGACTCGCTCCCCTTTAAAAGCATTGTTAAATCCGTGGCGATCGAAAATATAATTTGGCGGTCCAATGAGTAATTTCTGCCTATCCCACCAAACTCGTTGGATGTGAAAGGTGAAACAGGCGTATAATTAGTTTGTCGGTTTTGGTTCGAGCTACAATCGATCGGAAGGTTTTAAGGTCGAAAATTGCTCACCAAATCGATTGACTTCCGTCTCTTTCGTCGTAATATTAGAAGTCGCCATTAGTACGCTATGCCGAGAGAACAAAAACGAGTTCCATTTTTAGGAGAGATCGTGCTTAAGTCCGGCTCGGGAAAATGTGAGGCGCGAATCAGCGATATTAGTATGGGCGGATGTTACATTGACACGATCGCCTCTTTTCGCGTTGATGAGAACGTTGCGTTTGACTTGGTACATCCAAATGGACGCTCGCTGCCCTTTACAGGCGATATTGCATACATTCTCGAGGGCTTTGGGTTCGGCGTTCGCTTTACCGACCTATCGGATGAGCAAACTGTTTTCCTCGAACGAATAGTCCAGTCGCTCGGAGGATAATATTTGCAAACGCAGTGTATTGATCTAGAATAGTGAGTTTGGCAATACGAGCGGGAAAACCCGCTCTTTTTGGCTTGGGATATATGTTTGACGAAAATTTTGATGTGATCGTTATTGGAGCAGGGCACGCCGGGTGCGAAGCGGCATCGGCCGCGGCGCGTCTGGGAGCCGAGACGGCTCTCGTTACGATCAATCTTGACCTGATCGGGCAGATGTCATGTAATCCGGCTGTCGGCGGCATCGCGAAGGGACACGTCGTACGTGAGATCGATGCGCTCGGCGGCATTATGGGCCGTGTCATTGATCGCACAGGCATACAATTTCGACTTTTGAATCGTTCGCGGGGGCCGGCCGTGCAATCGCCTCGCGCGCAGGCTGACCGCAGCCTTTATCGAACTGAAATGCGGCGTGTGCTCGAGGCGACGCCGAATTTGCAACTTCGCCAAGGTGTTGTTATCGTTCTAATTGTTGAGAACAATGAGGTTATCGGCGTGGAGATGCAGGATTCACGTCGGTTTGGTGCGAAATCAGTAGTAATTGCGACCGGAACATTTCTAAACGGCACGATACACGCGGGTCGAAAGACATTTTCGGCGGGTAGGGCCGGTGAACCCGCCTCGATCGAGCTTGCTGAAAACCTTAAACGTCACGGATTTCCGGTCGGAAGACTGAAAACGGGTACACCGCCGCGGCTTGATGGCCGCTCTATCGATTGGGATGCTTTTGAGCCGCAGCCACCCGACGAAAAGCCCGTTGCGTTCTCATTTGCTACTGAAAAGATCGAACAGCCGCAAATTCAATGCTTCATCGGTTATACAAGCGAGCGTCTCCATCAGATGATTCGCGATAATTTGCACCAATCACCCCTATATTCAGGGAAGATCACAGGCGTCGGACCTCGATATTGTCCGTCGATCGAAGACAAGGTCGTGAAATTTGCCGATAAGGACAGGCATCAGCTATTTCTCGAACCCGAAGGTCATAATACCAATGAGGTTTACTTGAACGGATTTTCAACTTCGTTGCCGTCGGATCTTCAGCTCGAATTGCTACGGATGATCGATGGTTTTGAAAAGGTCCAGATCATCCGACCCGGATATGCTATTGAATACGATTTCGTTGATCCGCGGGAGATGCGACCAACGATGGAATCGACTCGGATGAAGGGTCTCTTTCTTGCCGGTCAGATAAATGGAACAACCGGATATGAGGAAGCCGCTTGCCAGGGTTTAATGGCCGGGATCAACGCAGCATTTTCGGTGCAGGGCCGTAAACCATTTATTCTGCAACGAGATGAGGCGTACATAGGTGTTCTTACCGACGACTTGATCCGACATGGAGTGGACGAACCTTATCGTTTGTTTACATCTCGTGCCGAGGCGCGTCTTACGTTGCGACACGATAACGCCGACGAGCGCTTGTCGCCAAAGGGTCGTGAGGCGGGGTTGGTGGGCGATGCCGATTGGGAGCGATTTAACCTAAAACGAGACCGCGTGGCAAATCTGCGAAACCGGCTCGATCTTACACGTTTCAAGCGGTCATCGGTCGAGTACGCGAGTATTTCGCAAATTCTGGAGGCCGATCTGGGCGATTCGATAACTTTGTCCCAACTCGCTATGCGGCAAGGCGTGAAACCCGATCTTATCGGGCGACTTTTGCAGGAAGAGTTAGGAGAGGACGTGCGAATTGCCGAGCTTGAAACTGCATTAGCTGATTCGCTGTATAGCGGATATATCGAAAAGCAAAAGGTTGCGACCGAGCGAGTCAATCATCACGACGGCCTAAAAGTACCGGAAGATTTTCGATTTGCTACCATCGGAGGACTCTCAAACGAGATGGTCGAGCGGCTCGAACGGGCGCGCCCGCAAAATTTCGCCCAAGTTCGCACCATTGCCGGACTTACCCCGGCCGCTGTTTCGTCGGTTCTCGTTCATCTGACGGCCAGCAATCCTACTAGAGCAAACCGCAATTAAGATTCTCGTAAATGTGGTACGTCCCACATATCTTGCCCTGTTTGAAAGGTGGCACGTGCCACTATGCCTCAGATTAGAATTTGGGTTTCAGCTGTGCTACCTTAGAAATTCGCGTTTTTCTTAACTAAATGGGGAAGATCATTGCAGTCGCTAATCAGAAAGGCGGTGTCGGAAAAACGACGACCGCCATCAATCTCGCTGCCGCCCTTGCGGCCGAAGGTAAGAAGGTGCTCCTTGTAGATGCCGATCCTCAGGCAAATGCGACCTCCGGTGCCGGGATCGCCCGAAACAATTCACGCAAAACGCTTTACAACGCTTTAGTTATGGGCGAATCGCCCCGCGAAATGGTATTACCGACCGCGATTTCGACGCTTTGGGTGCTACCGTCAGATAAGAACCTTGCGGGTGCAGAAGTGGAACTGGTTGAATCGACCAATCGGAATTACGCTCTAAAAGAACTGCTTAACAGCGTGAAAGAGTATTTTCACTATATTATCGTCGATTGCCCACCCTCACTCGGTATCTTAA
>DAIRVI010000068.1:0-14330 GCA_036802885.1 Pyrinomonadaceae bacterium
TTTCGAGCAGTTTGCGTTTGCGCGAGATGTCGCCGCCGTAGCATTTGGCGATGACATTTTTGCCCATGGCTTTGACAGTTTCGCGGGCGATAACCTTACTGCCGATTGCAGCCTGAATGGCGACCTCAAACATCTGCCGCGGGATCAGCTCTTTCATTTTGGCGGTGAGCAGACGGCCTTTGGATGTAGCGGTGTCCGTGTGCAGGATCAGTGAAAGCGCGTCGACGGGTTCGCCGGAAACCAAAATGTCCAGCTTGACGAGCTTGCTCACCTGATATCCCGACAAATGATAATCGAGCGACGCGTAGCCTTTTGAAACCGATTTGAGACGGTCGTAAAAGTCGAGCACGATCTCGTTTAGCGGCAGTTCGTAGACGAGCATAACGCGATCGGTCGTGATGTACTCAAACTTCTTTTGAACGCCGCGTTTTTCGTCGAGCAGCGGCAAGATACCGCCCAAAAACTCATCGTTCGTCAGTATGGTGGCTTCGATAAACGGCTCTTCGATCTTGGTGATTCGGCCCGTTTCCGGCATTTTGGAGGGCGAATCGATCTCTGCAACCACGCCGTCCGTCGTGGTCACGCGATAGCGAACGCCCGGAGCTGTCGTGATCAGTTCCAGATTAAATTCCCGTTCGAGCCGCTCCTGAATGATCTCCATGTGCAGCAAGCCGAGAAACCCACAGCGAAAGCCAAAGCCCAGCGCGGTTGAGCTCTCCGGTTCGAAGAAAAACGAGGCATCATTCAGCCTCAATTTCTCCATCGCATCGCGAAGGTCCTCGTACTGCGCTGAGTCGATCGGGTATAGGCCGGCGAAAACCATCGGCTTTACTTCCTGAAAACCGGGCAGCGGTTCCGTTACGGGCCTTGCGGCGTCGGTAATGGTGTCACCGATCTGGACGTCGGCGACAGTTTTGATCGATGCGGTCAGAAATCCGACCTCACCCGGGCCGAGCTCATTAATAGGCGTTGGACGCGGACGATTAACACCGATCGTTTCCACCAGATATTCGCGGCCGGTATTGAAAAATTTGATCTTTGTGCCTTTTTTCAACGTGCCGTCGATAACGCGGAAAAGTACGATCACGCCGCGATAGCTGTCATACCAACTGTCAAAAATGAGTGCTTTTAACGGAGCGTTCCGGTCGCCTTTCGGCGGGGGTACCTTTGCGATTACGGCCTCGAGAACCTCTTCGATGCCGATACCGGTTTTTGCGGACGTCAGAACGGCGCCGCTCGCGTCAAGGCCTATGATGCTCTCGATCTGTTCGCGAATTCGTTCCGGTTCGGCAGACGGCAGGTCGATCTTGTTTAAAACGGGGATCAGTTCGAGGTCGTTTTCGATTGCGAGATATGTATTTGCGAGCGTCTGCGCCTCGACGCCTTGCGAGGCATCCACAACGAGCAAGGCGCCCTCACACGCTGACAGCGAACGCGAAACTTCATACGAAAAATCAACGTGTCCGGGCGTGTCGATCAAATTCAAAACGTAATTCTTACCGTCTTTTGCCTTGTAATCGAGCCTTACGGCGTGGGCCTTGATCGTAATGCCGCGCTCGCGCTCGAGGTCCATATCATCGAGCAATTGCTCCTCCATATCCCGCTCCGCGACGGCGCCCGTTATCTGCAACAAGCGGTCGGCGAGCGTCGATTTGCCGTGATCGATGTGGGCAATGATCGAAAAATTTCGTAACAGGTTCAGATCCATACAGCTTGAGCAAACGAAAATTGTAACAAATCGAATGGCTGGCTGCATTTTCCGCTGACGGCGAGACGCCGCGATGGGCAAAATTTTACTTTGCTCTAAAGGCTAAAGTTTTGTTATAGTTGAAACATTGCAGAGTTTTTTTATTTTTTGACGCACCCTTTGTGCGTGGGAGGTACTATATGGGACGTGATTACGAACGAGATGAAACAAGCGCAGCGACAAAGCTGACATATTTGATAGTTGGCGGCGGAATCGGAGCGATCCTGGCATTGCTCTTTGCACCGAAATCGGGGCAGGAATTGCGTGAGGACATCGCTGACGCAACGCGAAAAGGAATTGAAAAAAGTAAAGAGACGGCCGCGCAATTGCAGGAAAAAGCGGGCGACTATTACGAAGTTTCGCGCGAAAAGGCATCGGAACTGTATCAAACGGCAAGCGAAAAGGCCGGCGAACTGACAGAGAAAGCAAAATCAGTCGCGGCGAACACGGCAAACCCGTTTTCAGTAGCGATCGAAGCCGGAAAGGATGCCTATACGGCCGAGAAGCGTAAAAACGAGTCAAAGTCGATCACCGAGGGGCGTGCGAGCTATCCCGTTGACGAAAAAGACAACAAATAGGCGATGAATACCGGCGACCCACAATTCTGGCAAATGATATCGTCGATCGTTATCGCGATAAGCTTTGTTTTCATGGCGATAGCGTTGCTATGGATCGCGATCACGGTGCGGCGCGTCGTAGCGACCGTCAAAAATATCGAGGGGCGGGTCGAACCGCTTATCGCAAAAGTGAATGCTATCAGTGCCCAGGGCCGTGAGATATCGGTGCATTTTAACGAGATCTCGGGCAATCTCTCGACAGCCACAAAGTACCTTGCCGAGTCGACCGAGCTAATTAAAGAAGAGGTTGCCGGCTTGCGCGTCCTCATCGGCGAGACTGCGATCACTGCGAGAGATAAGGTTGAGATGGTCAGCAAGAGCATCGACCGCACTCATATGCAGGTGACGGATACGACCGAATTTGTTCAACAAAAGATCGTCATCCCGGCCCGTGAGATAGCCGCCATAATGGCGGGCGTCAAACGCGGCCTCGAGGTTTTGTTCGCACCGGCGCCCAAGCAGATCGACCGCGTGTATACCGAAGACGAAATGTTTATCGGCTAATCAATCCATTTAGCGAAATTGAGAAAGGCGTAGGGAAATTTCTCCACGCCTTTTTTATCTACCGGGATCTTTCTATCTGTCGTCGTCTCAATCTTGACGCTCCGATGGGAACACCGGCCGTGTTGCGTCGGGTCTGTCCGGCGATGTATGGCGGTGGACGATCTTCCAGTCTTTGCCGATCAGGCGAAAGACGAGCGTCATCCGGCCCGCGGCGCTTTCAAGCTTGCCATCATTCTCCTGCGTTTGCTTCCACTTACACGTTAGGTAGGCCGACCTGGGGCCAAGCATCTCGACGCGCAAGCCCGTGATGTCGATAGTTACATTTGTTAGCTTTGCGTACGTCGCGGTGACGTTTGCTTTGACGTTGTCCCAGCCGTTCGTTGCCGTGCCGTTATTATTAAATATTAATAGCGAATCGCTTTTTTCATACGCGCCCATGACCTTATCGACATCAACCTGCTTTACGCCGTCGATCAGGCGGTCAAATGCGTCTCGAACGCCTTTTGTCGAATCGACCTTGCCGACCGCCGCCTTCTGGCCAAATGCGGAAAAGCCGAAGGTAAGGATTATCGCAATTACAAACAGATATTTCTTCATAGTATTAATGGCTCTCGCAGAAAATTATTCCCTGCAGGACGAGTTTATTACTCAAAAACAGAATCAAGCAAATTTCCAGGCAACGTTTGCACGATTTCGTATTGAAATGGCGATCATCATACACGATTTGGTAAACCGTCAACATGTCTAACCCATTAATTCCATTGATTTTATCAACGATTGTCTGATTTCGATGGCGAGGTATGATTTTTGCAGTGACTCATAGTAAAAGTTGAGGCAGCGGGTTCTAACTGCTTTGATCATGAAAAAAAGTAAAGCATCGTAGATGGAGGTATTATGCGTGCAGCATCCAGAGTTTTTTTGGTTTTCTTTTTGATGTTCGTTAGTTTTGCGATCGCGGGTATTGCGGTATTTGGTTCGAGCCCTGGTGCTCAGACGTTAAATCTCCCGGAATCTCCTTCAGGCGCTGTGCCTGACGACGACGACGTTCCCGAGGTCACCGCGCGCGTTGCGCGGATCAGTTTTGTTAAAGGTGATGCCAAGATCAAACGAGCGGCAACCTCAGATTGGGAAAACGTGACGCTCAATCTCCCGGTCGTCGAAGGAGATGAGATCGTGACCGAGGTCAACGGTCGGGTTGAGATCCAGTTTGACAAGTATCAACATCTGCGGCTATCGGAAAGCTCATTATTAAAGATAGAGACGCTTAAGGACGAGGGTATCGCGGTCAGCCTTTCACTCGGTACGCTGAATGTCCGCATCACATCTTTCAATAAGGACCGTTCGTATTTTGAGATCGACGCGCCAAAAACAACCGTTGCGGTTCAGCACTCGGGTGCCTATCGTGTCGACGCCGGAAGTGAAGGCGACAACGAGATACGCGTCAGTTCGACCGAGGGCGGCGAAGCCCGCGTTTATTCCGACAATGCCGGCTTTACTCTAAAAAACGGCCGAAGCGCGCGTGTGTACATTGCGGGTGCTAATGTGGGCGAATGGGAAACGTCCGATGCCTCTCGAATCTCGGACGATTTCGGAGATTGGGTCGCGGAACGAGATTTTATCATCGCAAAACAATTGAAAGCCGCCTATTACGACAAGTATTATGACAACGACATTTACGGAGCCGATGACCTCAATGACTATGGCGAATGGGTAAACACAAGAAACTATGGTTACGTTTGGCGCCCATATAGAACGTCGCTTAGCCGTTACGTAGATTGGTCGCCTTACCGGTATGGCCATTGGCGTTGGATGCAGCCGTATGGCTGGATATGGGTCAATGACGAGCCATGGGGCTGGGCCACATATCATCACGGACGCTGGTTCTACGACGATGGTTACTGGAATTGGTCGCCATACGGCTACTACAGGCCGGCGCGAAGCTGGTGGTTCCCGGCTCTGGTGGTCATTAACGTCTTCAATAATAATGTTTGCTGGTATCCACTGCCGTATTACCGTCGTCATCATAACTACAACTGGAATCAAAACAATCATAATGGTGGAAATCACCCCGGCGGAGGTCCGAGGCCGAGGCCCACACCGACACCCGGGGGAACGGTCACGGCCGGGATCAAGCCAATACGCCCGCCTGGACGTCAAACGATCATTCCACCAAGCGCGGTGATCACGACACCCAGGGACGAGTTCGGAACTGGTATTAAGGGTCCGCGCAGACCGCCGCTCTCCGTGGCCAACGCTGTGTTAGCCGAGACAGCCGCTGAGGTGACTGTCGCCACGGCCCTGCCCTCATATTCTGAGGTCAGTCGCAAGATCGGCAGGGATATAAGGACAGCGTCGCCACGTGTCGCGATGGCGGAGTCTGAGGTCGCGACGGGAGCCGCGCCGCGCAATCAGGCCGCGCCGCTTGACACGGAACTTAGGACGAAGAGGATCTTTGGCGGCCGTCCGCCGGTCACTGGCAATAATGAAACGGACGGAATCAATCCGTCCGAAAACGGGACCACCGTAAAGCGCAAAACCGGCGCGGTTGACCGTCCGGTTATAGTCAAAGAAAGAACCGAGAACGCACCAATAAAGCAGACAACGATTTATACGCCGCCGATAAGGAGTGACGACGAGCCGCAAAAGGAACCGGTAAAAACTCCGCGGTATGAAACGACGCCTAGGCCGCAACCACCGCCGGTGAAGGAGCAGCCTCGATACGAGACAACGCCTAGGCCCCAACCACCGCCGGTAAAGGAGCAGCCGCGATACGAGAACACCCCGAGGCCCCAACCACCGGTGAAAGAGCAGCCGCGTAATGAGCCGCGTCCGAGGCAAGAACCGCCGCCGCCCAAAAGCCAGCCAAAACCTGAAACGGGACCGGCAGAGAATAGAGATCGGAAAAAAGACGGAAAGTAGGTCTGATCGTCATTTAGACAAAAAGATCCGTTGGCGAATGGTTCCAACGGATCTTTTTTATTGTCGATTCATTAAAGGGCTCGTCTATTGGTTTTGCAGGAAAAGCGATCTGTCGATCGCGGATGGATTTCCGATCACGACGAATCTCAGGTTCTTCATGTAAGTGGCACTTACTGCTCGAACCTCTTCCGGTTTGACGCTGCGAATTCCATCAAGGAATTTTGCAGAATTTCGCCAGCCTCCGCCGATGAGTTCATACATTGCGAGCTCACGCGCCTGTGCGGCATTTGTTTCCTGTCCGATAAAATAGGTGGTCAAAAACTGTCCGGCAACGCCCGATATCTCGCGCTCGTCAACTAGTTTCGTTTGCAAAGCCTTGATCTCGTCTATCATTACGCTTACGGCACGATTGGCATCGACCGCCGAAACATAAATGTTTCCGGTGTTTGCTGCCTGCGACCCAATATCGGCGCTTGGCGCGTAGGATAAATTTCTTTTGACCCGCACCTCCTCAAAAACACGGTCGCGTAATAAGGTGGTAGCCACACGCATTGCGTAAAAATCGGGACTGTTTATTGACGGAGCTCTGAAAACACCCTCCACATAATTTGTAGGCAAATTTCGAGAGATCACGTCAAGCGTAGATTTGGAAAAATCAAAGGCCGGTATCGGAGTGTCCTTATAATCACCGCGAGGCAGTTTCCCAAACGTAGCGGCAACCCGCTGTTTCAATAAACTAGGGTCAAGATCGCCAACTATCACTATCAACAGCCGGGACGTCTGCATGGCTTTTTGATGATAGGAGCGTAGATCGGCGGCTTTCAGAGCGGTTATCGTCTCGATCGTACCATCCGGATCATTTTCGTACGGTGTTTTGGCATTTATCGTCTTATCTACAAGTACCTGCAGGAAACCGTCCGGATCGTCCTCTTGACTTCGTAGTGACGTCAATAATTTTTCGCGGGTCAATTCAACGTCTTTGGCTGCAAATGCGGGACGAAGGGCGATGTCGGTAAAGGCATCCCACGAGCGGTCAAATCTCTCGCGCGTGGTTGTGAGCGCGAGAACGCTGTAATCATAATTTGATCCAGAGCTGATATTACTACCCGTACTTGCAAGTTCTCGCCGCAGAATTTCCCGCGGAAATCGTTGACTGCCCTCGGTTGCGACACTCAACATAAAATTCTCGATGCCCGCATTTTGGGCCGTCAGATTTCTGGCGCCACCTCGAAAAAAGAGGCCCGCCGCAACCGTCGAACTACCGGGACGGCGCTTGATCAGTACCTTTAGTCCGTTTACATCAAATTCGCTAACGAGTGCGGCCTGCGATGAAAGGCTCGTTTTTGCTGCCTGTCCCAGCACTCCCTGCTGAAAGATCAGCAAGATCAAGATCAGCGGTAATGTGGCCCGACCAATGCGGGCGAAAGGAAAAATTGCCATGTGCATATTATTTACCGATCAGGTCGTCCGCCGAGATGCGTGCCTGAGCTTGAGATTCCCTTGATATCAGAGCAACACCGATGTGCGGTTTGCCCTGGATGTAAGTTTGAACGTAGCGGTTTGTGTCGCGACGGGTGATCGCACGCAGCGCCTGATGATATCCGCGAAAGTAATCAATACCCGTCGAGCTCCACCAAAAGCCTAAAGTATGGGCATATTCACTTAGCTTTTCGCGGTCAAACAGGTCGCGAGATTCGAGTATGGTCTTGGCGTTTGCAAGTTCGGCATCTGTGAAATAGTTTGGTTTATCGAACTGTGCGATCTCAGCGTAGACGGCTTTGAGCGCGACTTTAGCTTTGTCCGGCGTCGTTACGAGTGTGACGACGATCGGGCCGACATTTCGCTGAGTGTAATAACCGATGTCGGCTCCCACAACAAGTCCGGTATCCACCAGATTGCGCTGAAATCGCGAATCAGGCTGCGTCACGATATAAGAAAAAACATCGGCTGCATAAGTAGCAGCGTTGTCCTTACCGATCGACGGGCCGTGCCATCCGATCTGAATGAGCACATTCTGGACCGGCTGCTCCACCACATAACCGTCGCTTTTGAATAGCGGTGGGTGATCGACCAAAGGGAACTCCTGAAAAGGGTCGACGGGGCGCCGCTGCCACTGACCAAAATATTGCTCAACAAGCCTAAAAGCCTCGTTCGGATCAATGTCACCGGTTACGATCACAGTCGAATTATTAGGAACGTAGTAACGGCCCTGTATAAGCCGCATCTTTTCAGTCGTTGCGCTCTGGATCGATTCGCGGGTACCAAGCGGATTCTTTCGGGTCGGATATTTGTAAAAGAGTTTGTCCTGTAATGTGCGATTGAGATAGAAAAACGGATTTGATTCGTTGCGGTCTATCTCTCCGATCACAACCTCTTTTTCACGAGCAAACTCGTCCTCATTAAACATGGGATACATCGCCGCATCCCTCATAAATCGAATTGCGGTGCCGGCATACTGGCTCGTCGTCGTAAAGTAGTAATTCACGACCTCCTCGCGTGTCGAGCCATTGTAAGTGATGCCAAGCTGGCCGATCTCTCTAAGATAAGGCTCTTGATTGACGGTCGCCTGATTCGACTTAAAAAACATATGTTCGTAAAGGTGTGAAAGGCCGTTGAGTTCAGGCGGTTCGGTGAATGAGCCGTTGCGAACGGCTAATTCGACAGATACGATCGGAACACCCGGATCAGGATAAACGATGACTTCAAGGCCGTTTGCTAGTGTCTTGTTTAAGAAAGCTACCTTGTACTCAGGCTGCGAGTATGTCCCGACATTAGTCGCCGCCGGCGTAGGTTTGGCGACCGTCGCACTTGGCTTAACTCGCTGACCAACCGCTGCATTAGACGCGAGTAAGACAAATAATAATGAGCTAATAAATATTTTTTTCACATGGAACTCCAGAAACGTCGCCCAGGCGACGTTTGTTAAAGCAAGTAGTATTTAATAATCTAGCATACGGAGAATAAATCTATGGAACGCGACAATTTGATGCACGGAGCCCGCACGGCGTTGAATACAGATATGGACATTCGGGCCTGGGCCGAAGATTTTTTGAGAGAAAAAACTCGCGGTGAGAATACGCAGATGAGCGACGAAGAGTTTGAAAAATACTGGCGCTATCACAAACCCGAGATCATGCACGCCGGCGCCGCCGAGGCGATGGCTGCCTTTCGCCAAAGTAAAAAGTGAAAAGTAAAAAGGGGAAAAGGCAAAACCAAGTTACTACGATTCTGCCTTTCCACTTAAGCCCTTTGACTTGGGTCAGACGCCCGGCATAGCCTTCTTAAGCGGTTTGAGCAGGATCGCGAGCACAACTGCCATCACCAGGGCCATCGAGGCCAAGACGAGAAAGAACGTCGATTGCAGCCAGATGTCCCAGAAAATGCCGATCTGGGTTAACTTGTTGCCGATCGCGGTGGCGACAAACCATCCGCCCATCATAAGGCCGCGGACGCTGATCGGTGCGACTTTTGATACGAGCGAAAGGCCCATCGGCGACAGCATAAGCTCGCCAAGCGTGACGATGCCGTAGGCGATGATCAGCCAGAGGGCCGACACTTTAAAGAGAAAGGCGTTTCGCAGGATAGCGGCTTTGTGAATGTCGCCGGCACCCGGCGCTACCGCGTTGATAGCATTGACGAGTTGCTGCTCGCCCGAGGTTATGGCTTTTGTCGTTTCGTCAGTTTTTGGTTCAAATTTGACGCCGTAGATCGTGTTCTTGCCGTCTGCAGCTTTTGCGTTGACAATCTTGTCAAGAACGTCTTTTGGAACACCCGCCGCGCCGAGATTTGTGATCACGCGCTCATTGACGCGAAAGGCACCTGTCGCAAATTGTTCCGCTGTCTTAGGCGAATTCTCGCCCGCTACTGCCCCGAGATACAGGACGAGGAACGAGATGCCGGTCAGCGTCATTCCGAATGCCATCTTGGTCGGAGTGGACGGCTCTTTGCCGCGGCGATCGAGAAATCCCCAAAACCACACTAGCGGAAAAGTTAGGGTAAGCACCCAAAATGCATTTATCGAATTGGAGATCGTTCCCGTTACATTCCAGGCCGTGTTGTCGTCAGCCCAGTACGTCAGTGTCGAACCGTTTTGGTGAAAGACCATCCAGAAAACGATCACGATGATAAAGATCACGATCAGGGCGATGATGCGTTTTGAGTTCGGAACGCTTTCCATTAAGGTCTGCTTGTTCCGCGCCTGGGCCGCGTCGCCGCCGTCGTCCTGGTGGCTAACATCGTGTGGGGGAGCATCGACCGCCGTCGCGACCGTATCGGCCGCAGTGTCTGAACCTCTATTTGCCCGTAATTCCTTTCGGGCGGCGAGGGCGCCAGGATCCTCGACCATGTTTCTGAAGTACCAGAGGATCGAGACCGAGATGACCATTCCGAAAGCAGCGACTGCAAAAGCGGCGTGGAACCCGAAGTATGCCTTGACGATCTCCATCACGATCGGCGCCAGAAAGGCTCCGACGTTTATGCCCATGTAAAAGATGTTATAGGCCCGATCCTTGAGGTGGCTGCCCTCGGGATAGAGGTTGCCGACCATTGTCGAGACGTTCGGCTTGAAGAACCCGTTTCCGATGACGAGGCACGTTAGAGCCAGATAGACGGCCCAGATCGCCGGTATCGAAAGCAGGCCGTGGCCGGCCATGAAGAAGAAGCCGCCGATCATCACCGCCTTGCGATAACCGGTGAACCGGTCGGCGATAAAGCCACCGACCAGCGGGCTCAGATAAACGAAGGCCAGATAATTGGAATATAGAGCCGTCGCCTCGGCCGCCGTCCAGCCAAATCCTGTAGTCGGGTCGCGAAGGTAAAGCGTGAATAGGGACAGCATCGAATAGAAGCTGAACCGTTCCCACATTTCCGTTCCAAAAAGGACGTAAAGTCCCTTTGGATGTTTACTGCTGTCGACGCTAAAACCTCTGCTGTCTATCGTATCTGCGTTTGCGCTCATCAGATTATTTCCTTTAAGTGATCAAATTACTAAATAGTTATGACTAAACAAACAAAAAAATCAGTTCCGATTACCGCTAAGCCCCCGCGGGCTCGACGGTTTCGTTGTGAACGACGTCTTCGGTATTCTTCATCATACGGGCGATCGGTATCGCCAGTAGTCCTAAAATAACCGCAGAAACCACAAGTGCGATAGTCGTCCAGGTAAAGAGGGTGGGCGTCTGTTCGAGTTTTTCGGGGTCGACGCTGCCGCCGACGAGGCCTGCGATAAGGTTGCCGACCGACGCCGCGAGGAACCAGATGCCCATCATTTGGCCGACAAAACGGCGAGGCGCGAGTTTTGTCATAGACGACAACCCGACTGGGCTGAGTAGCAACTCGCCAAACGTCTGGAATAGATAGCTGAAGGTCAGCCACCAAGCCGAGACCTTGATCAAGCCGCCCGTCGAAACGAGCATATTGGCCGGGAATATCATTATGAAAAATCCTACGGCCGCCAAAAATAACCCCAGAGCGAATTTAGCCGGACTCGAGATATTAATGTTACGTGCTCCGAACCACGTCCAAATGGCCGCAAAAATCGGTGCAAATATGATAATTAGAAACGAATTGATCGATTGGAACCAAAGTGCAGGCACCTCAAACGAACCAATTTGACGCTCGGTAAAATCTTTGGCAAAGAGGTTGAGCGAGGTCGGAGCCTGTTCGAATGCCGCCCAAAAGATCGCCGCGAAGAGAAATAAGACGCCGATAACTATCACGCGTTTTTTCTCATCGCTGTTCAACTTACCGGCAACGAACATATAGATGAAAAACACGACCGCGACGCTAACCAATGCATAGAGCATGTAGCCGCCGATGACTTGCGGGTCTATAACTATTACGCCCGTGGCTGTCAAAATTATCAATAACGCGATTATCGCGAGGCCGACCGCGACCACGATCTTTACCCGGGATTCGTAACCGGCCTGAATTGTCGGGTCAGGATCGCGGCTGCGTTCGATGCCTATATTTCCCAGAGTTGTTCGCGATCGAATAGCGAACCAGAGTAAACCAAAAAACATACCTACACCCGCGGCGCCAAAGCCCCAGTGGAAACCGTATTTTTCGCCCAGCAATCCGGTGATGATCTGCCCAAGGGTTGCCCCGAGATTTATGCCCATATAAAAGATCGAAAATCCGGCGTCGCGCCGCTCTCCGCCCTCGGGATAAAGGTCGCCGACGATCGCTGAGATATTTGGCTTGAGCAAACCTGTTCCGAGAACGATAAGTATCAGGCCAATAAAGAACATTGTCTTTCCGCCGAAAAATCCCGATAGTCCAATGGATAAATGGCCACTTGTGATCAGCACGGCTCCGTACATGATCGCCCGCCTTAGCCCAAGCAAACGGTCGGCGATCCAGCCACCGGGCAGCGACGACAGATATACGCTAGCGGCGTATATACCGACTATGGCCGCGGCTTTGGGCCGTTCAAACCCAAAGCCCCCATCCATCAGCGTTGCTGTCATAAATAGTATAAGCAGCGGCCGAATGCCGTAGAACGAAAATCGTTCCCACATCTCGGTCATGAAAAGAGTCGGAAGTCCTTTTGGATGGCCGAAAAACTCGTGTCCGGCCTTCGGGTTCAGATCGTCGATTGCAGCGCTCATCAATTTTCCCCTTTATGTTGTTTAAATCTACGGAAGAGTTAGGCAAAATATAGCAGATAATCGTTTTATCGAAAAGGTGAATTATGCGTAAACAATTATTCAGCCTGCTATTTGCTGCCGTGTGTCTGATGGCGTTGTCGGGCGATTCGTCTGCACAGAGATCGCGCACGAGTGTTTCCGCGCGTGAGGTCAATGGCACTTTTCGCAGTTATTTCTCAGGTAAATTCAAAGGTCAGTCAAATGACCTAAAGATCTACGCTCTCGGCGGCGGCAAACTACACATAGCCTTTGACCTGATATATCCTTACTTTGTAAATGGCGAGCTGTCCGCAAATATGGGCTATCTCGACGGTCAGGCGGCGATCAAAGGCGACACCGCAATTTATGATTCGAACGAATTCGGCGCGTGTAAGATCACGATAAAATTTGTAAAACCGGGAACGGTAAAAGTAACGCAAGCCGGCACGGACGCCGATTGCGGTTTCGGGCACAACGTAATGTCGGGTGGCACCTATCGCAAAGTGAGCGGCCGGAAGCCGAATTTTGACACGGATCGTTAATTTATATGGAATTATTTCAACAACTCGGTGCCGAGATCGAAGACGTTTGGCGAGCAAATAATTACGACGAGGAACTTTTGCCCTCGATCGCCGCTGAGGCGCTGAAGAAAGCCGAATTGCCGTCGAAACTTACGGCCTGGGATGTGGTCGAATGGTCGCTCAAACAAACCGAGCTGCCGCCGCAAAGGGATGTCCGCGGCAATTTTGGCGACCCGCCGATCACCATCTTTTCCGGCCCTCGCTTTCACATCGACGTTTACTTTTGGTTCGAGGGCACGACGGCTATCCATCAGCACGGTTTCTGCGGCGCGTTTCAGGTGCTGGCGGGGTCGAGCATTCATAGCTGGTACGAATGGAAACGTCACGAGGCGATAAATACATTTTTTGAGATCGGTGATCTTACGCTGAAATTGTGCGAGCTGCTCGAGGTTGGCGGCGTACAGGAAATCTGGGCGGGAAACCGTTATATTCATTCGTTGTTTCACCTCGACCAACCGTCGGCCACGATCGTTGTGCGAACGGATAAGAGCCCGCTGCATCTGCCTCAATTCTCTTATCACAAGCCGTGCATAGCGATCGACCCGTTTTTTGAACAGGATACTACGACTAAAAAGCTGCAAATGATGTCGACACTCTTTCGGGCAAAGCGGCCCGATGCAGAGAGCTTAGCCACCGATTTTCTTAAATCGAGCGATATGCAGACGAGTTATATGATCTTGACGCAGCTTAGAGCGCTCTTGAGATCAAACCAACTCGGCGAGTTGTTCAAGCTAGAGGGCCCAAAGGCACAGTTTGACGGCTTTATAAGGATCATCGAAAATCGGCACCGATCAGCTGGCACAGCAATGCGGTCGGTCTTTGAGTGGTCGGATATGGTGGACGAGATCGTTAACCGACGCAGTTATGTGACCAACGCGGAGCATCGGTTCTTTATGGCTCTGCTGCTGAATGTGGACACTCGCGAAAGGATATTTTCGCTGATCAAGCAGCGGTTTAGTGACGCCGATCCGGTGGATAAAGTTTTGGATTGGGTATTCGATCTCGCAGAGACACGTGTAATTGGCATCGAGGCGACGAATGCTCTCGGCATTCCTGAATTTGGCGAAACGGAAATGTTTGTTCTCGAAAATCTCCTGAAAGACAAGACCGATGCCGAGATCAAAACGGCATATACACGCGAAAATCCAAACTCAGAGGCTGAAGCCCTTTCCCAATCGATCGATAAGATTCGCAGTGCTGTGATATTCCGCCCGCTTCTCGCATAGTTGGTTACATTCCAGTCGGTTTGCGGGAAAAAAGAGATTAAACTAAACTGGTTTATATGCCCTTGTAGCTCAACGGTTAGAGCAGCGGACTCATAATCCGTTGGTTGTAG
>DAIRVI010000069.1:0-14266 GCA_036802885.1 Pyrinomonadaceae bacterium
GCTCAGACCGGCGTATTCGGTGCAAATGCGATCTCGCCCGCCGACTATGTGAAGCGTGCCGATCCCGTTTTTGCGAAAGACGGCTTTCACGAGCGTGAGCTAGCCCGCCACGTCGATATTTACGGCAACATCGCGCAGGTCTTTTCGACGTATCACGCATTTCGCAAATCGGACGACAAAACGCCGTTTCTTCGTGGGATCAATAGTTTTCAACTTCTCAATGACGGCAAACGCTGGTGGGTCGTGACCATCTACTGGCAAGCCGAAACGCCCGAAAATACAATCCCAAAACAGTTCCTTAAATCGAAAAAGTAAGTTCACGACCGCAGATGGTGGGTTGAGAAGCTCGATTGAAAGTCCGCACATCTGATTGCCCAGCCGGTGCGAATTGTTTTATTCGACGATTGATCAATCGTCAACGACTATGGCCGAACACATTCTTACACGCGAACTTACGCTCAACCTACCGAGGGCCGAGGCTTTTGATTTTTTTGCCGATGCCGGGAACCTAGAGAGGATCACGCCGCCCGAACTGAACTTTAAGATCATCACGCCGCAGCCGATCAACATCCAGAAAGGCACATTGATCGATTACAGACTGCGATTGCGGGGTCTGCCGATAAAATGGCGAACCGAGATTTCGCTATGGGAACCGCCATTTGAGTTTGTCGATCAACAACTCATCGGGCCGTATCGGCAATGGATCCACCGCCACACGTTTACCGAACTTGAGCCGTCAAAGACTCTGATCGAGGACGAAGTGCGTTACCGGATCCCATTCGAACCGTTAGGAGATGTCGCTCATTTTATTGTGAAACGCGAATTGGCTTACATTTTCGATTTCCGTCAGAATGCGGTGGCCGAAATACTTGGGAAATAAGACGGCGTACTAACCCGGCCATTCGCCACAGAACGCCAGGTCAGCTCTGCCCGTAATGACGATCTCGTCGTCGTCGCGCCACAAAACGTCCGTGATGCCGCCTTCGGATCGAACCGAGACTTTGCGGCCCGTTTTTCTCAGTGAAGAACTTAGTACCGCGGCCGCACTCGAACACGTTCCCGAGGCGGCGGTCTCGCCAGCGCCGCGTTCCCATATGCGAATCTCGATGTTCTCCGGGCCGTTAGTTTTCGCGAAAACAATATTCGCGCGATCCGGAAATGTCTCGTGCGTTTCCATTATCCGTCCGACGCCGCGCCAATCGAAATCAAAATTATCGACAAAGATGCAGGCCACCGGATTGCCAACGTTAATGGCCGAGAATAGATATTGCTTGGCATCGACCATTATTGGCTCATTAACGACCGCATCGCGTCGCGTGTCAGTCAGGACAGGAATCTCCTCGCTTGCAAAGCGCGGCCTGCCGATCTCAGCCGCAAACCAAAATTCGCCGTCGCCTTTCCTCTCAATAAGATCGTATGTCTTGACGCCGCTACGCGTCGCGAGCCGCAGACGCTCGTCTGACCAGAGCCCCTTGTAATGTAGATATGCGACCGCACAGCGCGTACCGTTACCGGAAAATCCCGCCGTGCTTCCGTCCGGATTAACGATCTCGCAGTAATAATCGGCGGCGGACCCATCTCGTCTTTCCACCACTGCGATACCGTCGGCGCCGACGCCGGTATTACGGTGGCACATCGCGACGGCCAAACGCTCGAGGGAAACGCCGTCGCCGATCTCGTCGCGCTCAATGACGATATAATCGTTGCCAAAACCGTGAAATTTGCAAAAGCGAAATGCCATTATGGGATCTTCTTAATGCCAACGATCGTCTCAGCCGGATGTTTGCCTGCGCCTTAATTCCTCGGTGCCGCCGGCACCGGAACGATCTTGAGTGTCAAAGTTTCAGAGCCCCGTTTAATGACGATCTCGTATTCTTCGCCGGCCTTCATCGTCCCCATCGCAGCCATATAATCCTGGATGTTTTTGACGTCTTTTCCGGCGAGTTTGACGATCTTGTCATTGCCGGTAAGGCCCGCCTTCGCAGCCGGCGAATCGTCGCGAACACCATCGATCACTAGGCCGTCGGTCGAATCGGTATAGCTAGGTATCGTGCCCAAACTGACACTAAACGACGTGCGTCCGCCTGGCATACCTGAGCTTTTTGCAACCGTATAAGTTGGCCGCGTAGCATTGTTGTCGACACGCTTCACAATCGACGCAACATAGTCGACGATAATTTCTTGACCTTGATAGTTGATCTTCTCGGCAGTGTCAGAAGGCTTGTGATAGTCGAGATGCGTTCCCGTGAATAAGAAGAGAACGGGAATTTTCTTTGTGTAGAAAGAGGAGTGGTCCGACGGTCCAAAGCCATCTTCGTTGAGCTGAAGTTTGAAAATCGGAACAAACGACATCGACGCTCTGTCATTCGTGCTCGTGTCCGACACCTGTCTTGGGTTTGCGGCCTCAACGAGTTCTCTCCACTGACTTGCCGTGCCGATCCCACCGATCGTCAGCTTGTCGTCTTTTAACCGTCCGACCATGTCGAGATTTATCATCGCGACGGTGTTCTCGATCGGAAAGACCGGATTGTTGACGTAGTATTTCGACCCAAAGAGTCCCTCTTCCTCGCCGCTGAATGCGATAAAGATGATAGTGCGTTTATTCTTCTTTTCCTTAACGAATTGCCGTGCAAGTTCGATGATCGCGGCCACACCCGACGCGTTGTCATCGGCGCCGTGATGTATCTCGGTCGAGTTTGCCGCGAGGCTGCCCTCACCGCCGCGGCCGAGGTGGTCGTAATGTGCGCCAATAATGATCGCTTCCTTCTTGAGCAAACGATCCGTGCCATCAAGAATGCCGATGACGTTATAGCCGGTCACAGCCGTGTCGGGCGCAGCGGCCTTGCCGGGAAATGGCTGCATATAATTGGGTTTTCCGTTTGGCGAGCGGGCGCCGGGTTTGAGTTTCAGCTTCGCAAACTGGTTGGCGATATACCCCGCTGCATAGGTCGCCCCGGGCTCGCCTGTGCGACGGCCCTCGAGTTTGTCAGAAGCGAGATACTCGATGTGCTGTCGGAGATTTGCCTGCGTTGTATCCGATTTGGCAAGCTGCGCCTTTTGCGCCGAAACGCTGAATACTAACGATAATAGAAGTAAAAAACTAAAAAATTGCCTTTTCATAATTTGATCGACCTAATAAATATCTCTTTGATCTTGCGACTCTGTCTGAAAATCTCTTTGACAATTTGTGCATCCCGGGCAGTCAGCCGATCGCGGATTTTCTCATCTTCTGCAATACGGATAGCTTTTATCCCCGAGAAATACACCCGCCTCTCGGCCGGTACCTGGTCGTCATTCTCGGATTTCTGAAAGCAGAAAATCAATTCGCCGCTCTTCGAATACAAATATTCCTCCAAATAAACCCGGTTTGACACTTTTCGTCCGACCCTGACCAAAACGAGCTGGTCGGGATAAAGATGGGCCTCGCTGTCACCACCGCTGTAAAAAAATTTGTAGGTTTGGCCGTAAACACCGACAGCGCGCCACTGATGGTTTCGCTTATTTATGACTAACTCATTCATCACCAGCTCGCCCAATTCGCCTTGATCGTCGTCCGATTCGGCAAGCCGAGCTTTCTCAGAAATATCTTTGTAATAGCTGCGGATCTCTACGACGGTCTTTTCGGTCGTTTGCGCCGAAACGCCAAGCCCGGCTACCAATAGTAGTAGTAATCCGACGATTTGTTTTGTCATAAAACAGGAACGCAATGCGACAAAAAGGACCTATTGCACCCAATCGGCGATAAACACATTCGTATCCCCAGCGGTCGCAGCATTTCGGTTTGACGCAAAAACCAGCTTTTTGCCATCCGGCGAGAACATCGGAAACCCGTCGAAAGACTCGTTGAATGTGACCCGTTCGAGCCCCGTTCCGTCTACGTTTATGAGTGCGAGGTCAAAATTGCGTTTGCGAGCGTCGGTCGCGAAGTAATTGGTGCAAAAGATGATCTTCTTGCCGTCGGGCGTAAAAAACGGTGCGAACGATGCGGTGTTTAGCTTTGTCACTTGGCGCTTGTTTGTGCCATCTGCGTTCATTACCCAAATCTCGAATATCGTCGGAACGATCAAGTGTTCGGCCAGAAGCTCCTTATCTCGTTTGACGAGCTTAGGATCGGTCGGATGCGAGCCCCGATAGACTATCATCTTACTGTCGGGCGAAAAGAATGCACCGCCGTCATAACCTGGTTCGTTCGTAAGGCGTTTTATGTTTTTGCCATTCGTATCCATTGAGTAAAGTTCGAGGTCGCCATCGCGTTCAGACGTGAAAACGATTTTTTTGCCGTTTGGCGAGACAGTCGCCTCGGCATCGTAACCCGGATTGTCCGTCAGCTTTTTGATGTTTTTGCCGTCCGGCGTCGCGGTGTAAATGTCGTAATCCGGATAGATCGCCCACACGTAACCTTTTGAAAAATCGGGATTTGGCGGGCACTCTTTTTTACCGCCGTGCGTCGAGGCGTAGAGCAGCTTTTTGCCGCCCTTTAAAAAATACGAGCAGGTCGTGCGTCCTTCGCCATTCGAAACCATCTTTACGTTCGAGCCATCGACATTCATCGTAAAGATCTGATCGCAGCCGAGATTGTCACGCTTGGACTGAAAGACCAATTGCTTTCCGTCAGACGAAAAGTAAGCCTCGGCATTTTCGCCGCCAAAGCTGAGTTGTTTGATATTTTTCAAGTGTTTTTCGCCGGCAACCTCTAACGGTTTTTGCTGGGAAAAAGCATCGACATGCAGGGTAATAATTACAAATAAAGCACAAAGCAGATTCTTCATATTCAGTAAATATAACATTGCGGCAGCGATATTTGCACGAATAGCGGCGGCGGAAGTTCGGTAGTAAAGCAAATAAAAAAGGCGGGAACCGTCCCCGCCTTGTATATCGTGTTATCGATCTGAGCCTATTTTTCCGCAACACCAGCCATCAGATCACTGAGTGTGGGGATATTGTCGTAATTTGCGCTAACGTCTGAATAAATAATGTCCGATGCTCCGCCGCCCGTGATCCAGTAACGTGCTGGCAAAAACGTCGAGGATATGTTGCCTATGCGATATGAAGATAGTCGATAATAGTACGCCGCGATAATAACATTGCCCCTGACCTCGCCGCCGCCGCCGCCGTTGCGTTCCCAGCCTTCTTCGCCGACAACATAGATCGTGCCCTTAAATCTAAATCCACCGACATTCGTTAGTTTTCCAGTCACGATCAAAATACCACCACCGTCACCAGAAACTCGACAACTGCCTTCGCAAAATGTCACCCCGGTTCCGCTTGCCCAGTCTCCCGGATTTGCTACATTGGATCCATTCGGACGATATCGTGAAGGGTCATTCTGCACAGCGCTTCGAAAAACATTTATAATATCGCTTTCCATCGCCGCAGGAGTCTGCTGCCATGACGGAATAGACGCTGGGTCAAGGATTGCTGGCGGTGGCTGCATATTTTGAACACCGCCGCCTGGGGGATGCGACGCGACATAATCCAAATATTGCTGATTGGTCAATCCAAAAGAAGGTACACATCCGGTCGCGCAATCACCACCTAAATATTCAACACCATTCGACGTTCCTGGTTCAAAACAATGATCAAGCGGCGCGGGTCCTGGAGTACAGTTCGGCCCTAGCATTGTGGTCGCCGCCGCCGGGGCTAATCCGTTAAATAGGTTACGCCTAATAATTCCCTCAAGCTTTTTCACTGCGCCGTTCGGGCCGTATCCTGTCGATTCAACGCGTAGGCGAAACGGCTTGACCGGTATAATATGAACGAAGATCGGCGTGGCCGCTGCACCCGGATTAAGGGGCGGAAGATTGAACGGAGGGCACGGAGCGAAAGGGGTAGTGGCAGGACACGGATCTATCGAGCCACCAGACAGCGAGTAAATCTCAGAACCAAACTTCAAGACAACTGGCGGTCCATTACTAACCTGAGGTTCCAACCATCCATATAGATGTGCCACGCCGCCGCCGCCTGGCATTACGGGAGCTATCAATCGGTAATCGATCTGAAATCGGATTTTCGTCCCTATCGCCAGAGCCGCTCCGTTTCCAGTATTCTCCACCCGCACCGTTGCCAACTGCGGATTCGACGTAGCGGTAGCGAAAGTAACAGAAGTGCTCGCGCTGTTAGTTAATGTTATCCTCGTCCTGTCAGGCGCCAAGGTGTTCGGAACGTCAATAACCCTCGGATCGCCCCCAACGATTTCACCTCCGGAATAGAAAAAACTAATTGTATCGAAGGTGTTCGAGACCTGAGTATTATCGGGATCATTGATAACTATGCTGTATGCGCTGCCCGAGTTCGGCGTATACGTGCCAGGTGCCTCGCCGATAACGGCTCGGGTTGGCGATCCGACGGGCCAATTATACGGCAGCTTTGCGGAAAGCGTTGGGTTTGCGACCGCGTAGGTGTATGACACCGTGGCGTCGTTCCTGAGCGCGTTTATCGTTGCCTGCAGACCGCTTTCGGCAGCGTAATAGGCCTTTGTCTCCGAAAGGATGTCGGTGGTGTTTTTTGAGTTTGCTCCAACCGCTGTTAACATTGCGATCGAAGCCGTTAGTAATAAAAGCGATATCATTACAACGGTGACGAGCGCCGCTCCGCGTTGATTGATATCCTCTTTTCGAGTGGAATCACACTTGGTTTTCATATGTCCCTCCAGCGCAGAGACTGCGCTTTGCTATACCGGTGTTAAGCCCTCAGAGTCCTGTTTGCGCGAACTATATCACGAATTCCATATTTTGTGTAAAATTTATGCCCATCGATTTCCATTTAGTCTTATTCGGTCAATCGCCGATCTTCGCTGGAGATCGCAAAAACCTCCATCGTTAGAACCATCTCAGTTGTCAATACTGGCCCAGCATGTAAGTCGAATTGCGTAGCGTAACATCAGAATTCACGATTTCCTGTCGATTAGCCGGTTGTCCCCGAACATCGGCGAGAATTACTTTTAACCTGATATTCACACGTGCCGTATTCGCGGCGGCCGGACCCGCCGCGACCGTGGTGGAGTGAGTTACGGGGTTATACGTGTAGTTGTAATAAATAAAATCAACATCGCTTACGCGATTAATTACTCCCGACGTTCCGTCAACGCGGTCATATCGGACAACCGATTGGGTGGCATCGTCATAATAAAACGTAACGTCTTCGCCGGCCTGATCCGTAAGGAAAGCTGAGGTGCCCGTGTTCTCAACGTTGGTGCGAAAATGCAATCGTTTATCCGTACAATCAGCCAGAACCAGCCCATTATCGTTCAAACCATAGCCCGCGTTTCCGATCTCGCGTGACATGATGTTGAGCGCGGCCTGAGCCGATGTGAGAGCATCCGAGCGGCTGCTCTCGCGTTCACGTGAGCCGAGAGCGCCCGTAAATGTCGCTACCGCAACGCCAAGGATGATGAGGGTTAAAACCATCGAGACAACCAACTCAACTAGAGAAAACCCCGCGTCTGACACAACCATCGGCCGTTTCACCTTATCGCCTACGTTAATTTTTCCGCTTCCGAATATCATTCTTCAAAATTTCTAATTAGCACGAACCCTCTGCACCGTAAGATTTGTCCTAAGATTCGCAAGCCAACCAGTCCGAGCTACCGCTGGAGCAGCCGTTATCGTTATCTCTTTATATTTACAATGAGCTTCGTCGGCCCCAATAGGGGAAACATTTACTACTGTTACGGTCAGATTAAAAACCGTACCGTCTGCTGAGGTCCGCTGCGGCCGCGCGATGTTTCCTGCGTACAAGTCAGTACTGCGGTGGTTGACCAGATCAGCCGTTGTCTCGGCCCCGGGTTTGAATGTAAGCCCGCGGTAATATTCGACCTCCTGCTGAAGAACCGATTGGGCCTGAGCCCTAAGATTGTTTCCACTGTTGATCTTGACCGCGTGCGTAAACACGTTCAGAGTGCCGACGCACAAAATGATCATAATTCCCGCGGCGACGATTACCTCGACGATCGTAAATCCGCGATAATCTTTCATGATCTGTCTCGAAAGGGTGGATTTGGTATTCGATAAACGCATTGGCTTGGACGCTACTTTTCCATGGTTAAGGAAGCGAAACGGTACTTCTGATACTGTTCGCCGGCGGAATACTCGTCACATTTGCATTTGCAAATGTCGGCGGCGTTGCGTTACCCGCAAGTAAATTCACCGTTCCGGTCGGTGTGACAAGAACTATGTTTGCGGTGCTTGTCGTCGGTGTTTGCGGGCACGTGCCATTGCAAACCAAAAACTGCGGAGTCACCGTCCCTCCTCCATCAACCGCTGTCGCCTCGCCGCGCTTATTAAAAGTAACCGTTACCGGCAGGGTCATCGACGTATATCCGGCAATCGTTATATTCTGTGCAGAAAAGGTGGTCACGACACTCTCCGATGATTCAAACATGCCGTTCTGATTCAAGTCAGTCTGCAATGTGTACGAATTCGCATCAACTATCACGTTTGCGGGACCAGCACCCTCGGCATGCCGTTTTACCGAATCAAATCGTGCACGTTCAAACGCAACTTTAAGCTCGCGGGCCACATTCTGCCGCTGCAACTGGGCGTTTGCCGAGCCACGCTGCATTAAAGCCATGGCAGAAACAATCACAATGATAACGACAACGACCAGCGTCTCAATAACAGAAACTCCGCGTTGATCCTTAACCCATTGCGTACCGCGATTCATGATCGTTTTCCTGTCTTATATACCCATTCGCACAAACTGTCAATACTTTATTGCGGGGCTAATCAATGCCCAATGCGACCCGCCAACTCAAACATCGGGCTGTAAAGGGCCGCAACAATAAAACCAACAAAAATGCCAACCGGAACGATCGCAAAATTTTGAAACCAGAACAAGACCCTTTCAAGCTCTCGTTCGGCCCGAACCTCTACCACCTTTGCGTAGTTATGAAAGGTGCCCTGCATATCAGCTGTCTTTTCAAACGTCATAAGTACGCCGCCAAATTCTTTACCCATCAGGAAAGGATACGGCATGAACAACTTATGCAGATCGGTCGATTCGGTAATGAAACGATTTCGCACGTGCATTAGCATCCGAGCATATTCCGGATTGGTTGAGGTCTGGGCGGCGACCGAAAATCGCTCGGTCATTGATGGAATTCCTGTCGAGAGCATCGCCAAGGTTCGCAGCGTTTGTGCGGCGTAGTAATGACGGAAAAACGAACCGAACAAAGGAATGCGCAGAGACAAGACTTTTAAAACATCGCTTCCCGCCGTGGACTTTGCCCATCGTGCAAATGCGATCGAGCCTATAAGCAACGCGATTAACGTGCCGATTCCCCACCAGCTGGTCAAAAAGTCCGAACCGGCGATCATTATTCGGGTTATCAACGGCAGCTTTGCATCATCACCAGTCAAGAGTGACTCGTAGAGTTCGACCATTTTTGGCATTACAAAATATTCAACAATGCCTACCGCGACAATACAAAATATTACAACCGCTACCGGATACATCATCGCCGAGCGAATACTCGACCGGATCGCATCCGCCTTTTTCTCGGCCTCCGCAAAACGATGCAGCGTTAAAAGAAAGGCACTCTTGCTCGTTCCGCTTTCCAGATCCGATGCCGATCCGACCTCTTCGCCAATCCGCAGCGCGCAAATAAATGTTATCGGGAACAATGGCTCATCGTTATGATCACGCTGTGCTGCAAAAGCCTCAGAAAGCGACCGGCCGTTAATGATCAACTCGCTTGCATTCAGCAGCGCATCCGCAAGTAAGGTGTTTGTTTGCGCGTAGGCCAATAGGCGGCACACCTGCGTTGGGCTCTCGCCGATCTCCATTAGGTCGCCGAATTGTTCGGCAAGTGTCGCGAACTCGACGCCGGTCGGACGGCGATTTTTCTTTCTAATGCCACGCTTTGGACTGATCGACTGAACACTGATCCCGGCCCGTTCAAGTTCGTTCTGAGCAAGTTGGATCTCAGTGGTTTGCACAAAACCCCGAACCACTTCGCCGAGAGAGTCTTCGCCGACGAAATTGAATCCGTTTTCGGAGTGGTCAAGATCATATCGGCTCGACATCGATCGTAAATCATCATCATCCGGTCTCACTGAGAAACCCTTGTTCGCTTGCCGAAAGTCACTGACGTCCGGCCCGAGCAGATTACCCCCAACCGTGGCCGGAGATCCTCCGGCTGCTGCACCAAATGTTTTCCTTACTTCATCCATAAGCTTTTATGCGTAACCACATCAAGTTCTGTGAGATTTACCCAGCGATTTCGCCCTCAATTATCTCTTCGTGACGGCTAATACTTTTAAGCGCCGATGACGAAGCTGTAGCCGCCGCCGAGGCGTCCTCAAACAACTGGTTTGAGTACTGCCGTTTACTTTCCACAAGGCCAAGGACGGCCGCGACCTCTAATTCTGACGTTATCCCGGCAAGTACCTTTTCGCGAGCAACTTCTTTCATCGGGATCAGATAACCGGCGTGAACCGCTTTCAGCACAACGTCTCTTGCCGTCAGGCTGCGGTTTTCGACCCACTCCTTTACCTCGTCGTTAAAATAAAGTAATTCCGCCATTGCCGTTCGGCCGCGCGTTCCCTTGTTAAAACACTCGGGACAGCCCACGGCTTTATAAATCGGTTGATCGTATTCTTCCGACGGATCCGGATCAACGACCTTGCATTTTTCGCAGAGCCTTTTGATCAGCGACTGGGCCAATATCAGATTCATTCCGGTCGAGAGATTCTCACGCGGTAGTCCCAATTGGAACATTCGCGACAGTGTGTCCTCGACATTCGCGGCGTGAAATGTTGACAGCACAAGGTGTCCGGTCAGCGCCGCGTTGATCGCGACCGACGCATGCTCGCCGGAACGCAGCTCGCCGATCCCGATAATGTCCGGGTCCGCTCGTAAACACGAATAAAATGCATCCCACCATGTAAACGGCGTATTTGGCCGTAGACTCATTTGCGTTCGGTGAGCGGAGCGGATCTCGATCGGCTCGCCGATCTCGATGATCTTGTGAGTGTCCGGCTCTTCAAGTGCCGCAAATATAGCCTCGAGGGTGTTAGTTTTGCCTGAGCCCGTCGCACCTGTGACGATCAAAATACCTCTTTTTTGCGAATATGCAGCTTTTAGATCAGCAAGCTGCTGCGGCAGGAAGCCAACCGCGCCGAGATCGCGAATTGGTTTTAACTGCGACCGAAGAACGATCGACGGCGCGTAAAGTGTCGGCTGCGATACGAAACGCAATTCGACTTCGGCCTTCCGGCCGTCTCGCAACGCACGGACTTTGACGGTCGAATCAATGTCCTTGAATTTCATCTGCGTAGCGTCTTTGCCGGATGTTTCCGCCATTCCCATACATATCTGCTTGATCTTAACGAACGGAATGTTGTCCCAGCGGACGAACATCTCGCTGTCGTACCTAAACCGTATCCGTCCCGTCGGCTGTCCCGCCTCGATATGCATATCGCTCGAGCCGGAACGCAGAAATTCTGTGAGGATCAGGCGAATAAATTCCTGCGTCGTAAGTTCCGATTCGCTGCGGCGTATGTTTTGCTCGTATTCCGCCGGATCCGTTAGGTCTATCCATTCTTCGGCAGCGTTTTGAAAATCCGCATCGGTCGTGGCCTGCACAGCATAACTCTCTTCCTCGGTCAGAAAAGTCTGTCCCTCGCCCCAATTTTTTGTCATTTGGGACTGTTTCTTTTGTTGATATTCAAGGGCTTGGGATTGTGCCTGCGCATTATAGATATGCGAATGCATGTATTCGAAAAAAGCTTCGTCCAGAAGAGTGAAATTTACATGAAACGGAGGCACCCGCAAAGCATGGACAACCCCATTGCGGTGATCGGCGTTATTTATCTGTACCAACCCGATCTCATAATGCTGCGAATCGGATTCGGTGGTCCACGCACTCAGAACAATAGATTGATAACGGCTGGACGCATCCTTACTAAGATAATGCGAAAATTGCTGCGAACTCTCGACGGTATAGCGCTTTTCCGGACTCTGAAATACCTCTGAAACCATTTTCTCAAGCTCGTTGATCGGCAAGGCGTTTTTGTCCGAACCATTTGGTTCCACAGCAGGATCGAGTGCCGTTTGACCATTCCCGACGGCTCCCAAACCGTTCCTGTCGCCCTTATCATCAGAAAACATAAACCTGTTTAAATTCCATTTCATAAACACTTTTTTATCCATTCAAATTTCCAAACACGGCTAATTGTCGCCAACCCTAGCGGTTCGGATCTTTCTTCGGTGGTGCAACTGACTTCGGCTCCGCCTCGTTCGAACGTTTCAAAAGTTCTGGCGTCAATGACGGCGGATCAGTGGTGGCTCCCGGAACTTTAACGGGTTCAATTACACCGCCATAAGGGATCACAGTAACGGAAATAGCAAAATACAGCCTATTTATCTGGGTTGAACGAACGCGACGCTTAAAAAGTTCTCCTAAAATCGGAATATCTCCCAGCCCCGGCGTTTTAGTGATCGTCCTGCTGTCAGAATCTACCGTAAAGCCTCCGAGAATCGCTGTCTGTTCCTGATTCAAAATAAAGTTGGACTGGATCGACCTGACTGATATCGCCGGGACGCCCTGGCTGTTTACCGATTGGTCCACGTCATTGGATTCGAGCTGCAATTCCAGGTTTACAGCCAACGGATTTCCTTTATCGTCGTCGATTACATGTGGTGTGACCGAGAGCAGGTTCGCTGCCTGCAGGATCTGCAAAGTACCGGGCTGTCCACCTATAGGATTGATCGCCTGAACAAGTACTGGAACTTGCCGGCCAACTGTCAAATCGGTCGTATCACCGTCCAAAACCGTAGCGAACGGACGGGATTTGATCGATATCGCACCGTTACGCTGAAGGGCCGAAGCCTGGACGTTAAAGTCCACGGTGCCGATCAAGGTTGAGAAGTCGAATAAGGTTCCCAGAGTACCTAGGGTATGACCAAAAATTCCGCCAGACGTTCTACCATTGCCTGTATTCGCGATCGTTGTTTGTACTCCTATATCCCTTAGTTTGTCTTCATTTGCCGTATATATCAACGCTTTGATCAAGACCTGGAAAGGCGGAACATCCGCCCGCTTAATAAGCTCTTCAATATCCTTTAACTGACTAGCGCTTGCATTGACCAAGAGCATATTTCGTCCGGGGACCTGACCTACATATGGACGTTTAGCAATTTCAGATGATTTAAGAGTCACAGACGATCCACCACTTGATTCGGTTCTCTCTATCCCGGTGCCCGTTTCGTTCAAACCAAGAATTTGTCTGATCTCATTCATCAGCCTTTCAAATTTGCATCGCTGAGGAATAGCCTGCTGAGCGCCGCTCTGGCCGCCGCCACCGCCGCCCTGAGTTTGCTGTTGGCATCCGCCCTGTCCCAATCCGCCCTGACTCGATCCTCCGGTGCCAGAACTTTGGCCGGCGATGTTCTTGTTCCCGCTGCTCGACGGCTGTAGATACTTTAGCTTGATGTATCTCGATTCGAGCTTCTCAGCCTCATTCCTTCCTTTCTCGAGTTCTGCGACTCTGTTATTGAGCACAAGTTCGACCGTGTTTTCGTCGATACATGTGGCTCGAACGCCGGAAACATAGAGCTGCGACCGCAAAAGCACGTTCCACGGAATGCTGCCCGCTTTGACGTTAAGCGGAAGCTTGCTGATCTCTGGACCAATAATGAAATTGACGCCAAAACGAGCGTTGAGCTGGCTCAGAAGATCTTCGAGCTTCAACTCGACAGTCTGCGAAAAACGGATCGGCGGGCCGACAAATTTAGGGTCGCAAAAGCTGTTGTCCGGATAAACCGTGGGGAAAATATTGTTCGAGTACCGGCTCGTCTCGGCCGACGACGGATTTGGCGGGAAGACCGTTCTCCTGCCAAGCGGCTTGAGCATATCGGCTGAAAATCCATTTTGCGCGGTGATCATAACCGGTAGCGGCTCGGCCGCTCGCGTTGCTGAGCTCGGCGTCAAAGGACGTGTATCGAACTCGTTTGCCGGCGATGATTCGATCGACGGTCCACCAGTCGTGGCGATCGGCGCTTCGGAAAACACGGTATCGGACGGCAAAATGCCGGTACCGAGCGGGCGTAACATTGCCTGCGAAAATGCGGATTTTCCGCTAATGAGAACGGGCTGCGGATTTGCCGGAAAAATTGCGCTTACACCTGCTCTCGTGCGTTCGACCAAGTTGACCGCCATTCTATTTTCGCTGGCTGCAATGTGTGCGGGCGGCAGCGAAGCTTCTTCCGCAACCTTCGGTTGAATTCCGACGGGAAGCGAATTTTCGCTCACGGCAACTGGTTGTTC
>DAIRVI010000070.1:0-12350 GCA_036802885.1 Pyrinomonadaceae bacterium
GAAAGGTTGTCGATGTCGTCGATCGCTTTTTGCAGAATGCGCTTTATGTCGTAGAGCAAGTCAAACCTCGTGCCCTTTGGAACCTCGCCCCATTTTTCTGACTCTTTTGTTGATATCTTTGGGCCGTTAACGTCTAGCTTCAGCGCGGCGAATCGCCTGTCTATGGCAAATGTTAAGACGTCGATCCGCTGGTCGATCTGCTGAGCTTCGCGGATCAATTCAACTTCTTCCGGAGTGAAATAATCGCGCTGGGCACAAACCGGCGACGCCAGAAAAAGCATAGGCAGGCCGATTAAAAGAGCGAAAATGATGGCGGCTTTCATAAAGTAAGTTATTAGTCCGGTTTTCTTTCCGGCAGCACGGTATCTGCAAATAACGGCTCGATCGCCTTTGAGCGGGCATCTCGTACATACTTGAGCAGTTTGTTCAGATAGCCTTCGTAGCGAAGCGGAAGGTCTCGTCGGATAGCCTCGAGTCGCGGAGCAAATCCGCGAAGTCCGATCTCGATCCGCTTAAAATTATCAAGAACCTTGCCACTGCCGACGTCACGTTCTTGCAAATACCCGAGGCTATTGTCCATCAGGCCGTGGAAGCCACCAAGTTCGCGGAACATACCGTCGAAGTCGCCAGTCGAATTTAAGCGTTCCGCTTCGGTAAGTCGGGCGCCCATTAGGGTCAACGCTATTTTTGTTCGTTCCTTTAACCCCGACTGGGAATCGAGGCTTGAGCGCTCATTCTTCGATAAAGTTTTTAATGGTGGCGGCGCGGCGTCCGGCGTATCGTCCTGAGCGTTAGCAGTGAATAGTGAAAACTGAAAAGTTAAGAGCGAAAGATAGACAACGAAGCGGACCAACCGGGTTGCGCTGCTTATGACCTCAAAACCTTTCACTTTTAACTTTTTACCATTCACTTACTTTTTTCCTTTACCGTCCTTAACCAGCTTTTGCAGAACCGGCAACCGCAAGTTTACCTTATCTATGTCGAGTTTGTTCTCAAGCGGATCGGCGAGCCGCAAATATTGCTGGTAATTTGCCAGGGCGTCCAGATACTCGCCCAATTGATCAAAAATGATCCCGAGAAATAAATACGCGCCCGCAGTTTTGGGCTGGGCGTTTGTAAGCCAGAGGAACTCAGCCTTTGCCTCCGGGTATCGTTTCAGTTGAAATAGCGCGGTTGCAAGGTTGGCATGAGCGGTCCAATTGTCAGGCGCTTTTTCGATTATCCTTCTCAACAGACTAACAGATGCCTCGAACTGCTTGGCCTGAACGAGCGCCGCTCCGTAGCCAACAGCGTGCCTTACGTTGTTCGGTTCGACCTCATTTGCCCTTCGACAATAATCCAGAGCCTTCGCCGGGTCGGTCGTTCTGTACAGCGTGCACAGACGCCCGAGCAAGAGGCTATTTTTGGGATCGGACTCAAGCTGCTTCGCGAGTTCGACCGGATCCTGAGAACTTTCCGCGACGAGTTGCTTTCGCAGATCGATGGCTTCGGTGCCGGGTGTTTTGATCGCATCCAGGAATTTGAGCGCGGCGTCAAGATTCCCTTCGGCGGCCGCAATGGCTGCCCTGAGCGCATTGAGTGAATCGGAATCCGGCATAAGTGCCTCGATGTTTGCCGCAATCTGCCTTGCCCGCGATATGTCGCCGTCTGAAAGCGCGAAATTCGCCGCCTGAAAAAGCGCCCAGCGGTATTTCGGATCGATCGCGAGGGCGGTTGCGATACTCGTTTTAGCCTCATTCCGCCTGCCGAGAGCCAGTTCGAGATCTGCTCTGGCGGACCAAAGCGAGGCTGTCGGATTAGCCTTTGACGTCAGTGCGGTGATCGCGGTCAACAACTGCTGCAGAACTTCCGGCGAAGAGTTTGACCTCCGTCGCAAATCTGAAAGCGCTACGATCGCCGGCGGATTTTGCGGTTCGATCTCAAGGACCTTCGTCAAAATGCTTTCTGCCTCGTTCGTTGAACCCTTTTTTACCAAAAGAGAACCGAGACTCGTCATGGGAAGCGTCCAATCCGCACGAAGCTCAATCGCCCTTCGAAAAGACTTTTCCGCCTCAACGTCCTTTCCGAGCGCTAGCTCAGCAACGCCGCGTTGGTATTCGGCTTCTGGAAATTCCGGTAGGATCTTTAGAGCTTGATCGTAGAGTTTAATTGCACCGGCGAGATCGCCTTTTTCGTGGAGGTCCTGTGCCTGATTGAATACAGCCACCGCATCTATGGGGTCGTCGGTGTTTTGAGCAAAACTTGTCGTGTTGAGTAGAAATACAAAGATCCCGAGTATTATTGCCGACACAACGAATTGCGGGACTCGAACATAAATAGCAGGCGTTAAGAAATACATTGTTTTTACCGAGTCTTTAAATATTATCACTCGAGCTTTCTTGCGTCTATGTATTTGATTTCCCGCGATTCCCAAGTTTTCAGTCCGAAACATTTGCGTTGCGCCTTTTTGTTAAGTTAAGATTTTTACCTTGAACGCGAGACCAATATTATTTAAGCGTTTTCCTGCCGCAGAATGATCAAATCTTCAGAATCAAAGCCTCTCAAAACAGGTACTAGCGAAGTCAATCTGGCTCCGAAGTTTTAACTGTGTTGAGATGCGTCTAAATTGCATTCTGTTGGATAATTCATATTGAAGCTGCGGTTTAAATATATGAGGGGATAACGGGGAAAATTTAGTTTGGAGTTTTTTGAAGATGGCAAATCCTATCAAGATGGCAAATCCAATGGCCGATGAGATGCGGCGATTTCGTGGAAGCGACGAAAAGAATCCTTTCGAGGCGATGAGTGAACGCTTTGATCGAGCTGCAAAACTACTCGGTCTTGAAGATGATCTCTATGCCGTAATGCGCGTGCCAAGTCGCGAGTTAAAGGTCTATATTCCAGTTACGATGGATACGGGTCATATTCAGGTGTTTGAAGGCTTTAGGGTCCAGCACAATTTCGCACGCGGTCCCGCAAAGGGCGGCATCCGTTATGCTCCCGACGTTTCCCTCGATGAGGTAAAGGCACTTTCTGCATGGATGACGTGGAAGTGCGCAGTCGTAAATGTTCCGTTCGGCGGAGCAAAGGGCGGTATCATCTGCGATCCGCACCAGATGTCGCAAGGCGAATTAGAAAGGATGACCCGGCGATATACGGCCGAACTTATCGATTTCATCGGCCCCGAAAAAGACGTTCCGGCACCGGATATGAATACAGGTGAACAGACTATGGCATGGATCATGGACACATACTCTATGCATGCGCGCCATACCGTAACGTCCGTTGTCACCGGCAAGCCGGTCGCCCTCGGGGGATCCTTGGGCCGACGGGAGGCCACTGGGCGCGGGGTTCTTTTTACGGTAAACGAGGCGATCAAGAGATTTAATCTAACGCCGGAGCAAACGACGGTCGTGGTCCAGGGTTCTGGCAACGTTGGCGGGATCGGCGCCGAGCTAATGTACGAACAGGGTTATAAGGTCATTGCGATCTCAGATGTCGGCGGCGGTATTTGCAATCGAAATGGCCTGGATATTCCCAAAGTGCTCGAGTATCTCGCTACTAATAAGACGCTCGAGGGATTTCCGGATGCCGAAAGGGTTGACAACAAAGAATTGCTTGAGATCGAATGTGACGTCCTTGCCCCGTGCGCGACAGAAAATCAAATAACTTCGGAAAACGCCGACCGTATTAAATGCAAAATCCTTGCCGAGGGTGCAAATGGGCCGACCACACCCAAAGCCGACAAGATTCTGCATGACAAAGGTATTTTCGTGATCCCGGATATATTGGCGAATGCTGGTGGCGTTACTGTTTCGTATTTCGAATGGGTGCAAGACCGAATGGGATATTTTTGGTCTGAGGCGGAAGTTAACGAGCGGCTCGAGGACAAAATGGTAGCCAGCTTTAACGAACTTTGCCATTATGCAACAAAGCATGATGTGGACACCCGAACAGCCGCTTACATGCTTGCAATCGACCGCGTTGCTTATGATACGAGAATGCGGGGCATCTATGCATAAGCAGAGATGATATTTTGTGGATAATGCTTGATTTTAGCAGTAATGTGCGGTAAGGTCTTACCCGAGGAGATGTAAAGTTTTTAAAAGCATTTATTGACTTTGCGGCGTTACTCCGATATAAGTTTAGTGTAAGTATAGATTTATCGGTTTTATAGCCACGTGGAATTCCGTCTTTTTTGCTTTACAGGCTGGTTCCGATAGCGTGGAAAAAAATGTAGGAAATGTTTGAGAACGCTGAGTTACTTCGGCCTCTCTTTTGTATTATGTATCGAATTGAAATTCAATTTCTATTTTCGGCGGAGGAATGTGATGAAACTCGCTAAAAAAGCGTACGTTGTTGCGCTTATATTGCTAACACTTGTGTTTGCGGCGTCAGCCCAACTGTCTGAGAAGGATGACAGGAACACTGCACCGACTGTTGGAACTGGCGGCCCTGTCGGCGGCCCAACCGGTCTTTTTACCGTATATGATGGCAAAACCTTGAGAAAAGGCGAATATACGCTCAGTATTGCCTATAGTAACTATGATCGCGATCCGGGTAATGTAGATATTACCTCGGTTCCCCTGAGTTTTCAGGTGGGCGTCTCAGATAGATTAGAGTTGTTTTTTACAACTGAAGGATGGCGCGGAATCAAAGTTAATTCGCCGCGTAACCTCTCGGGTTTCTATCTACCTAACTCGCAGGTGCTCATCGGCGGTGTTTTAAGGAGCCCCCCTGCGATTGTCTTAGCGCCTCAGGGGCCTGGAGCGAGCATTTACACTAACTCGGCCGTCTTTCGCCCAACAGGCATGCCTTTCGCAGCCTTTCCTTACACGGGAGCAAACGCGGGAACTTATGGATTGACCCCCCCGTTTTTCTCGGGCCCACAATTTGGATTTCCGGCGGCCACCAATGCGACATTAGGACCACCACGAGCAGGCGGCGCGGCCTCTTTGTTCCCCGGCGTAGGATCCCCATTTGGCAGCATTTTGCCGGGTATTGTGTTGTCAACGACAACGCTTCTTAATCCGGCTGGAGGTCCGGCAGGTGAGGGTCCGGTTACTTTTACTGTGGCACCAACCTACATAGCTGACGCGCCATTTATCAATCGTCGGTACGGAACATCAGCATTTAATTCGATGGATTTCGGATTTAAATGGCGATTTAACGATCCTGACAGTGCTATTGGTTATGGCGTTATCGCGTCGTACCGCTGGTATCCTGATACGGCGAATAGCCTTTCGGGCTTTAATATGATGCAGCGTGGCTCCGGCGGCGGTGGCAATAGAGGTGATATTGCTGTTACGTTGTTTGGTGACGCTCGGCTTGCAAAGTGGGCTAATCTTTCGGCCAACGTAGGTTATAACTATACGAGCGACGCTAAAGGTAAGTTTGGCGGCACGACTTTCGTACTTTTGGACCGCCCGGACGAACTCCAAGGGGCATTTGGCCTTGATTTCCCGGTTAACAAGTACTTTCAACCTATTTTGGAATTCCGGTCGATCCGCTATGTTGGCGGGCGAACACCTAATGCACTCGAACGTCATCCGATCGATGGTATAGCAGGCTTTAGGGTATATCCGAGACGTTGGTTTGGTTTCGGCGTTGCATACCGTTATAACTTTAATCAACAGGATGCGGACAGTTTTGATAGCAGTTCGAAAACGACGAGCGTTTTACTTCCATGTCGTCCGAACGTTCCTAACTGCGCACCTGTCACGATTACAAACACCTTTACAGGCGTTCCTCAAGGTTTTGTAACGTCAACTGATCCGCATGGCTATATTGGCCAGTTCTGGATCGGCCGTCGGGACAAGCGTGAGGGCGAAAAGACAAATGGCGTCGCGAATGTTGACTCGGTCACCCTTAGCGACTCGGTTATCACATTGCCTTGCCCTCCGGGAAAGAAATCCCGCTCGGGTGCTTGTAATGACAATAAGACTGTCGATGTTGCGACCAAGGCCTCCGATCCGGAAAACGATGTACTTACCTATAACTACACCGTATCGGGCGGTAAGATCTCTGGTACAGGCGCTAACGTTCAGTGGGATTTGAGCGGTGCCCAACCGGGAACTTATACGATCACGACCGGTGTTGACGATGGCTGCGGAGTTTGCGGCAAGACTGACACCAAAACGGTCAAGGTTGAGGAATGTCCGGATTGCGTAACGATCTGTGAATGTTCGCCAATCTCAGTTAGCGGCCCGTCGGGCGTAACTAATCCTGGCGATACCATGACGTTCACGGCTTCTGTCAGTGGCGACGTGACCTACAATTGGACCGTATCGGATGGTACGATCGAATCGGGTCAGGGTACGCCAAGCATTACGGTCCGTACCACATCTGGTATGGCTGGCAGCAATGTAACCGCGACTGTCACAGTTGGCGGACTCTGTGCGGAATGCCCGAATTCGGCTTCTGAAACTGCAGGTGTTGCTACTAGACCGACGCCAAATCAGGTTGACGAATTCGGTAAGGCTACGGATGACGACGTCAAGGCTCGGGTTGACGGCTTCTATACAACCTTGGGCAACAATCCGTCGGCACAGGGCTACATCATCAATTACGGATCGGCCACTGAGATCAGGAAGCGCAGAGCTCAGATCACGAAGGCGATCAATTTCCGTAAATATGATCCTAGCCGTGTGACATTCGTTGACGGTCCGGACAATGGAACTGGCGTAAATACGAAGTTCTATATCGTTCCGGCCGGAGCCGATAATCCGACTCCGTAAACGGCTATAGCTTTGCCGCCTGATAGGGTGGCAAACATACAATCAGCGGTTGGGACTACTGTAAAGAAGTTCCAGCCGCTTTTTCTTTTGCCAGTTTCCTTTTATTTGTGCCGTCGTTTGTGTAGAATAGTGGCTGTTTGATTTTGAAAGAAGGTAGTTGCTTTGTGTTCAGAGATTTTTTAGGTCAGATATTCGCAAACCCACGGTCACATTGTGTCATCTGAGTTATAGGCGGTTATGTTTATTCGGCGTTCCGCAAGAAATAGCTCCCTCAAACTAAATAGGTTTTAATAAATATGTTGCATATAAAGAAAATAGAAAAGGCATCTATCGCGATGATTTTCACCACCGTCATCTTTCTTTTTTTGGTTTCTAACGTAATTGCCGGTGGTGCGGATGTTGTTGCAACCGCAGGTAGCTATAGTGATTGGCAGGTTGTCGGGCCCAGCGGTGGCGACGTTCGCGTGGTGGCGATAGATCCCAAAGATAAAAATCGTCTTTATGTAAGCACACTCGACGGCCAGATCCATACGTCAGCTGACGGGGGCCGGTCTTGGCGCCTACTCGTCAATTTAAACAAACCGGAGCTCATACTTGACCAGTTATTTGTTGATTCGCGCGACTCGCGGATCATTTATACCTCTGGGCACAGACACAAGGCTCCGGGCGGATTTTTCAGATCAACCGACGGCGGAGCTACATGGAAGGAAGCCGGGGAGCTGAAGAACGAGTCGGTCCATTCGATGACTCAGTCCGCTTTTGATCCGGATATCTTGCTTGTCGGAACGACCCACGGCGTTTGGATCTCTCGGAATTCAGGTGGCGACTGGGCAAAGATCTCTTCCTCGACCATGCCTGTTAACGTGGATTCGCTTGCGATTGATCCGCGGTCCTCGAGCACGATGTACGCCGGGACTTGGTGGCGGGCATATAAAACGACAGATTCCGGCAAAAATTGGCGGCTTATTAAGGACGGAATGATTGACGATTCGGATGTTTTTGCGGTGACTCTTAATCCGCGGAATCCAGAGCATGTCATCGCCTCTGCCTGCAGTGGAATTTACGAATCGCAAAACGGCGGAGAAAGGTGGTCGAAGATACAGGGAATTCCGTCGCAATCCCGTCGAACCCGCGACATCCTTCAGCACCCGACCATTCCCGGCACTGTGTATGCAGCGACTACCGAAGGGTTCTGGATGACGTCGAATGGCGGCAAGACCTGGTCGCTCACCACGCAACGGAATCTTGAGATCAATTCGATTGCCGTTCACCCTGACGAGCCAAATCGCGTTTTTATAGGTACAAATAATTACGGCGTAATGGTATCTAACGACGGCGGGCGGAATTTTGTCCAAACCAATGACAGTTTCACGAGTCGCTTTACATATTCTGTTACGCCGGATATTCAACAGCCAGGCCGACTCTATGCGGCGACGCATAACACAGCCACGGGTGGCGGATTTTTCTTTATCAGTAATGATGAGGGCCGAACCTGGCAGCAAGCCAAGAATCTCGATGTGAGCCGTGTTCGGACATTTGTGGTCCGGCAGGAGCCCTCAAACCCCAACAAGATGTTCCTTGGAACGAATATTGGGATTTTCCGGTCGTTGGACCGCGGCAATTCGTGGACGCAGCTTGTATCGCCGAAACCAGTTAAGCCGGTAAGAAAGCCCGCAGCTAAAAAAACTGTAAGGAAAACAGCCTCTGTTACCGCACAGTTTGTGCCGCCGCTCGCATCGTCGAGTGGAACCGCACCTAAACTTCTTCCTGCCCTTGCTGAAAAGGTAAAGGTCCTAGAATTCTTGCCGAATGGCAAGGGAGGGCTTTTAGCCGGTACTGACAAAGGCCTTTATCGAAACGAGGATGCTGTAAGGGGCTGGGAGAAGATCCCGTTCGGCGCCGGTTTAAACGATAATGTTTTCGCGATACACGTGTCTGCCGCGAGGCCGGAAACGATTTGGGTCGGAACGGCCACGTCAGGTGTTTTGGTATCCCACGACAATGGCAAAACCTGGGCGAAGGCTGGGGGTGCCGTGGACGATATTCCTATTAGTTCGATAATGTCGGATCCAAAACGCCCCGATTATATTTATGTCGGGACGATCCAGACGTTTTATCTCAGTCGTGATGGCGGCCAGACGTGGACACGTCGTGGTGGCAATCTCTCACTTGGAAATTTCACGAGTATTTTGATCAATCCAAATAATACGGACGAGATACTGCTCTCTAGTTCGCTTGAGAGTGATGGCGGCGTCTATATTTCGACCGATGCAGGGAACAAATGGAAACGGATTGATACCAAAGAAATGAAACTGCCGAGCAGGCGGGTATGGTCAATGGCGTTCGACCCGCAGGATCCGGATCGGATCTTTGCGGCTACGCATTCGTCGGGCGTTTATAAGATCGAACGGTCCGCTAGAACGGCGAAGGGTCTGTAAGCGGATCGACAGAATTGCGTTCGAATTGTGGGCGGCCTTTCAAACGGCCGCCTCTTTTTGTTTGTAGTTTGGAACTTCTCCTTTCGAACTCTATAATTTGAAAAAGACAGGAGCTAACATTTTGAAGGAAGAGATAGCCCGTGAGACCCGGTACGGAAACGCTAATATGCGAATTGCGAGCTTACCGTTTTCCGAAATTCCATCTCAGTCGCAGCTCTTCACTGCGTATCAACGTGATCCTGTTTCACTTCGAAAGTTTTATCCTAACGCAGTTTCGTCTCCCGGACAGATCGCGTCGTTTGTTCCGACTGTTTTGGCAAAGTACTGCACCGATAGAAGCAGATTGTGCGATGCACTGTTTGAGATAAATACAAGATCTGGAGCGAGCGAAGGCACGTTCAAAAACATAGAGTTATTGCGAGGGCCAGACACAGTCGCCGTCGTCACTGGACAGCAAGCAGGACTTTTCACCGGACCCATCTACACGATTTACAAAGCGCTGACAGCCATCAAGATGGCGGAGATGTTGAATCGCGAAGGTTGTAAAACCGTACCGGTGTTTTGGGTTGCGACTGAGGACCACGATTTCGATGAAGTCTCAAAGACTTACATTGTCGATAAGCACGGTGGCCTCTATGAATCGAAAACCAAACCGGCGAATTACCACGAAAACTCTCCGGTCGGTTACGTCAAGTTGGACGAATCCATCTGTGAGGTTGTAAATAATCTCGTAGATGCTCTGTCTCCGACCGAGTTCACGGCTGAGATGCGCAAGATTCTGGATAGTACCTGGAAGACCGGCGAATTGTTCGGCGATGCATTTAGCAAATTACTAACACAACTGTTGAAGGATTACGGTCTGATCATCGTTGACCCTTTAGATACTGCCTTAAAACAGCTTGCTGCCCCTTTGTACGTCGAGGCAGTAAATCGATCCGCAGAAATCGTCGATGCTCTCCGAACGCGTAGCAAGGAACTCGAGGCCGAAGGTCATTCGGCCCAGGTCCTGACTGGCGAGGATTATTTCCCTCTCTTTTGGCATGCAGACAATAACACTCGCAATGCACTGAGAAAGACTGAAAACGGTACGATAAATGCGAAAGGGGGTTCGCGGGAATTTACAATTGACGAGCTCGCCTCGATTGCAGCGACCGAGCCGGAAAGGTTTAGCCCGAGTGTCGTACTCCGTTCTGTCGTGCAGGATTACATACTGCCAACCGCCTGTTATGTCGGCGGCGGCGCCGAGATCGCCTATTTTGCTCAGAACGCCGAGGTGTATCGGGTTTTGAACCGGCCGGTTACACCTATATTGCATCGGCAGAGTTTTACGTTCGTCGAATCTAAGCACGCTAAGACAATGGCGAAGTACGAACTCAATTTGATCAAGCTGTTTGATGGTTATGATGGTTTGTTGCCCCAGATCGTCGAAAAATATCTCAACGCCGGGTCGGCAAAAGTATTTGCCAGAGCTGAAGAAAATATTAACATCGAGCTAAACCGGCTTGATCAGGACGTGTCTAAAATCGACGTCACTCTGGCCGAGAACCTTGCTAATCGTCGGCGAAAGATCTTGTATCATATCGCGGCTCTGCGTAATAAGTTTTACAAAGTGCAAATTCGCAAGGATGCGGATATTAGACGACAGCTCGAAGAGATGTTGACTGTTTTACTTCCGAATGGAAATCTGCAAGAGAGATCGATCAACATTACTTATTTCCTAAATCGTTACGGCCCAAGTTTCGTCGATTGGATCTATGACGCCATCGACCTCGAAGATAGATGCCATCGGATAGTAAAGTTATGATCATGGATTCAAAGGTTAATGAACGGCTCAATATATGACTAACGCGGCGTCGAACAAAATCAAGATCCTGCCGGATATTCTGGCCAATCAGATCGCGGCTGGCGAGGTTGTCGAGCGTCCGGCGTCTGTCGTAAAAGAGCTTGTCGAAAACTCGATCGACGCTGGCGGGAAACGTCTCCAGATCGACATCGAACTTGGCGGGCGCAGGTTGATGCGAATCAGCGATGATGGCGAAGGGATGAGCCGTGACGACGCGATCCTGGCCTTTGAGCGGCACGCAACTTCTAAGATAAGAACCGCGGACGATCTGGCCCGAATCGGCACATTGGGCTTTCGTGGCGAGGCTCTGGCGTCTGTCGCCTCTGTCGCAAAAGTTGAGTTGATAACAAAGACACAGTCCGACGCGTCGGCGACACGGGTCATGATCGAGGGCGGACGATTGCTCGACGTCAAGGACGCGGCCCGTGATACCGGAACGACAATCTCTGTCCGGGATCTGTTTTTCAACACGCCCGCGCGGCGAAAGTTTATGCGGAGCGAGGCGACCGAAAACTATCACCTGACGAGCATTGTCACGCACTATGCGCTCGCCCACCCGGAGATCGCGTTCACGATGACGAACAATGGCCGCGAGGTTCTAAGGGTATCGCCGGCGAAAGATTTGCGCGAACGCGCGTTTCAGATCTTTGGCGGTGATTTGGTTGAGAGTCTGCTAACGGTCGATGGCGGCCGCGAATACGTTGCTCGGATTACGGGCTTTGTTTCTGCCCCTCGTGAGCGACGCACCACACGCGACTCTCAGTACTTCTTTGTCAATAAGCGATTCGTTCGGGACAAGACGATATCGGCGGGCGTGACCGAGGGCTATCGCTCGGTGCTCCCGCACGGCGTCTATCCGGTAGCATTTCTTTTCATTGAGATGCCGCTTGAGGAGATAGATGTTAACGTCCATCCCGCTAAGACCGAAGTACGTTTTCGCCGCGGCGAAGCTGTGAAAGACGTGATCGCTGAGGCTGTCCGTGCGACGCTCGCAAATGCTGGAATTACCGGTGATATCGGTCCAGATTCCCCTACGCAATATGAGGAGATCGTTTCACAAAACCCGGTAGTTTCGGACGAGCCGCCGCCGGAACAGCGCGGCATAGGTTTTGATGAAGCCGGACCTGACTTAGAAAATTTGTCTGAGGAAGTCGGGGAGCCGGTTGAGAGTCAGACTCTTGCGGCAGGAGCAAGCGCCTTTGTCGAACCGGTTCTGCACACCTACAGCGTTCCGGGCGCCGAGGAGCAAGTTATCTCGCCAATTGAGGACGCTATTGAGGGCATTTCCGTACCGGAGTCGCGATTGACAGAGTCCGGATTTGCTGGCTTGCCACCTGTAGATTCTGCGGCAAA
>DAIRVI010000070.1:12450-14131 GCA_036802885.1 Pyrinomonadaceae bacterium
GCCGATCGCGGGCTGCCATGGTGGGCAGTCGGGTTATCTGTAATGGCGACCCAACTCTCAGCTATAACCCTAGTTGGTACGACCGGACAGGCTTATAGCGACGGTATGCGGTTCATCCAGTTTTACTACGGGCTGCCGCTTGCGATGATAATTCTCTGTGTCACGGTCGTGCCGTTTTTTCACCGGGCAAATGTCTTTACGGCGTACGAATATCTTGAACGCAGATTTGATGTGAGGGTTCGTACACTTACAAGTTTTTTCTTTCTTATTTCCCGCGGCCTCGGTGTCGGTACGATCATTTCCGCACCATCAATTGTTCTGTCGATAGTATTCGGGTGGAATCTGACCGCTACGATATTTGCGATCGGCCTCTCGACGACGATCTACACCGTGTTTGGCGGCGTTCAAGCCGTGACGTGGACGGACGTCAAGCAAATGATCGTTATCTTTTTCGGTTTGGGCACCTGCTTTGTTGTCATTTTGTGGAGCTTTCCTGCCGGCGTATCGCTCGGCGACGGGCTCCATCTAGCCGGAAGTCTTGGAAAATTGAACATGGTCGACACGACGTTTGACCTAAAAGAAAAATATACACTTTGGTCCGGCTTGATCGGTGGACTATTCCTGATGCTGGGGTATTTTGGCTGCGATCAAAGCCAGGTTCAGCGGTTCTTGACGGCCAAATCTGTGGCTGAGGGCCGAACATCGCTGTTGATGAGCGCGTTTCTCAAGATACCGATGCAGTTTGGCATTTTGCTGATCGGGATCATGGTGTTTATTTTCTACCAGTTTTCGGCTCCGCCGATAGTTTTCAATAAAGCAGAAGTCGTCAAAGCACAACAAACTGAACAATTTCGTGAGATCGAGGGCAGATATGACGCCGCACACGCGACACGGCGCGAAGCTGCGATCAATTTCTCTACCGGCGGCGAAAGCGCAAGGCAAGGTTACATCGACGCGGACAAACGATTTAATGAGAGCCGAAAAGAAGCGGTCACTTTTGTGCGGCAGACGAGCAATCCAACTTTCAACGACGTCAATTATGTTTTCCCGACGTTTGTGCTCGAAAATATGCCGATCGGTGTGATCGGACTGTTGATCGCCGCGATCTTTGCTGCCGCGATGTCGTCAATCTCGGCTGAGCTCAATTCTCTGGCAACCGCGACGACTATTGATTTTTACCGTCGATTGTACAAGCCCGAAGCGACAGACTCGCATTACGTCATCGTTGGCCGTGCGACAACATTTATTTGGGGAATATTCGCGTGTATCGTCGCGCTTTTTGCGACCAATCTAGGTTCGCTAATTGAGGTCGTAAACAAATTCGGCTCGTTCTTTTACGGCTCGCTGCTCGGCGTCTTTGTGCTTGCGTTCGTGGTGAAACGTGCAAGGGCCCGCGGCGCTTTTTTTGGCCTTTTGTTTGGGATAGCATCGGTATGGATAGCAAGTTTGTTCACGGACATCGAATTTCTTTGGTTTAATGTGATCGGCTGCGCTGTAACAGTCGTCGCCGGATATTTGATCAGTCTGACAGTTAAAAATGATCTGAAACTCAAAGACGCCGAGACGCAGAGTGATTAAGGCAGTTTGTTTATATGGGTAAGACTATTCGTTTCGTCATAATTTTGTTTGTTTATCTCTGCGTCTCTGCGTCTCTGCGGTTAGAGGCTTTCGCGCAGGTACG
>DAIRVI010000071.1:0-14065 GCA_036802885.1 Pyrinomonadaceae bacterium
TTTCTGTGTAATCGAGCGAGAGTGTGTCGAATATGATATCGGCAACAATAGGATGGGATGAGCGGATAAATGACTCGCTGCAGCAGGTGCACTCCTGGAAGTGCAGCCAGACGACCGGCGGACGAGCCTTCTTTTCAAATGCTTCGACGACCTGGCCAAACGCGGAAGCTTGTATTCCTGCTGCCGCGACGGCAACCCCGCAAAAATACATGAATTCGCGTCGGCTGTATCCCTTCGCCTCCATGGCTCGCCATATAGAAGGAACATTGTTCTCCATAAAACCTCCTTAAGTCGGAAGGCTCTAGGCGAAGTGATCAAGTTCGACGTCGATCCGGATCGAAAGTTCGATTCCTACGAATCTGCGGGCTTGCTTCGTCTGCTGCCTACCCGAGAAGAATCCAAAAACGTCTTATTGACGGCCCGAAGTTCGGACCGATCCCATTTATTTTGGCTGCGTTGAGCAACTTAAAGACTTTTAAGGCAAATGGCATTCCAATACTGCGTTTCATTGGTCTTGAGCTGTAGATTATTCGCTAAGGTCGCATAGGTATCGCGGATAATTTCGCGTTTTTTCGATCCGCGCGCGAACTATTTCACAGCGAGCCCGTCTTTTTCAGAAAGCCTCGATTTGATGCCGTCTCTGGCCACCATTTTTTGCGAAAGGCGACTCGCCGTCGGGTCGCTTTTTTCTTTGTGCGTTATAATGGCGTCACACAGAATATGGAGCCGCTTGCCAATCGGATCAGGCCGCAGAGCCTAGATGAATTCGCCGGACAGACGCATCTCGTTGGCGCGGGTAAACCGCTGCGACTCGCGATCGAGCAAGGACATATTTTCTCTTTCGCTCTCTGGGGCACGCCGGGTACCGGCAAAACCACGCTTGCCAGAATTTATGCAAACGCGATAAACGCTGAGTTTTACGAGCTTTCGGCAGTTTCGGCCGGGAAGGAGGACATACGCCGGATCGTCAAAACGCCGTCGATTGACAGTCGGCCGCGTGTTCTGTTTCTGGACGAGATCCATCGTTTTAATAAGGCACAGCAAGATTTTTTGCTGCCGTTTGTCGAAAACGGCGAACTTGTTTTGATCGGCGCGACGACAGAGAATCCGAGCTTTGAGATTATTCCCGCACTGCTTTCGCGGATGCGCGTGTTCGTGCTCGAGGAACTGTCCGATGCGGATATGGCCGCGATCATCGACCGAACGGGTTTTGAGCTCGACGCAACTGCCAAAGACTGGCTTGTCGAGATGGCGAACGGCGACGCCCGGCAGGCCATTACGATGATCGAAAATACGTCGCGGCTATATGACAAAGTCACGCTCGAGACGCTAATAGAAACGCTGCAATCCAAGTTTCTCCGATACGACAAAAAGGGCGAGGAACACTACAACGTCATCTCGGCGTTTATCAAATCGATGCGCGCGAGCAAGCCCGACGCGGCGATGTATTATCTCGCACGCATGATCGAATCGGGTGAAGATCCTAAATTCATTGCCCGGCGGATGGTAATTTTCGCTTCCGAAGACATCGGCCTCGCGCAGCCGACCGCACTGGTCGTCGCGAACGCCGTCTTTCGCGCCGTCGAGACCATAGGTATGCCTGAGTGTGCCTTAAACCTTGCCCACGGTGTCGCTTACTTAGCAAATGCCGCCAAAGACCGTTCGGCGACCAACGCGATCGGAGCAGCTATGGACGATGCGAAAAAGTACGGCAATCTGCCGGTTCCGATGAAAATTCGAAACGCACCGACAAAACTGATGAAAGATCTCGGCTATGGCAAGGACGAGGGCAACGATGCCGAGGGAGACTTGATGCCGGAGAAGCTCCGCGGCCGTAAATATCTGAAATCAGATGAGTAAGGGCTAAGTTAAAGCTTCGGTCGCAATGCCAGGCCGCTACCGTTTCCAGTAATTCTTTATCTTGAGATCCAGCATCGGAAAGGCGCAGTATTCGACACTGCGGCCGGACTCGCGCAGCTTTTGGACCATTGGGATCGCGGCGTCAGCGTTGCGGGTATGTACAATGATCGTCGCGGCACGCTGTAGATCAGCTCGTTCGTTTAGCCACTCGGCGATGGCAAAACCTGTGTTTGCAAAATCCCCGTGATCGTTCGATTCGTAGTGGTGGGGCAGAAGGTCGTGATCCAGAAAGATCGCGTCGTAATTGTGTTCGCCAAGAAGTGCCTTTGCTTCCTCAACAGTTTCGGCGATATGCAGATCGTCGCCGTCAAACCTTTTATTGAACCATCTGTGGCGCCGTTGGTCGTCGTCGAGCAGCATCACGCATATCGGCGTCCGTTCGGCGGTGAGATCGGCCAAACCGAATCTTATCAATAGACTGCGAAAAATACTCATAAATGCTGTATCCAAAGACAATATATCACAACCGGAGCGGCCGCGGGGCGCTCGCCTTGAAATCCAAATCGTGAGTGCTATAATCCATTACACCGAACGCCCCACGTAATAAGATGTCACAGGAAAAAGCCAAGAACCACAATCTGAAGGCCGTGCCAAAAACGGTAGATGCTGAGGACACGGATCGTCTCGGCGAAGCCACGGACGAATGCCAAAAATGCTTTGGTACCGGTATGGAGCTTGTTCCCGGCAAAGGTGCGCGAATATGTTCGTGCCGCAAGCTTCGGTCGCGGCACGGCCAGTTTGAAGGCGTCAGGTTGCCGAAGCGCTATGATGGATTTCATTTTGGCAACTTTAAACCACAGAATGATTCACAGAAAATTGCACTGAAAAGTGCGATGAATTTTGCAATGGAATACCCAGCCGTTGATCGAGGCCTTATGTTTATGGGCAGCGTCGGCGTGGGAAAAACGCATTTAGCCGTCTCGATCCTCAAAGGTTTGACCGAACGGGGATTTTCATGTCTTTTCTGCGAATTTGGTTCGCTGCTAAAAGAAATTCAAGACTCGTATAACGCGAATACCCAATCATCCGAACTCAGGGTGCTGGCACCGATTCTCAGCGCCGACGTACTGGTTTTGGATGAGCTTGGAGCCTCAAAACCGACCGATTGGGTCCGCGACACAATGGCGCACGTAATAAATACTAGGTATAACGAAAAGAAATTTACTGTATTTACAACCAATTATTTGGACGAACGGCCCAACGATCGTGAGGAAACGTTAGAAGATCGCATCGGCGTCCGAGTTCGTTCGCGCCTCTATGAGATGTGTAAAACCATATCTATGGACGGCATAGATTTCCGGAAAACTTTTGACAAGCGTTAGGAGTCCCGCCTTTAAGCGGCCTTCTCAATTACCAAAAAAAAGCCGCCTAAGGGCGAGACTCCATACTTAATAATTTCCGGCGACTATCGTTGATTTGATTCCCTCGGCTTCCTGAGCGATCTTTACGCCAACGGACGCCCCGATACGTGTCGCTCCGGCCTCGAACATCGCTCTCGCGTCCTCAATTCCTTTCACGCCGCCCGAAGCTTTCACGCCCAACGCACTGCCGACCGTGTGCCGCATCAGGGCGACATCATTGGCAGTTGCGCCGCCTTTGGCAAAACCGGTAGAGGTTTTAACGAAATCCGCGCCGGCATTTTTTGCTGCGAGGCAAGCTCGAACTTTTTCTTCGTCGGTGAGAAGTGCGGTCTCGATAATAACTTTGCAAAGGATGTGATTTTCGTGAGCCGCCTCGACTACGGCGCGAATGTCGTCCTCGACCAAACAGTCGTCGCCGGATTTGAGCGCTCCGATGTTAATAACCATATCGACCTCGCGGGCACCGTTAAATATCGAACGTCTCACCTCATAGGCCTTCACGTCGGGCAGCGTCGCTCCGAGCGGAAATCCGATCACCGTACAAACCGGCACGCCCGAATCTTTTAGAAACTCAGCCGCCTTCTTTACCCAGCCCGGATTGACGCAAACTGAGGCGAAGCCGAACTGCGCAGCTTCCTCACAGAGTTTTTTAATATCCGATTCCGCCGCTTCCGGTTTTAACAGCGTGTGATCGATCAGGCTCGCCCAGTCGTGAGCCGTCGCGGTTTCGCCGAGCACGATGCCGATACGCTCGGCACCTGCATCAACGATGCGCTGAACGTCCGCGTGACAAAACGTCGGACAATATTCCTCGCCGCCGAGTTTTGCCAGCACCATGTCGGTGATCTGGTCGATCAGTTGGTCGTAATTGCCATTCTGCTGCATTCAAACTCTATTTTATCACCTTCGATATTGCTTTTCGATATTATCGATCTTCGAGACGCGTTTCTGGTGCCGTTCCTCAGTAATGTCGGTCGAGATAAACGCCTCGACGATTTGGTTGATTTCCTCAAATGTGTTTTGCCCGGCTCCGAGCGTCAGTACATTCGCGCCGTTATGCTCCCGAGAGTTTTTAGCGAGCGTCGTTGAATAACAAGCTGCGGCCCGGACGTTCGGAACTTTGTTGGCGGTCATTGCGCTGCCGATCCCCGCGCCATCGATGATGATCCCAATATCAACCTGATTGCCACTAACCGATTTGGCAACAGCGTGCGCAAAATCTGGATAATCAACTGCGTCATCACTCTCAGTTCCAAAATCACGCACTTGCAATCCGAAATCCGTCAGGAAATCCTTAAGTTGCTCCTTCATCTTAAAGCCGCCGTGATCCGCTCCTATCGCAACCGATCGCACCTTCGTCGTATTTTGCCGCGATTGCTTGCGGATCAACTCGATTTTTCGTTCGTTTACAATGTCCTGAGCGAGCGAAGTGAATTTTACATTTTGAGCCACACGCAGACGCGACCCCGGTTCTAGCCCGCGCAGGTCGTCCTCAGTAATCAATGACTTTGCCGACTCGTCCCGGTCCCACTCGCGCCCTAGCTTTTCCTGTAGCGAATTGACGACGACGTGTTCGGGAGCTCGATCGGCCACGGCCTCGCGTGCGGGAGCGGCGTCAACTTCGGTCGGCACAGTCGCCAGAACTTCCCGAACCAAAGCGCGGACGCGGTCGCGGGTTTCTTTATTTTCGTCAGCCATATATTGCAGAGGCCTGCGGCGTTAGCAAGGGCGTTACGCTCAACTCGAGTCATTTCCCAAGTCTCACCTTGAAAGTTAACCTACGTTTGAATAGTATTTCTAAATACCGATTCTTTCAAACTGTGAGGAAAAAATGGGAGCTGAAACTACGCAAACCGCAACTACCGAATTTACCAATTCAAATCTCGAAATCCTGTATTCCGAACAGCAGATCCAGGATCGCATCCGCGAATTGGGCCAACAGATCTCGCGTGACTATGCGGGTCGGGACCTCGTTTTAGTTAGCGTTTTAAAAGGTTCCTGTGTGTTTCTCGCGGATCTGATGCGAGCAATTGATCTTAAACTCACGATCGATTTTATGTCAGTTTCGAGCTATAAGGACGGCACTCAATCGACCGGCGATGTGGAAATTCTAAAGGACCTCAGCAACTCGATCCGAGGCAAAGATGTGCTTGTCGTCGAGGATATTATCGATACGGGATTGACGCTTTCGCGGCTTTTGGACATTCTCGGCTCACGCGGAGCAAACTCAATAAAGCTCTCCAGCTTTCTCGATAAGCCTGAACCGCGCATAAAAACCGAACTAAAGATCGACTACACAGGTTTTGTCGTGCCCAACAAATTCGTAGTCGGCTACGGTCTCGACGCCGCCGGACGATACCGCAACCTGCCCTTTATTGCTATCGTAAAAGACCCTTCCGTTGCGTAATTGAATTCGCGTCTTAATAATCCCTCCGCATAATTGACCTTCTTTGCGATTTTCCGTATAATTTGAGTTTTTCGATTGGCGAAGATTCTTTGCAATCGACGGGAGCTGACACAATAATGAGTTACGCAATTATTAAGACGGGCGGTAAGCAGTTTGCGGTTGAGAGCGGACAGACGCTGCGCGTGCCTAAGATCGACGAGAAGGAAGGCAAGAAAGTTTCGATGGATGCTCTGCTGGTTGGCGTAGGCAAGGACGCCAAGATCGGAGGCGGTGCCACGGTGGGCGCGACGATCGTCGGCCACGGCAAAGCGGATAAGATCATCGTTTTCAAAAAGAAACGCCGCAAACAATACAAACGGAAACAAGGCCACCGTCAGGGTTTTACGGAAATTAAGATAGAAAAGATCTAAGCCGAGGGACGAGGGACAAGTGACGAGAAAGAAATTCTTATCTCATCACTCATCACTCATCACTCGCCACTAAAAATAATGGCACATAAAAAAGGTGTAGGTTCATCCAGAAACGGCCGCGACTCAAATGCACAGCGGCTCGGTCTAAAGAAATTTGGCGGCGAGCACGTTCTCGGCGGCAACATCATCGCGCGTCAACGCGGCACCAAGTGGAAGCCGGGCAACAACGTCGGCCGCGGCAAAGACGACACGCTCTTTGCCCTTATCGAGGGCTTTGTAAAATTTGAAAACAAGGGCCAGAAAGGTAAATTCATCAGTGTTTATGCCGCTGGTGCTCCTGAGTTGGCTCCAAAAGTCGTCGCAGACGCAGCTGCGTAGCCCATGTCACTATCGCCTGCGTCAGCGGGTGGCGTAAAACAACTTAAGAATAAAAAAAGCACACGCCACATGGCGTGTGTTTTTTCATTGGAGAATCGGTTAAGATTACGAATGATGAAACCGGGCGAGGACATTATCACTCTAGGTGTCGCCGACCTCTCTGCGGGGTTGGAGACCATACCTTCTCTTCTGGTGTCCATTGGAGCTCCACGACTCAGACGCTCTGGCCTCGTGATCACGGCAATGACATTCTCATCTCCTGAGCATCGGCTTTATGAACTGCTCAAGACGGACGATCCTGACTCAGCCCATTCGCGATATAACGCGCTGATCCGCAGATTAGTAAGCTATGAAAGGGCGGCCGAATGCGCGATCTAGCGAGCAAAGAAAAAATAGTCGAATTTATGCGCCTTTTCGGGCGGCGTACCCGCACCGAAGTTCGCGTCTATTTTACCGGCGGCTCGACCGCGGTGTTGAACGGTTGGCGGGACACCACCTTAGATATCGACCTTCGATTTGAACCTGAGCCGGACGAGCTTTATCGGGCAATATCTGAGATCAAAGAGCAACTTCAGTTAAATATAGAACTAGCCGCCCCGTCGGACTTTATCCCCGAACTTCCGGGTTGGCAGGGCCGCTGTCAATTTATCGGACGCGAAGGAAGCGTTAGTTTTTTTCACTACGACCCATATTCTCAAGCCCTTTCAAAGATCGAGCGTGGCCACGATCAAGACCAGCGTGATGTCGAGTCTCTGCTTCAAAACGGCCTTGTGGATCGTCAGAAATTACTGGCGTTGTTCCTTGAGATCGAGCCGCAGCTTTACAAATACCCAGCGATAGATCCACCTAGCTTTAAAGCGGCTGTTCGGCAGATTGCGGACGCGGAGAACTAAGAATTACTTCTCCCACCACTGCTGGACAGCATTTGGCGAATTAGACGGAACCGGGAACTGATTCCCTAGCTTTGGCACTTTTGCGGCCATCGCCTTTCCTGCCGCTGAGGTCCACAGCAGGCCATAGAAAAGCCCCGTCGAAGGCCCCGCTAATCTTTTGTCCAACGCACTGCCGCCGGCAGGGATATCCATATCGATCAGGTATGAATTGTAACCAAGGTTGATGTTGCCATTCTGTTCCGGGTGCATTTGGGGCTTTCCATTTGCGACGACAAAGCTCCATGTCCGCCAAATTTCACCGTTATTCATCAAACTGCATTCCCAGTTTCCGGGGAGATCGTCGAGTGCAAGACGATTCTCCCAACGATTACGCTTTTCGCCCCAAGTCAACGGAGCGAGCAGGCGCACCATATGAAAACCTATCTCGTCTTGGTACTCGGTTCCGCGCTGATATTTGGGAGCTATGCGATCTTGATGAATCACGGTGTAAAACGTCTCGCGCGAGCTGATCGCCTGATCCGCAAAACCGTCGGGCCCGGGCATTGCGAGCCGCTTGCCATTTACCGCGCAGCGCATATAGCCATGCGGCAAATTCTTCCCGATCTCCGACGGCGAAAGGCTAAAGTAAAATTCGACGTGATTTGCCCCTAATCGTTCCGGACGACTGTCGCGTGCCAGATACCCCGTATACTCACGCGGACGCAGGTGCACCCAGCTTACCGGAGCTTCGTTATGACGGTTTATGTAATACTGCGGTGGCGCGAGCCCGGCCTCCTGTCCCGACCTGACGCGGTTTACAGTTTTGACATCGATCTTATACGTGCGTAGGAGCTTTTCCTCGTCCGTCATCCCGTCAACGGTGTAGACAAGCACTTCAAAAACGCCGATCTCTTTCGTCGCCGTGTCCTTTCGTAGGCATTCGACGGTGCCCATGTAACTCTCGTCGAGTGCCCCCGTCGTGTTGCTGTACCGGCCGGTTTCACATCGTGTCGTCGCAATCGGTTTTCCGGCCTTTGAAACGACGACCTTAAATGCGCTTCGATTAGGGTATTCGCCAAGTACCTTTAAATTTGTTTTTAGATACCATCCGGTACTGTATGGAATATTATTTCCGCCGAGAGCTTCACCATTCACCGCCTCGAACCACGTGAATCCATCGTCAACAATACCCTGTCGACCTGATTGTCCGTAAACGTAATGGCTGGTCAACGTCAACATTAATAAGCAAATCGTTACAAATGATCGGTTCATAGTCGTTTATAAATCCCTCGCTTAAATTTTTGATCTCAATTCGACGTAAATAATACAATATTTCAATTCGAGAAAATACAACCGTAGATGAAAAAATGGGTGCGGTTCAGGTCAAAAAGTACTTTTCTTTTTTATTTAAAATATTTTTTCATTTATTTTTGATCCGCGTTTTTGTATTACCCGGAACGCCATCTCGCTAAGCCTCAACCCGCAAGTCTTGACACCAAGACACTTGCCGAATTTCCCACATTTTTATCCACAGGCTGGTCGGTAAGTTATCCACAGAATATCCACAGAGTGCCCGTAAAATAAGGGCGATAGTTAAAGTATTTTCTACTTGACATTGAAAATAACGGGTGTATGCTAGCTTCATAGTCGAGATTGCTTACGGGCATTTTGACCGGCACCAGGAGGTGGAACGGAGGTGGTGACACACCGTTCGCGGACAGAAGGAGCGGAAAGCCACTGTCATGGACGCCAGGAGCCGAAGCCGAAAGGCTTGCTGAGGTCAGCCGCAAGGCTAACCTGAGTTGTTCGGATAAAAACGGACAACGCCCGCTGGAAATGATCAGCCAAACGGGTGCTATGTCGCTCACGTTGCAAGACGTTGGGCCTCGTTGCCGGGAACGTAACCGGCGGTGGAGGAAAAGCCACCAAAAAAAGACCTAACGGCACCGTACTTTCGGGTACAACAGAATGTGCAAACAGGATGGGTGCTGACCGGGGACGATCCTCCGCAGGAGAAACTTCGGAATACAAAATCGGCGGTTCAAACGTGTACATGCGAGAGCCGCCAACCTTTTAGATCACTTCGGTGGACGAAAAGGAATACAAAAGCGTTGTTTTGAGCAATCAAAGCGACGCTTTTGTTTTTTTGATTTGCCAGCCTGTTTGCTAATCCATAACTCAAAATCTAGAATCAAGATTCGATTATGTTCCTCGACCGAGTAAAAATAAGGGTAAAGGCAGGCAACGGCGGTGACGGCGTGACCGCGTTCCGGCGTGAGAAATTCGTGCCGCGCGGCGGCCCGTCGGGCGGCGACGGCGGCATCGGCGGCAGTGTTTGGATGGAGGCCACCGAGGGACTCAATACTCTACTCCATCTTCGTTACAATCCGGAGCACAAAGCGGAACGGGGCCGGCATGGCGAGGGATCGAACCGCTCGGGTAAAGACGGCGAAGATGTGATCGTCAGGGTACCCGTCGGAACGCAGGTTTTTGACCCCGAGACAAATGAACTGCTTTTCGATTTTACCGAAGCGGGACAGCGGTATCTCGCAGCAAAGGGTGGAAAAGGCGGTTGGGGCAATGCGCATTTTGCGACCCCGACCCGTCGAGCTCCAAAATATCACTACACCGGACGGCCGGGCGGTGAGAAAGAGCTGCAGCTGGAGTTAAAGCTAATTGCCGATGTCGGGCTGGTAGGTTTTCCGAACGCAGGAAAATCGACTTTGATCTCGGTCATTTCCGCCGCAAAACCAAAGATCGCAGATTACCCTTTCACAACGCTCGAACCAAATCTCGGCGTAGTCGATATGGGCGATTTTCGCACGTTCGTCGTCGCGGATATACCCGGCCTCATCGAGGGTGCATCGGACGGAGCTGGTCTCGGAGATCGCTTTTTGCGCCATGTCGAGCGGACAAAACTAATACTTCATCTTGTCGATGTGTCGTCGCTGTCGGGCCGCGATCCGGTGTCCGACTATGAGATCATCAACCGCGAGCTGGCGAATTACGACGCCAATCTGGGTGTCAGGCCGCAGATCGTCGTCGCGACGAAGATCGATGCATTGGACGATCCCGAACGCCTGGAGAAAATAAGAAAACGGGCAAAAAAAGACAAAAAGCCTTTCTTTGCGATCTCGGCGGTCACAAATACAGGAGTCAGAGAAGTCGTAAGCGCTATGTCCGAGGCGTTAACTGACCTCCCAAGCACTGGTAAAGAATTCACCACAGAGAACACAGAGGTCACAGAGAAAACTGCAATTGCCTGATCCACGTATTCTCACCTCTGTGCACTCGGTGGCTCTGTGGTGAATAATCCTAAATGAAGAGAATTGCATTTTATGGCGGCAGTTTTGACCCGGCTCATCGCGGGCATCTTGCGATTGCCCACGCTTTACTTGAGCAATTCGAGCTGGACGAATTTGTCTTCGTGCCCGCTTTCCACGCTCCGCACAAGAGCCGTAAAAAGCCAACGTCGGCCTACGATCGATTTGCGATGCTGTGCCTTATCACGGAAAACGAGCCCAGCATCAGTGTCTCCAAAATGGAGATCGAAATGCCCGAGCGGCCATATTCGGTCGAAACCCTTACTCGACTAAATGCCGAGCAGCAGGACACCAAGATCTTTTTTGTAATGGGTGCGGATTCGTGGATGGAAATTACGATGTGGCGCGAATGGGAAACGGTTCTTTCTTTATCCGATCACATTGTCGTCACAAGGCCAGGTATCGAGATAGGCTTTTCGCACGTGACCGCAGAGATTCAAGAGCGAATCATCGATTTGAGGGGAAAATCAACGGCCGATGTCCAATCTCTTGTAGAGCAAACGGCACCCAGCCGAACAAAATCAATTTACCTCACCGATTCTGTGAATCTGGATATTTCGGCCACTGAGATTCGCCATAAGATACGCGAAAATGACGTGTCTTGGCGTGGTGATGTTCCGGCTGAGGTTGCAAATTACATCGAAAAATATCAGATTTATAGCTAATGGAAGAAACACAGGAACGATCGCTCCAACGTGAAGCGGTCAAAATAGAGATCGCCGAGACACCCACGCCCTTCGCAGAATTAGATCCGGAAGTACGACTCGCCATTAAATGCGCCGATGATAAGAAAGCGTTTGATATGATCGCCCTCGATCTGCGCAATATCGCGAGCTTCACAGAGTTCTTCATAATCGCGACGGGAGCGAATCAGCGTCAGGTACAGGCAATCGCCGACGAGATTAATGAGCAACTCAAAAAACAATTACAGCGCCGCCCTGTCCGCATCGAAGGCTACAGTTCCGCCGACTGGGTACTGCTGGATTACGGCGATTTTATCGCCCATATCTTTAACAGCGAAGCGCGTGAGTTTTACGATCTTGCTCGATTATGGCGTGATGCTCGACGCGTTGAGATTCCCGAGGTTATTTAGTCCGTTGCGTGTTCAATGAAATTCCGCTTTATCTGGATCGGAAAGACCAGAGATAAAAATTACCGGGCGCTGCAAGACGAGTATCTGCAGCGTCTTTCGCATTTTGTACGGTGTGAGACCGTTGAGATCAAAGACTCTGCACCGCACGAATCAAAAGAAACGGAGGGCAAACGCATTGTAGGAAAACTGAATCAAACATCCTTTGTCTGTCTGCTCGATGTCACCGGTAAGAGTATTTCGTCGCCGGAACTGGCGAACGAAATTGAAAAGTGGCAGAACCGCGGAACCAAAGAGGTATCATTTGTGATCGGTGGCGCGGAAGGTGTATCGCCTGAAGTTGCGACCCGAGCCAACTTTAGGTTATCCTTATCGTTTCTGACTTTTACGCATGAGATGGCTCGTGTCGTATTACTTGAGCAACTATATCGGGCATATACAATACTTAAGGGCTTTCCGTACCAAAAATGAATAAATCGAGTTTGAAAGAAATAAAAGAAAAGCTGCTAAACGAACGAGAGCTTCTAATACAAAAACTTAAGGGCAATGACCTGTCTATTGACGATTCCGAAACACCTGATCCGGTAGATTTGGCCGTCAAAAACTACTCCAAAAATGTTATGCTGGCGGTCTCTGAAAATGAAAGCAAGCAGCTAGCGTTGATCGATCAGGCACTTATGCGGATCGACGACAATGAATACGGCGACTGTCAGAACTGCGAGAAGGAGATCAACGCCAAACGCCTTGCCGCCCTTCCGTGGGCCCGCTATTGCCTTGATTGCCAGGAATTGCTCGAACAAGGAATGCTCGACGAAGAATAAGCTTTGACATATGTTCAAGGCGCTGCAAGACTCCCTACTTTCGATAATCTACCCGCAGGAGTGTCGAGTTTGCCGCTCACTGGTGGAATCCCATGACGACGGCATTGCCTGTTCCGCATGCTGGGCCGCGACTCGACTATTCAACAAATCGGAAATGCTTTGCAATAAATGCGGAGCATTCTTTGGCGAAAGTGCGGCTCCCGTACCAGTTTACTGTCACAAATGCGACGATCATTTCTATGACAAGGCGGTCGCAGTGGGCGTTTACGAAAAAGCTCTCGCGTCGGCGGTTATTAATCTAAAGATCACACCTTTCCTAGCACAACGACTAAAGACCGTCCTACTTACTTCTTTCGAGCGAGAGGATCTAACCAGCGCAGATTTGCTCATTCCCATCCCTTTGGCAAAACAGAGAAAGCTCGAACGCGGATTCAATCAGGCTGAAGTCATTACCGATCTTCTTGCGCGAATAACGGGTATTCCGGTTGACGTGTCAAGCTTGACGCGTAACGTTCATACTCCAATTCATCGAATGGGCATGGACAAAAAAGCCAGAGAAATGACTGTGAAAAATGCGTTTGAGGTTGTGCGGCCGCGACTGATTAGCGGTAAAAGTATTCTGCTCGTGGACGATGTCTTCACGTCCGGAGCGACAGCTTCGGCATGTGCGAAAATACTAAAGAAAAACGGCGCGACCAGAGTTAGTATTTTTACCCTTGCTCGCGCCGTTATGCATTAAGCCCCCCGAACTAAGGAACATCGTAGGCTGGTGCCGCAAGGTCGCCGTTCAGTCCGAATTGTCTGATCATTACACCGCTCGTGCTTTGTGCCGCGTACCAAACGCCGCTGGAGGGCCGGAAGATCGCGATGTCATCTCTCCCGTCACCATCGAAATCACCCGCTGTCGGCACGTCGCCGTTTAATCCCCACTGCGAAGCCGCAAATCCGCTCGTACTTCTCAGTAGATACCAAACTCCGGATGACGGTCGAAACACAGCCTGATCAGCTTTACCATCGCCATCATAATCGCCCTGACCCGGCATGTCACCGGAGAGCCCGAATGCGACAGCGTTAAATGAACCGTTTATGCTATTGAGCCGATACCACACGCCGTCCGTATCTCGCCAAACCGAGATGTCATACTTCCCATCGCCGTCAAAATCGCCGGGCGTCGGCCGATCGCCGGCAAGTCCAAACTGAACCGCTAGAAAACTATTTGGGTTCGTCGTCCTCCGGATCCACCATGTTCCGGTCGACGGTCTGAAAATCGCAAGATCGGCCTTTGCATCGCCGTCGTAATCGCCCTGTGCAGGGATATCGCCATCTGAACCAAATCCAAAGACCGCAAAAGTATTATCGCTGCTGCGGTAATAATACCAGGCATTGGTTGAGGGGCGGAAAACGCCGATGTCCGAAATGTTGTCACCGTCGTAATCCTCAGACGCAGGTACGTCGCCGTTCGATCCGAATTGCTGTATACGAA
>DAIRVI010000072.1:0-13872 GCA_036802885.1 Pyrinomonadaceae bacterium
TAGGCGTTGCCCATCTTGATATTTGACCAGACCGAGAGCCAGACGGGATTCAGATTGCCCGTAAGCGCGGCCTTGAAATTGTCGATCGCGAGGTCAAAGTTGCGCTGTTCGAGAAAGAGCAAACCGAGGTGATAGTAGATCCACGAATTCGAACGGTCGAGCTTTAGCGCGGCTTCGAACTGGGCTTGAGCCTCAACGTAATTACCCTCTTTGAATTGCTCGATGCCGCGACGGGCTATCGACGAAATGCGAAGGTCGGGCGAGATGCGGAGCAGCTTGTAACTCGGATCGATCACGACCGAGATCGGTTTGCCGGTCGATTCGATATTAAAATCGGCGCTCGCATCATCCATCTGAAGCGTTACGGTCTTAAGGCCTTGCTCGCCCTCGGAACGAAGCTGGACCTCAACCGGCAGGCGAAGGTTGTCGTAATTTTCTTTGACCGTGCCGCGTGCGACAAACTTACCGCCCCGCGTTCGCAATATCAAATAGTCACTCGAAAATTCCGGAACGCCTGTGCTCTCGACCCAACGGGCAAAGAAGTAACGCATATTCTCGCCGGCGATGCGGGACGTGAGTTTTTCAAAATCATCGATCGACGAACGTTTGCCGCGAAATTCCTGAAGGTAGGTACGCAATAATTGTTCAAATTTTAGTGCACCGAGGGTGTCACGCAGAAGTTTGAAAACAAATGCGCCCTTAGCGTACATAATGTATTGATATCCGATACTCTGATCATCGAGGTTCGACGGAGCACGCAGCAACGAAGCGGTTTGCTCAAAAGTGAGTGATTTCTCAAGCAGCTCGCGGCGAAGCGCATCGAGCTTTGCGCCGTCGAGCTCGGTTTCCCGAAGCGAGAACGCGCTAAATTCCGCGAGTCCCTGCGAGAGCCACGCATCATCGAACGAATTCAACCCGACGGTCAGGCCCCACCATTGATATGCGGCCTCACGCTGGAGCCGATCGATGGTCACATCGCGGGCCTCTTCGAACTGGCGGTTGGCGATAAAGAGCATCCCTTGTGAGGAATAGAAATCAAGACTCTCGTCGTCGATCTGCACGACTGCCAGTTTTTTGCCATAGGCGGCGGCACCAAAACGCTTTGAGTAATAATCGAGTGCTTTTCCCAAAGTCTCGCCGTAGTTGGCTACGAGAACGTCGCTGCCCGGTTTCGCGTAAAACTGCAGCTCCTGATCAGCGACCCGCATCGTCTTTACCGCATATTTTCCATACGCAAAATTACCCGGCAGCACCGGTGTGGACTGTACGAACCGATATTTGCCTCCGCTGCCGGAGACAGGAATGTCGCTGTTGCCAATTATTTGAAATCCTGAGGGGAGCGAAATGCTGATGTCCGATGTCGCCGGATCAGCGGCATAATCGTGAAACGGAAACCAGCGTGCCGCATACATCAGATAGCCCTGACTATCGCTGATGAAGGCAAGTCTTTTGGTCAGTAATGGGCCACCCGCCGGGCCGTCGAGGATGCCGCTGTATTTGAAGCGGAGCACGACCGGCACACCTTTCGAAACCGTTTCACCGAGATCGATCCGAACGTGTGGTCCGAGATCGCTGGCGTTCGATTGATCCTGGACAAACGTTATGGCATTTGTCCCTGACGACGGGTTTGGAGTGGTCGTCCGCACAGGCGTTCTCGATGGCGGCGATGTAACGCCACCGGGCGTTCTATTCAGGCGCGAGATCGTGTCGATCTTTAGCGAACCGTTCAACTCAAATGAGACCGAGCGTGTATCTTCGAGCGGCGTGAATGTGACATCGACGGTTGCGTTCAATTTTCGTTCACTCGGTACGAGCGAAATATCCATCATGTAGTTAGTGACGTCAAACGGCGTTCGCTTGATTTGTTGAGCAACCGCCGAAAGCGAAAACAACGATGCTATGGCGGCTATCTTAAAAGCGTTTGTAATAAACTTTTTCATTCTGTAACCAACAAAATAATTTCCAATCAAATATGCTCTCTTTGGATGTCTGCATCCACTAAATCGTTTGCTTTTCGAGCCCTAAATTACCGACCGCTGTAGAAATCGACCGAAACTACTTTCTCCGATATCTCTTTACCGAACGCAGCGACCTTTTGATGCTCGGCGTGAACCGTGTAGGCATCGAGAGCCGCACGATCAGCAAATCCTGCAACGAGACCCGTGTCAAAAGAGCGGTCGAGGTGCAGAATATCCTCGCCGACGTCAAATTCGAGGATCTCGGGAATCACCCCAACGAGCGCTTTTAGTTTATTTCGGTGCTCGTCCCGCATCGAAATGGTGATCTCAGGCCTGTATTTCCAGCAGACAACGTGAATGAGCATACCAATATTTTCACATAATATGGTCAAATCTATTATTGGCGAACGGTATTGCTGAAACCGATGCCGCGACCCCGGCGAATTGTAGAATGAAAAATATGTACGAAGAAATAGTCCGACCCATAGAATACGTTGCAGCTACTGCTCTCGACGGAATTGCCGAATTTTTTGGAAATCCGGTTGGCGACTTAAGCGGACCTCCGTCCGACGGCAAAGTAAAGCTGCCCGACGATCTGTTTGCAAAGCCGGACGTCCAGACCGAATGGTGGTACTACACCGGCCATTGCAAGAGCGCAAGCGGGCGTGAGTTTGGTTTTGAGCTTGTATTCTTTAAGCGCCGAACGGATCTCGACCGACTGGGCGTCGTTCCGATGACGGTGCTTGCAAACCCTATGTACTTTGCTCATTTTGCTATCTCGGATATCCACGCACAGACGTTCAAATATGAACATATCCGTAGCTTTAACAAGCCGTTCGACGTGCCGGTTTCGATGAGCACAACCGCGTGCGACGTGCGGCTCGGTGACTGGTCGCTGCGTGAGGTCGCGGGCAAGCATATTCTGCACGCTACGCTTTCGGATGGCATTGTGTTTGACGCGGTGCTTGAAACGACGAAACCGCTCGTCCTCAATGGCGATGGCGGTAACGGAATCAGCCGCAAGAAAAATGGAGCGTCTAACCACTTTTCGTTTACCCGAATGAATGTCACGGGACAGACGACGACGGCCGAAGGAATCGAGACTTTTACCGGCACGGCCTGGATGGATCGCGAATTCGGCATCTGGGATCAGGGGAATTGGGATTGGTTCAGCATACAGTTTGACGACGAAACCGAGTTGATGGTCTATCAATTTCGTGGCGAATTAGGCGCGATGAATGGCGAGGCGACCGGAACTTTCGTCAGGGCGGATGGAACCTGCGATTACCTTGAGCGCAAGGATTTTGAGATCGATGTTCTGTCGAGCTGGACGAGCGAAAAAACAAAAGCTGAGTATCCGAGCCGTTGGCGGCTGCGTGTCGAACGCCTCGGTATCGACATCGAGATCGAGCCACTGCTCGCCGATCAGGAGTTGGACACACGCGGGACGACAATGATCGTTTATTGGGAAGGTGCGTGTAAGATCACCGGTATGCGCGAAGGAAATAAGGTCGGTGGCCGCGCTTATGTCGAGCTCGTCGGTTATGATCTCTCGCACGAGACAGCCGGGATCAGCGACTTTCTTTTCGGCGGGACCAAGCGGCAGTTCGCGGAATTATTTAGCTAAACCGACACGCTCTCGCACCATTTCTTAGTCACATCGTGGCGATATGTAAACATCTTTTCGAGTTTCGGCACGACTGCGAAAGGAGCGGCGAGAGCACCAAGGAACCAAAGAGGAGGTTCATACTCGATCTCATCTCTTAGGACCGCGCCGTCGCCGTTCGCTTCGACAATATGCCGGTGTCGCCACGAGCTGAAAGGCCCCGAGACCTGAATATCCTCGAACATCCGTGGCGGATCGTACACCGTGTGCTCGGCCACCCATCGCGAGGTAATGAGTCCAAATATCCTTGTATCGACGATCGCCCGCGACCCAATGACGGAAATATCGGCCTTCTGAATTATCTTTGCGTCTTCCCACGGCGGCATTAAGCGTTCAAATGCGTCCGGAAGTTCGTGAAATGCAAAGACTCGTTCGGGCGTAGCTTCGATGACTGTTTCTTTTGTAAACCGCATATATTTTGAGCAGAAACTAATTTAATCGGCCATTCAACAACTTCCAGACTTTTATTAAATGCCGCTCCTCAACGCGAATGCTCCCGACCGAAAGTCGCAGTGTGAATTTCCCGTTCAGTTTTGTATGCGATAGGTAAGCGTCGCCCGAGGCATTGATATCATTCATGATCTTTTCGTTCAGGGCATCCAGATCATCAATTCCGTTGGGACAAGCTCGGAAACAGACCAATGCGAACGGCACCGGGGCGAGCATCTCCCAGTTTTCACTTTCCTCGACCCACGATGCAAAAAGTCGGGCGAGGCGGCAATGTTCGCGGAGACGGGCGATCAGGCCTTCGCGGCCAAAGTAACGGATGACGAACCACAACTTCAGCGCTCTAAACCTGCGCCCGAGCTGAATGCCGTAATCCATACCGTTTTTGACACCCTTGGAATCGCTCGTTTTGAGATATTCAGGGACAAGCGCGAACGCTTCTTTTAAAATACTCAGGTCTTTGCAGTAAAGCACGGAGAGATCGAAGGGGGTAAAGAGCCATTTGTGCGGATTGGTGACGATCGAATCCGCGCGTTCCCAACCTTTAAAGTATTTTCGAAATTCCGGAACGATCGCCGTCGAGCCTGCGTAAGCCGCGTCGACGTGCAGCCAGATGCCGTATTTCTCGCAGATGTCCGCGATCGCATCGACAGGATCGACGCTTGAGGTCGACGTGGTGCCGACGGTCGGTATCACGCAGATAGGTAGGTATCCAGCCGCGATATCTTGCTCGATTGCCTCGGCGAGTTTCTTGGGAATCATTTCAAACCGATCGTTGCACTCGATCTTACGCAAAGATCGCAGACCTAGGCCGAGCGTGACAACACCCTTATCTATCGAAGAATGAACGTGTTCGCTCGCATAGACACGCATCAACGGAAGGTCGTCGCGACCGCTCATGCCCTCGTCGCGGATGCGTAAGTTCGCCCTTTCACGAGCGGCCGCGATCGCATGCATTGTCGAAACCGACGCAGTGTCGTAGATGATACCTTCAAAATTCGCGGGCAGATCCATCATCTGCCGCAGCCAGTCGAGCACGACGTCCTCGAGCTCGGTCGAGGCGGGCGATGTGCGCCAGAGCATTGCCTTCATATCAAATGCTGCGGTCAACATCTCGCCAAATACACCAACCGATGATGTTGAGGTTGAGAATAACCCGTGAAAATTCGGATGGTTCCAGTGCGTGACCGAAGGCAGAATTAACTTATCCACATCGCTAAGTATCACGCCAAAATCTTCCCCGTGCTCGGGCGCGGAAACAGGCAGATTATCTCTCAACCAATCGGGCTCAACCTGCGAAAGCACCGGCAGATCTTCGATGTGCTCAAAGTAGTTAGCGATCCAATCGACGACCTCATAACCGTATTTACGAAACTCGTCCGCAGGCATATCACCTAATTTTCGTGCTTTATCGACCATATTTTGCCCGAAATCCATCAAAATCACGTCAAAATGCAAAAAGACACTCGACAGTTTTTGGAATAAAAGTATAATATCACCTACGAATATCTCGCCAACGTCTTAAAAACTAAGATTTACGATTGCCAGGTTTCACTCCGGAATTTACGGCAACGACATTTCAACTCTCTACGACGGAATAACTATGGCAGCTGAGCCGGAAGTGGAACAAGAAACTAGAGAAGGCTTTATCCGCGGTCTCGGGCTGCTTGATTCGACAATGATCGTCGCAGGGTCGATGATCGGCTCGGGCATTTTTATTGTTTCCGCCGATATCTCACGACAAGTTGGTTCGCCCGGATGGTTGTTGGTAGTCTGGATCCTAACCGGTTTACTGACGATGATCGGCGCACTCAGCTACGGCGAACTCGCCGCAATGATGCCAAAAGCCGGCGGCCAGTACGTTTATCTGCGCGAGGCTTACTCGCCGTTTTGGGGTTTTCTCTACGGCTGGACACTTTTTCTGGTAATTCAAACAGCGACTATAGCGGCGGTCGCGGTTGGATTTGCGAAGTTTATTGGCGTTCTGGTCCCGGCGATCTCGGTTGAAAACTATCTTGTTGAACCCATCCGGGTTGGTTCATCGAGTTATGCATTTTCGCTATCGACAGCACAGTTCGTTGGGATCGTAATGATCGCGTTGTTGACGTGGATGAATACACGCGGACTAAAGCTCGGCAAATTCGTCCAAAACACCTTTACATTTGCCAAAACGGGTTCGCTAATAGCCTTGATCGTACTTGGCATTATTGTCGGCCTCGCATGGCATGGCGATATTGCCGCGGCGAATTTCGGCGATCTCTGGACGATAAGAGGCAATTTGCAGCCAGTCGGCGAGGGCCTAACCGCCGCGGTGGCCTTCGGTTTGTTTGTCGGTATCTGTGTCGCCCAGACGAATTCGCTATTTTCCGCCGACGCGTGGAACAACATCACATTTACTGCGGGTGAAGTAAAGGATCCGAAACGCAATATTCCGCTATCGCTCTCACTCGGCACGGGACTAGTAATTACTCTGTATCTTTTGGCCAACCTCGCGTATCTAGTGACGTTGAAGTTCGAGGCTATTCAAAAGGTTGCCGACGACCGCGTTGCGACGGCAACTGCAGGAGTCATTTTTGGTGACGCAGGCACATATATCATGGCCGTCGCGATAATTGTTTCTACATTCGGATGTAATAACGGCCTTATCCTCGCAGGCGCGCGGGCATACTACGCGATGGCAAAGGACGGTTTATTTTTTAAATCGTCCGGCGAATTAAACAAATTTCACGTTCCGGCGTGGGGCCTTGTCATCCAGGGAATCTGGTCGGCGTTCTACGTTCTGCCCCGAACTGTAAAAACAGCGGCCGACGGCAAGATATCATACGGCAATCTTTATGGCGACCTTTTGACCTACGTCATCTCGGCCGCGCTTATCTTTTACATCCTGACGATCATTGGTATTTTTGTGTTGAGGGTGAAACAACCTGATGCCGAACGGCCGTATAAGGCATTTGGTTACCCGATCGTCCCTGCGCTATACGTTGTCGGAGCGTCGGTCATTCTCGTGGTGCTGTTTATTTATCAAACGACGGCGACGTGGCCCGGATTGCTCATCGTTCTTACGGGAGTGCCGGTTTATTTTATTTGGAAAGCGGCGTCGGCCAGGTCCGGCGTCGAACAAACTTAGTTAATAAAACTCTAGGAGGTTTCAATGTCACTTTTTGCGACTAAACCAATTTCTAAGATCATCGCCGAGGCCGAAGAAACCGGCGCGCATACACTCAAAAAAACACTGAGTGCCGTTGATCTTACAATGCTCGGTATCGGTGGAATCATCGGAACTGGAATTTTTGTCCTCACAGGCCAAGCAGCCGGCAAACACGCCGGTCCGGCCGTAATTATCTCAATGATCCTGGCCGGCATAGTCAGCGCATTTGCGGCTCTCTGCTATTCTGAGTTTGCGGCCAGCGTACCGATCTCGGGCTCGGCTTATGCATATGGCTATGGAACGCTTGGCGAATTTGTCGCCTGGATCATAGGCTGGGATCTGATCCTCGAATACGCATTTGGCGCCGCAACCGTCGCTGTCGGCTGGTCGGGTTACGTCGTTAGCCTTTTTAGAGATACTCTCGGAATAAATTTCCCGTTGTCACTTGCCGCGCCTCCGGGCATGGAGATCAAATCAGCCACGGGAGCCGTGATAGGGGTCGGAGTATTCAACCTGCCGGCCGCACTGATAGCCGTCGCGGTGACGATGCTGCTCATTCGCGGAATTAAAGAATCGGCGAGCTTTAACTCGATCATTGTAATGATCAAAGTGCTTGTGGTCGTTCTCTTTATCGTCGCGGGCGTCGGATATGTCAATACAAACAATATGGGCATCGGCTGTACGGTTGGAGCCCCGGGCTGTGCGGAGTTTATGCCGTATGGCTTTAGCGGTGTTGTGACCGGAGCCGCCGTGATCTTCTTTGCGTATATAGGTTTTGACGCAGTTTCGACCGCCTCGCAGGAAGCAAAGAATCCGCAGCGTGATATGCCTATCGGAATTCTTGGGAGCTTAGCCATCTGTACCGTTCTCTATATTCTCGTCGCGGGGATTATGGTTGGGCTTGTCGATTACAAGCTTTTGACGAACGCTGCCGCTCCTATCGCCGTCGCGATCGACGCTGCGCTACAACAGGCAGAGGGTACAACGATGGGCAAGATCCTATTTGCCTTCCCGACGATCATCAAGGTTGGTGCAGTGCTCGGCCTCAGTTCGACAATGGTCGTGATGACAATGGGCCAACCTCGTGTGTTTTATTCAATGTCTAAGGACGGCCTGCTGCCGGCATGGGCCGCGAAAATCCATCCAAAGTTTCAGACACCGCACATTACAACGGCCATCACAGGTACCATCGTGGCAATCCTCGCCGGCTTTGTTCCGATTAGTCTGTTAGGCGAACTGGTGAGTATCGGAACGCTATTTGCTTTTGTGATTGTTGGTGTCGGCATTATCATTTTGCGTTCGTCAAATCCAGCATTAAATCGCCCGTTTAGAGTGCCTCTTTCGCCATTTATCCCAATCGCGACGGTTGTGTCTGCGGCATATTTGATGAATAGCTTGCCGCTCGATACTTGGATCCGACTGATCGTCTGGATGTCGATCGGACTTGTTATCTACTTCGCATACAGCTATAACCATAGCAAGATCGGAATCGACGAGAATCGTGAGGGCGACGAGGGCGAATCAAACTACAAGCCACCGATTGCGGCTGCTATCGCAATCGGCTTGGCAATGGCATTAACCATCTGGCAAGTTTCGCATTTGGTATGGATCGAGATGGCTGTGCGTTTGTTTGCATGGGGTGTAACAGGGGTCCTTGTCCTGCTACTTATGTATGGTAAGGGTGACCGGAATGCAGCCCGCAGTAACAAAACGAGGAACTTGGGGTTAATAGCCACTTTGATCAATCTGGCGATCTGGCTGGGGATAACATACTGGTTCTTTATCCATTATGCCGAGCTCCATGGCGGCAAGTAACTTAGGCGGAATATTTTTGATTTTGCCACGGAGATCACAGGGGTTGCAGAGTTATTAATGCTCTGACATCTATGTGAACTCCGTGGCAAATTTTTATGCCCTAATCTGTGAATAGTAAGCTCGTAAAATGGCTGATCGTACTCGGCTGCGGCGTCATTATCGCGATGATTTCGCCGCCAGAGGGCGTGCCGCGCGAGGCTTGGACGCTGCTCGCGATCTTTGTCGCGACCATTGTCGGCTCGATCGTCCAGCCTATGACCGGCAGCGCGATGGTGCTGATCGGCGTCATCGCGACAGCTATATTCGGGGCGCTGAAGATCGAAACCAGCTTGAGCGGTTATGCAGATAAATATGTCTGGCTGGTGCTGGCGGCATTTTTTATCTCGCGCGCGATGATAAAGACGGGCCTCGGGCATCGCATCGCTTTAATGCTTGTACGCCTGATCGGTCGGAAAACACTCGGCCTCGGATATTCGCTGGTAATAACTGATTTTATGCTCGCGTCGTTTGTTCCGTCGACCGGAGCGAGATCGGGCGGCATCATTCTGCCAATTGCCCGCAGCGTTTCGGAGACATACGATTCGCGCCCTGACGACGGTACGGCTGGAGAGCTTGGGACGTTCTTGATGAACCTCCTCTATCAATGCGAGGTCATCCTTTGCGCGACGTTTCTCACCGGCCAAGCCTCAAATCTGATAATCGCGAGATTTGCGAGCGAACATGCCGGCATCGATATGAACTACTCGATATGGTTCATTTCGGCGATTGTGCCTTCAATTGTCTCTCTAACAGTAATTCCGCTGATGATCTACCGGTTCTTTCCGCCCGAGATCAAGGAAACGCCGAACGCTGTCCAGTTCGCCCGTGATGAATTGACCAAACTCGGGCCCCTTGCACGAAGCGAAAAGATATTGCTTGTCGTCTTTGTGGTGGTCGTTATCCTGTGGATCACGTCGAGATTTCACGGCATCGACGCGACGGTTATCGCCCTTTTGGGCATTGCTTTCCTTTTGATAACACAAGTGCTCGAATGGCGGGATGTAACGCACGAGACTCAGGCATGGGAAGTATTTATCTGGTACGGCGGCCTTGTAATGATGGCGACCGAACTAGGCAAAACCACCATTACGCAGCTATTTGCTGAGAGTGTCGCGCGTGCGACCGACGGCTGGTCATGGCCGATGGCGTTGATAGTGCTGGCATTGGTTTACTTTTATGCTCATTACGGCTTTGCCAGCATTACGGCCCACGTGACGGCGATGTTCATCCCGTTTCTTGCGGTTACGATCGCCGTCGGCGCGCCGGCCGGATTGACGGTGCTTGTACTCACGTATTTCTCAAACCTGAGCGCAGGCCTGACACATTACGGGACGACGCCCGCACCCGTTTATTTCGGCACCGGTTACGTAAAACAAAGTCAGTGGTGGACGATCGGGCTGATCGCATCGGTGCTGAATATTGTGATCTGGTCGACGGTGGGACTCGGCTGGTGGAAAATTTTAGGCTGGTGGTAGTGAGTTAAAGTGGATAATTGAGAATGGAAAATGCAGACGTTTGATCCTGTATTTTCCATTCTTCATTTTCAGTTTTCAATTTCCCATATCTTCGTCCGACGTTAATCCGGGAATTGGAGCGTCGACTTTTTCAAGTGCCTCTTTGTAGACTTTAATGTCGCCATTGGCTTCCATTTTTTGCTTGACGGCGGCCAGGTAATCTGTGAAAACCGCCGCGCGCTTTTTCGAGAGCATTTGCTCCATCAGGCTGCTGCGTTGTGTGGCAAATTCGGTTGTATTTGCGTCCTCGCGTTTCGTCACGCCGACGACATACCAATTATCACCAACCTTGAGCGGGGTCTTTGTAACATCACCTGCCTTCATCGCATAGACCGCGTTTTCGAGGGCCTCGCTCGTCGAAGCAGTTGGGCCCTCGCCAAGCGGTGAGCCGAGAATAAAGTTCATTTGATCCTTCGCGGCCATACCCTTTGAGGTTGCGGCCGCGGCAAGCGCTCCAGCAGACGCGGCGCCGCCCGCGATCTGTTTTGCGATCTCCTCGACCTGGGAGCGCGACTTTTCAAGCTTAACGACATCGACGATCTGAGCCTTCACCTCGTCAAACTCGGCGTCGCGCGGCTCTTTTTTATCAACAAGCATCGGTATCGCAAATCCATTTTGGATCGGCGTTTTATCGCCAACATCGTTTTGGTTCACAAGCGGTTCGATTCCAGCCTCAAACTGCGGCGAGACGCCTATGTTCGGCACGTCGTCGCCCGGTTTGACGTACGACGTCTCGCGAACCATATCGGCCGCGCTCATATTTGCCTGCGCGGCAAAGGCCTGAGCGGTTTTTCCAGGATCTTTTGTTTCTTTTAGTGAATCAACGACCTTCTGCGCAAGCTCAGCGGCGACACTGTACGCACGGCGGTTGCGAAGGCTGACCTCGAGCTCTTTCTTAGCCATTTCGTAAGTTTTCGGGACATCGTCACCACGCCGCAATATAAAATACCGGCTCTGATAGCTGATAGGCTCAGAAATCTCACCCGGCTTCATTTTCAAAAGCTGCTGGAAAGGATCGTCGGGTTTATTCTGGTTCTCTCTAACCGGGCCGCTCAGCTTACCTCCGCTCGGAGCCGACGCCGGATTTTCCGAATGTCCCTTTGCCAGCTCGCCAAAAGCGGCTTCCGACACTGCACCGCCATCCTTTTTAAGGCGCTGGATAAGCTCCGAAGCTTTTGCCTGCACCTGAGAGTCGAACTCGGGCTTTGCGACACGCAGAACTATTTCCTGCCCCAATACACCCGCGATCTTTTTATCCGCCGGCAGGTTGTCGTACTCAGATCTAAGGTCAGCCTCAGGGATCTGTAGTTTCTCGCCGATCTTCGCGGTGTTTACAAAAACGTACTTGATCTTTTTTTGAGGGACGCTGATGTAATAACTCTGCTTATTCTTTTCGAAATATTCTCTCAACTCCGCATCGGTAGGAACCAGCGTTTTGGCAAGCTCAGTGCTGCTAACGGCGACGTAACTAAGGTCGAACTTAGTATTTTTCCGCTGAAAATCATTAAGAACTTCGTCTTCCGAAACGGTCACGCCTGAGGTCAGCAGCGCATCCAGCTTACTAGAACTAATGTCGTCACGGACGCTCTGTTCATAGGCCGCGATGCTACCAAATTGTTCGGTTACGTTCTGTTCATAGATTTCCTGATCGAATGGCTTGCCGTCTTCCGGCTTAAATTGCTCGCGAATCCGAGCCGCAACCTCAGCGTCGCTCGCCGTCAGCCCTAACCGCTCGGCTTCGACACGTGCGATCCGGCTGCCGATCATCCCGTCAAGCATCATTTTTGCCGGAAAGTTTTGTCCGCGACTGAATTGGCTATAGTTTTCTTTTTGCCTGACCAACTCACCGACCGTGATCTTGTGACCCGAGACTGACGCCACGGTTTCCTGGCTCTGCGCGAGATTGGCCAAATTCGTGTTGCTCTGGGGCGTGTAGAAAAACACCAGACTTCCGACCATCAGAATGGCAAAGATAAGAATAAAAAAATTGCGGGTCTTCTCGAGACGATTGAAAAACTTTAACATCGAAAAATACCTATTAAGTTAGAATACGAACTAAGAGTGTCATTAAGAGCAAACCGCAATCTTAGCAAAAACGTGGCCGAAAACCAATACGTCAGTTTCCCCGCAACCATAAATACTTGCAGTTTCATTTTAATTCGATGATGATAAACGAGATAATCTGCCGGACATGGGACGCACAAATATAAAATCAGTCGGCATCGTCGTCAAGCCGGGCCACCCGGAGGCTCGTGAGACAGCCGCCGAGCTTTCGGCGTGGTTGAGCGCTCGCGGCATCAAGCAAGCAGGCGAACCGGTCTCGGCCGATGAGGCACGCACCGGCAGGATGCCGTCTCTAAACGCCGACCTGATCGTTGTGCTCGGCGGCGACGGTACAATGATCTCGACGGCTCGCATGGTCGGCGAGGCCGGTGTACTCGTGCTCGGTATTAATTACGGCAGCCTCGGATATCTGACGGATTTTCGCATCGAGGAGATGTTTCCCGCGCTTGAACTGATCATTGCGGGCCAATTCGAGATTGACCGGCGTGTAATGCTCGACGCCGAACATTGGCGTGGCCAGGAAAAGCTCGCCGAGGGTCGTGTCCTGAACGATGTTGTGATCAATAAGGCCGCGCTGGCACGAATAATCGCGATCGACGTAAAGCTCGACGGACTATTCGTGAATCTGTTTCGCGCAGATGGCCTGATCGTATCAACACCGACCGGCTCGACCGCGTATAACTTGTCGGCTGGCGGCCCAATCATTTACCCATCGATGAACGCAGTCGTTTTGACGCCGATTTGCCCGTTTACGCTCACAAACCGGCCGATCGTCGTACCGGATACCGCCAAGATCGAACTCACGCTCGAGAATGAGAACGAGGGCGTCGTACTCAGCCTCGACGGACAAACCGGCTATACGATGAAAGCGGCCGATCGTGTCGTAATTAGAAAAAGCGAGACGACATTTAATCTCGTACATCCGCCAAATCGTAATTATTTTGATGTTTTGCGCGACAAGTTGAAGTGGGGACGCTAAGACCAAAGGCAAAAGGTAAAAGTAAAAAGGCAAAATGAATTACGTTTATCTGGGCGATGCGGGTTTATCTGCGGGCAAATTGTCTTTGAACAGCTGTATTTGGCCGCCGTCTTCAGGCTCAGAACCTTCAGGAAACCACCGAAATTCACCAAGATCGCACTTCCCTCTTTCAGTAAAAACCACACCTTCGGCTTCGAGCAGCTCCTGCTGCAGATTTATGGGAATGGTAAGTTTGCCGGTCG
>DAIRVI010000073.1:0-13872 GCA_036802885.1 Pyrinomonadaceae bacterium
CGCTCTTTTTAGCCCGCGACCGCGTTGGCAAAAAGCCTCTGCTTTACTCGCATCAGCAAAACGGCGACCTCATTTTCGGCTCGGAATTTACAGCTTTGCTCGAACATCCGTCCATTACCCGCGAGGTCGATCACGACGCGATAGACAGCTATCTCTCGTACCTCTGCGTGCCGGCCCCGCAGACCGCATTCAAGCAGATCAGAAAGCTTGAGCCCGGCCACTGGCTAAAATGGAAAGACGGGCAGATCGAAACGCATCGCTATTGGCTGCCCGATTTTTCAAAAAAAATAAAGATCAGCGAAGAAGAAGCGATCCTTGAAACAACCCGCATCCTGCGCGAATCCACGCGCCTGCGAATGATATCCGAGGTGCCGCTGGGAGCGTTTCTCTCTGGCGGCGTCGACTCGTCCGTGGTGGTCGCATTGATGGCGCAGGAGAGTTCGACGCCCGTGAAAACTTTCTCGATCGGGTTTGAGGAAGAAGATTTTAGCGAATTAAAATACGCCAAACGTGTTGCGGAGCACGTGGGTGCCGAGTACCACGAGTTTATAGTCCGGCCAAACGCTCTGGATGTCATACCGACTCTGGTCGAGCACTACGGCGAGCCGTATGCGGACTCAAGCGCGATTCCGACATACTACGTGGCGAAAGAGACCAGGCGGCACGTGACCGTGGCTCTGAATGGAGACGGTGGCGATGAGAGTTTTGCGGGGTATGAACGTTACACAGCGATGCGGATCGCAGAGGCCTATAATCGCGTGCCGGCCACGTTGAGAAAGATCTTTGTAGAGGCTCCGGTTGGCCTGCTGCCAACTTCCGAACTCAAACGCAGTCGGTTTCTTGACGCCAAACGATTTCTAAAAGCCGCAAATCTGCCGCGAACTGAGCGTTACTTTCGCTGGATGTCCACATTCAACGGCGATGCAAAAGGCGAGCTTTACACATCTGACTTCAAGGCGTCAGTCGGTCGCAATAATGCATCAGCTTATTTAGAACGTTGGTTTGCAGCCGCCAACGGCACGGGCACGCTCGATGCTACGCTTCTGACCGATCAGATGACTTATTTGCCAAATGACCTTTTGGTGAAAGTCGATATTGCGTCGATGGCAAATTCGCTCGAGGCTCGTTCGCCGTTTCTGGACCACAATTTGATCGAATTTGCGGCGAGTCTGCCCGAGAGTCTAAAAATGCAGGGAGTTCAGACGAAATCGCTTTTAAAAACGGTCGCCGCCCGGCTTGTTCCAAAAGAGGTGATTTATCGCCGGAAAATGGGTTTCGGTGTGCCGGTTGGACGTTGGTTTCGGGGCGAAATGAAAGACTTTGTCCGTGGTGTTTTGCTATCCGAAAAGTCTTTGAAACGGGGAATAGTTAAGCCCGAAATTCTCGAGAGATATGTCAACGAACATACCGCCGGTGAAAAAGACCACGGCTTTCAGCTCTGGACGCTTATGATGCTTGAGCTGTGGTTCCAGCGATTTATTGACTCGTAAATGACGCCAAATATTAACAATGAGGTTGTTGCGGGATTTGGCGACGAATGGTCGCGTTTTGACCAATCGGCGCTTACTGGAGAGGAGTTGCAAACGATGTTTGACAACTATTTCAATATTTTTCCGTGGAAATCCTTACCTGATGGAGCCATAGGTTTTGACCTCGGGTGCGGAAGCGGACGCTGGGCAAAGCTGGTAGCTCCGCGTGTCGGGAAACTTTAACAATGGCTCCGCGCGTTCTGGACGGCGGTCGGTTTTACGAAGTAACCTGTCTCAACTAAACATTTAACCCGTTTTGGTGCTAAAATACGGACTTTGGTTTGGTAGCCGGCAGCGATTTCCCCGCACAATCGTTTGATCCGCCGCCGCTCGCTTTCATCAGCGGGGCGCGGAGGATCCGCCGGTTACCAATTTCGAATCTTCATAATCCTTGATGAAAATCCTCCGTATTATCGCTCGCCTCAATGTCGGCGGCCCGGCACGACACGTGATCTGGCTAACAAAAGAACTGCAGGATGAAGAATTTTGCAGCGTATTAATTGCTGGCACGATCCCGGACGGCGAGGCCGATATGGCCTATTTTGCGGAACAAAATGGGGTTAGTCCCGTCTACATTGATGAGATGAGCCGCGAATTGTCTGTAAAAGACGCCGTTGCACTGTACAAAGTTTACCGACGGATCAAACTCGAGAAGCCCGACATTATTCATACGCACACAGCAAAAGCGGGAACGGTCGGAAGATTTGCAGCATTGATCTATCGCTGGCTGACGTGGAGCACGCTGATTGGAAGGCCCAGACGCGTGAATATCGTCCATACATTTCACGGGCATGTTTTTCATAGCTATTACGGACCGCTGAAGACCAGGGTCTTTTTGACGATCGAAAAGGTACTTGCCCGGATCGCGACCAATAAGATAGTTGTTCTGTCGGGTCAGCAATTGCGGGAAATCAATGAGAGGTTTGGAATCGGCAAAGCAAGTCAATTTAAGGTGATCCCGCTCGGAATCGATCTAGAAACATTTTTGGATATTGACGCAAAAAGCAAAGGCTTCCGTGACGAGATCGGATCTGCTGAGGACGAGATTGTGGTTGGACTTGTGGGCCGTCTTACGGAGATAAAGAATATCTCTTTATTTTTGAAAGCTGCGTCGGTCTATGCCCAGACAGACCCAGACGGGGAGCCAAAACTAAAATTCGTTATTGTGGGTGACGGCCATTTGCGCAAACAGCTCGAAAGCGAGAGTGAGGCACTTGGGCTGGGAGAAATTGTTACATTTCTTGGTCACCGTCCGGAGATTTCTGATCTCTATTTCGGAATGGATATAATTGCGTTAACTTCGTTGAACGAAGGCACGCCGCTCTCTTTAATTGAAGCTATGGCAGCTGGCAAAGCGGTCATTTCAACCGCCGTCGGCGGTGTGGCCGATCTGCTTGGCGAAACAGAAGACACACGAGACGATTTTCAAATCTGCCAACGCGGGATCACTTTTGAGTCTGGCTCGGCACAATCTCTATACAAAGGGTTGATTTATTTAGCAAAAAATGAAAAATTACGGGAAAGGCTAGGCAGCGAAGGCCGGCAGTTTGTTACCGCAAGGTATTCAAAAACCCGCTTAGCAGAGGATGTTAAAGAGCTTTATCGTGACCTCGTTACTCAGTGATTCGCCGTATATAGATGCTTCAATTTTCGACACATCCACTTGTAATTGCCGGAGCGGGCTTTGTAATTAGCCTGTTGATGACGGCCCTTGTGCGTCGTTTTGCCCGAAAGTGGGGCTTTGTCGCAAAGCCGAAATCCGACCGTTGGCATAAACGCCCTACGGCGATGCTTGGTGGCGTGGCGATATTTGTCGCGACTGTCTTGGTTTACTTTCTCTTAGTGCCGCGAACCAATGAATCGCTCGTCCTCATTGCCGCCAGCGGGTTTCTTTTCCTGGTTGGGTTGTTGGATGACATTGTAAGCATACGTCCATATCAGAAGCTAATTGGGCAGTTGATAGGCGCCGGGTTTTTGGTGCTATCAGGGTTAAAACTTCCGCTAACCGGATCTGAGATCATCGATATTTGGCTCACCGTTTTTTGGGTCATAGGCATTACTAACGCCATAAATCTGCTGGACAACATGGATGGGCTCGCGGCCGGTATTTCAGCTATTGCGGCATTTTCTCTGGCGCTGAACTTTGCCGGCAACGGCTTGACAAATGAACTGCTTTTGACGAGCGCATTTATCGGCGCGCTGGTTGGATTTTTGGTCTTCAACTTTAATCCCGCGTCTATTTTTATGGGCGATTGCGGGTCGATGTTTGTCGGGTTTTTGCTGTCGGGATCCGTCTTGCTGAATCAGGTTGGCGGACGCTCACGGGGCATCGTCGCAATTTTGGCGGTTCCGGTACTGATCTTGTTTGTTCCGATTTTCGATACGACGTTCGTTACGGTTTTGAGAAAGTTGTGGGGTAGAAAAGCGTCGCAGGGCGGACGCGACCACACGTCGCACAGGTTAGTCGCGCTTGGTCTCTCAGAACGTTCGGCCGTTTTGTTGCTCTATTTACTTGCTCTCGCCGCCGGTATGCTGGCGTTGCTATTGGGCCAGATCGGGATGGTTAAGAGTTTTGCACTGATCGGTTTCTTTTCGGTCGTGCTGGTGATAATCGGCGTCTATCTCTCAAAGGTAAGGGTTTACGAGGGCGAGGAAGAAGAGAAAGCAGTCAGCGAAAATGCGGCATTCGCATTTCTTATCGATGTTACTCATAAACGTCGAATCTTCGAGGTTTTTTTAGACGCGTTTCTAATTACGCTTGCATATTACTCGTCTTTTGCGTTGCTCAATCCTTCGTTTGAAAATACCGCAAACTGGGGTCTTTTCCTAAAAACTCTTCCGCTTTTAATAGTCATCAAGATCGGTGCATTTCTCGTTGTTGGTGTTTATCGCGGTTTGTGGCGGTACACAAGCATTGGCGATCTTATTACATTTATGAAGGCCGTGGTTCTTGCTTCGGCTTTGAGTGTATTGGCAGTTCTGCTCTTGTATCGCTTTGAGGGTTTTTCGCGAACCGTGTTTTTTCTCGACGGCGTTTTGCTTCTATTAGCGGTGGTCGGGAGCCGGTTGGCCTTTCGTGTTATACGTCAATTGCTTCCCTCACCAACGTCCGGCGAGGGGCAGAAGGTTTTGATTTACGGAGCGGGCGACGGCGGTGAAATGGTCCTGCGGGAGCTCAATAACAACCCCGAGTGGAACTATACCGCCGTTGGTTTTATCGATGATGACCCGCGAAAGATCAATAAGGTGATACACGGCCTCAGAGTATTTTCCGGCAACGGTAAGCTTGATGAGCTCTGCCGCGAAAAGGATGTTGCCGAGATACTCATCTCAGTGCGGAAGATTACGCCCGAACACTTAAAAAAGTTGCGAGAGACTTGTCGGGAAACGAATGTTGCTCTCAAACGGGCTCTGATCAAGATCGAACCAGATGATCTTGTCTAGTCGGGAAAAGGTCCACAGTTTGTCATTAAAGATCCTCAAATTAGACCACTTGCCGGCCCGCATCGCGATTGTCGCGACGGCTCTTATTTGTCTTTCGACCGCTTGGCTTTTTATTAAGTGGAATTTTGCCAATGTCGTAGCATCGCACATTGATCCGGAGCGTCCCGAATCAATCCTGGTTGCGGATTGGCTAACACAGGTCGCCCCAAACGACCCTCAAACCCATTTTACAGCGGCGACCCTTTACGAAAAAACCTTCAACGCAGATGATCTATCGCGATCTCTGAATGAGTATGAGACGGCGGCCGCGCTTTCGCCAAACAACTTTGTGATGTGGCTTGACCTTGGCAAGGCCCGGAGCCTAAGCGGCGACGCTGAAAGAGCTGAGGCTGCGTATCGACGGGCCTCTGACCTTGCTCCAAATTATGCGACGGTCCGATGGGCCTATGGCAATTTGTTAATTCGACAGGACAGGCTTGGCGAAGGATTTGCTCTATTGGCAAAGGCTGCCGACTCGAACGCTGGTTATTCCGATGCGGCGGCTGTAACAGCTTTGCAGGTATTTGATGGCGATCTCGTGCAGGTCAGGCAAGCGATGGGCGATGGTGACGCGATAAATGCATCACTCGCGACTGCCCTAGCTAACGGAGCGCGATACGATGAAGCTCTCGATGCTTGGTCAAGAGTGGCGGCGGACGTTAAGAGGAGTAAATTCAAGGAGAGTGGAGAGAAGCTTTTTGGCCAGATGGTGGCGGCTAAGAAGTATCGATATGCGGCTAATATTGCCGCGAGCCTGCAAGACGATAACAACAATTTGCCTTTGGTCGGGCAGATCGGCAATGGAGGATTCGAGAACGGCGTAAAGCTCAGGAATGCTCCCTTATTCGAATGGCAGATCGCCGAGGGCGTCCAGCCGCAGATCGGTCTGAACGAAACTCAAAAATATTCGGGCGCCTATAGTCTCTTGATAGTGTTCAATTCGTTCGAGACCGCGGGTTTTCGAAGCGTTGCACAAACGGTGGCCGTCGAGCCGGGAGCCGCCTATCGGTTTTCAGTCTTTTACAAATCAGACGTAAAAACGTCAGCGACATTCAGGTGGGAGGTCGCGGATGCGGTCACCAGCGCACCGCTTGCAAGCACGCCATCGCTCGTTCCGGTCACCGACTGGACGCCGGAAACAGCAGTGGTCAAGGTTCCCCCCGGAGTGGACGGAATTATTGTGCGATTTGTTCGCGAAGGCTGTACAGGTCCGTCATGCCCGACGAATGGAAGGATCTTATTTGACGACTTCGAGCTGATTAAAATTGCGGAATAATGGACGCGTCTAAAAATAGAAATCTTTCGATGTTCCACGCCGAAAATGTCATCATCGGCGAAGAATCGTCGCGCATTAGCTCGGCTATCTTTATTCTTCTATGCCTCGTACCGATCTTTTCGACCGTCCTTTTCGGCGGCGTCGATAATGCAACATGGATATTTATTTCGGTTTTTTGGGCGGCGATCGTCTTGCTTTGGCTCGCCGAGACATGGAAAGGGCGAGGGTTTTTGTTTAATCCAAGTTCCCTGCAGATACCCGTCATTGGCCTGCTCGTGATAGGACTCGTCCAGATATTGCCTCTTGGCGGACTCTGGATTGCTGACGATAGCCTCTCGGTAACGCCTTTACATACTCTTTCGCTCGAACCTTACGCGACACGCCTTTTTGTGACCCGACTTGCGGTTTATCTAGTTTTTTTTGCGGCCTGCCTGGCGTTTATTAACAATGAACGGCGCCTGAAAAAAGTCGTTTATGTCGTAATAATTTTTGGCGCATTGATGGCATTTTTCGGCATCCTGCAGCGGCTTGCAAATCCCGACGCCATTTACGGCATACGCGGGACACCACAGGCGATACCATTCGGTCCTTTTGTTAATCAGCATCATTTCGCCGCGTTTATGCAGATGACAGGGGGAGTGACGCTCGGTTTGCTGTTTGATAAAAAAATGGGCAAAGAAAGGCGGGTATTACTTGCGACGGCCGTTGTAATAATGGGAGTTGCTTGCGTACTGACCAGTTCACGAGGTGGTTTGTTGGGTTTTGTTTCCGTTCTTATGTTTGTTTGGTTGCTGCATTTTATGACCGGCAAACTGGCTGATAAACGTGCCGAAGGGGCCGGCTCGTCTGGCGGTATTTATCGTAAGATAGCGGCTGCTACGGCTGGCATCGCTCTCGTCGCCGTGATTTTTGGTGTCGTTTTATTTATCGGCGGAAACGACTCGCTATTGCGTGGGGTTGGAGTTGTCAACGCTGACGCCGACCTTTCGAGCGGGCGTTTTCATTTTTGGCCGATCGCGATGAAGATATTTCTCGAACACCCAATTATAGGAGCCGGATTCGACGCGTTTGGCGTGGCCTTTACCAAGCACGACACCTGGAGCGGGCAGTTGCGGGTAGAGCAGGCGCACAACGATTATCTGCAGACACTTGCCGATGCGGGGCTCGCGGGTTTTGTTTGCATCGCCGCATTTATCTTTCTGTTATTTAAGAAAGGCCTCGACACCATTGCGAAAACCGACGGCTTACTGCGCGATGCCGCGGTAGGAGCATTGGCAGGGTGTTTTGGTATTTTGATCCACAGCTTCTTCGACTTTCCGCTCCGAACTCCGTCCAATGCATTTTTCTTCCTGTTGCTTTGCGCGATAGCGACCGTTCCTCTAAAATCCGTTCGCTCAAGTTCAGCAAGGCGAGATCATTCGATCAACGGACTCTGACCACGACCTCTCGCTTGCCACACGGCATCTCAAACTTGACCTGAAAGTCGCCTGACTTTGCACTTATTGAACGAAGTACAAATAAGGCCCGAGTCTTGACACCCGCGATGAATTCCTGCCGCAAGCTTATATCTTGCGGGTTCATGGAAACGGCGGCCAGGCCTTCGAGCTCCCCGTCGTCATCGAGCCCAACTATCATCGAAATATCGCCTCCGCCACTTCGAAGCGTGATTATCTCTTCGCTAACGTTGATCTTGCATGGTTTTATTTCAATTTGCTTTTCGGGCGGTGTGGCGACGATTCGCGGGCGGCTGCCGGACACGACTGCTGGGTCGTCCGACTTCTTTTCGGCCGCCGGTGTTGCGGTCGGCGAGGGCGTCGGTTCGATCTTCTCCACAGCCTTCTTTTCATCCGGTTTTAGCGAACTGTCACTCACAATATCATCCTGCTTAGGCCTGGCTTTTCCGGTTTCAGGTGGTGGAATGGTTATGACGACGGGCTCAAAAAGTTCCGCTTTTCGCTCGGGTGTTTTCGTCTCGGCCGAAACTTCCTTCGGTTGAACGTCCGGGATCCTTTCGACAATCGGCACTGGTTTTGGCGACGGCTCAGGAACTGGTGTAGGCCTTACTTCGTTAGGTGTTTGTAATGGCGGTGGTTCCGGCTTTGGATCGTCCATAGCGCCAGCCGGTGTGGCGATCGGCGATGGTTTCGGCGTCGGTTCCGACGTAGGGGCGGGCCGCAGCTCTTTAGGTGTTTCGACTGGAGTTGGTTCCGGCTTTGGCTCGTCCATAGCAACAGCCGGTGTGGCGATTGGCGATGGTTTCGGCGACGGCTCAGGAACTGGTGTAGGCCTTACTTCGTTAGGTGTTTGTAATGGCGGTGGTTCCGGCTTTGGCTCGTCCACAGCGACAGCCGGTGTGGCTATAGGGACCGCAGCAGGAACAGATTCCTTCTTGGTTTCAACGGTCGACGGCGTTTCGATCTCGACCGGTACGACGGACGGCGGCCCGGGCGTTGTGACCGGCGCATTGGTTTTCTCGGTAGTTTGGGCGACGAATTCTGAACCTATGGGCGGTGCCGGATTCGGGCCGATCCTAGCCTCAAGTCCCCGGGTGTTTCCATTAATCTTCTTATAAAGCCCTTCGATCACCGCGTAGCGAATCGGTGTCGGACCGCTGCTTTTATAGCTGCGAATGTACATCTCCAAAGCTTCGGCATCGTTTCCGGCTTGAGCAAGCGCATTGGCAAGCCGCCAGGTACTCGAACGCCACCACGCGCTATCCGCCGGAGCGACACTAACGGCGCGCTTTAAGCGAATAACCGCCTCGTTTGTATCGCCCATTTGAAAAGTCGCCCAGCCGCTGATCTCCTCGATCTGACTGCGAAGGATCGCCGAAAGCGTGGCGGTCGGCAAATTCGGAACGTTCACATATTCGCCTCGAACTGCGGCGATCGATCGATTTTCATATATCTCATTAGCCAAAACAGCCACGGACGGATTATTGATGTCCAGTCCAGCGTCTACGTTTGCCGCAGCCGATTTAGCGATTTCCAGTACCTTCGGCAACGCGATCTTTTTCTCCAAAAGTTGACTCGCAGCGTAGATCTGACGGTGAAGTTTCATCTTGTCGCCGCCGGCAATAAAAGCATCAGTGACTTTCACTACGTCCTCGTCGTTGGGCGTCGGTGATCCTAGTTCCTGTTTGAATGCGAGCAGTGCCGCAAGCTGTGCAGCATTTTTAGGATTGTCGGCTGCGTTCGGGGCAAATATGCTTGCCCGGCGCTCAAACCCGACAAGGTCGATAAAACTCTTTGATTCGCGCGAAACGCGTCCGCCTAAAGCTGTGTGAACGACCCCATCCTTTATCGAAAAGCTTTTCGCCAATTCTTCGGCCGCCTCCCGATAATATCCGGCAGCTAACTTAGCAGACGCGATCTCATATTCAAGAGTAGGAAAATTGCCATATTGCCTTGCCGACAACAGTGTTTTTTCAGCCGAAATCGGATCTTGTTTGCCCAGATACCCTCGAGCCAGTGCAATGTACGACCAGACAAATCGCGGGTCGATCGAGACAGCCTTTTGAGCCAGGCCGATCGATCTATCACTTTCGTTGTGTGCAGCGTACCAATATGCCGCTCCTGCAAGCAATATGACGTTTCCCGGATTTGCATCGAGTGATTTGGCCATTTCAGCCTCCGCATCCGCACGGCTGCCGCCGTCGAAAAGCGAAAGGACCAGACCCGTTTGAGCGGGTAGATCGGATTCGTCTTTAGCGAGAATCTGGCGGTAAAGCGCGATGGCCTCGACCGATTGGCCCATTGCTCGTTTCATTTCGGCAAGTCCTCGGCGGGCCCGCAGCGAATCGGGCTCGATCGAGAGAGCTTTGCTGTAGGCTGCTGCAGATTCCTCGATCAAAAATTCGATTCGATTTGCGAGACCGAGCGTCTGGTAGGCGGTCGGGTTGTTCGGATCGAGCTTGACGGCATTTTCCGTAACGCGTTTGGCATCGGCGCCGTTTTCAACGCTGAGATAAAACGAGGCAAGATCCAGCAATTGGACCGGAGTCGAATCGGCCTTGCTTTCAAGAATCCGTGCGATCTCATAGGCTTCGCTGCGAGCGCCACGAAAATAAAGATTAGCAGGGAATTTGGAAAGGACGTCCGCAAACAGCTGAGACGGAATCGGTTTGGGCGCGTCCTGTGCAGCAGTTTTATAAAATGCTGCGGCAGCGGGTACGTCGCCGGTGGCCATCTTGTCATTTCCCAATACAAACCCGGCCGTAACGATCAAGCTAAGTGCCTCGCTCTTACGCCCCGAATTAGGAAAATCCTCAAGGAATCTCTTCAGGGCGGCGATCCTGTCCGTCGCGTTAGCGATTGCAACCGCTTTTCCCCACTTAACCTTTTCATCAGTATTCCCGACCGCCGTTACAGCGGCCTTCGGCTTCGAGGTTCTTTTGATGCCAGTTGCTGGCGTGGTTTTTGGCTTGGCGGCTGCCGACTTTGCTTTCGAGGTCGCCGATTTTGCAGACGGCACCGTTACTTTGCCCTTTGAGGCCGTTGTTTTTGACTTCGCAGGCGAAGCTTTCGCGCTTGGCGCCGACACTTTTCCTTTTGAGACAGGTGTCTTTGATTTTGCAGCCACAGTCTTAGGGCTTGTAACGGTCGCTTTTGCTTTGGAAGTTGAGGGCTTAGATTTCGAAGTTGAGCTCTTCGGTTTCGTAGTCTGGGGAAAAACCGTAAAAGTGAACAGGCCGAATAAAAAAATGGTCGCTAAGAATTTCATAAATCACTACAAAACGTACGTCGCCTGTCTCAAAATAATACCACGAAATTGCGTTTTACCCCGTACCGCTCTATCCTCGCCATATGACGGAACTCGACCAAATTTGGTCGCAAATGCTCAATGACGCGGCTAAAGACGCAAGTGATTCTGGCCGGCAGCACGTCGCAGATTATCTCCGTCTCAAGGCCACGAATGACGCGATCCGCGAACTAGGCGTCGCATGGCTATTCGATACGTTTATAGAGTTCGCAGCCCAAAGTTCCGTAAAACTTCCCCCGATAAACATCGACCGTGAGCATCCGCATAGCTTTCCCTGTTGGAATTCCACAATGGTCGGCTCGCTGCTCTCGATCCGTAGAGGTGTAAGATGTCTCAATGTCGAAGCTGGTTGGGCGCGAACGCCTGCTGACGGCGTAATGCGAAATTCCGCATTAGCCTTAGCACGGATCACGCATTTCGGAATGCCAAAGTTTGGTGCGGAAATTCGACTCGTACATGCGGAGGATTTGCCGAAATGGATCAACAAAGACGGTGTGATCGTCGACAGCGCAGAGGTGCAACGCCATTTTGATGTTTTTATCGGAGAGTAAGATGAACATTGCCGTGGTTTTGTCCTGTGGCTAAAATGCGATAATATTAAAAATTAGCTTTGATATTCGGGAGAAACTTTTAGTGATAGCAGAACTTGATAAATTAATAGAGCTTCAGAAGACAGATACCAATCTCAGACGATTAAAACAGTCGCTTGAGACAGCAGGAGAAAGGCGTGCAGAGATCGAACAGGAGTTTGAACAGCACGCCTTTTCTATACGCGAAATTCAGAATAAACGCGACACGCTGAACGCAACCAAGGCTGGCCACGAAACTCAAATTGCTGAGAACAAAACATATCTCGAGCGTGCAAGCCGCAACTTACAGCACGCCCAAAACTCAAAGGAATACGAAACCGCAATGCGGGAGACCGACGCCTTGCAAAAGCAGATCTCGGCCTTTGAAACGCAAATCGTCGAGATTTTGGAAGAGCTTGAGGGCGTCGAAAAGGAACTGGTTGAGCGGGCTGACGAGATCGCCTCGTTAGATAGCAAACGAGATGCCGCACTGGCTGAGTTTGATGCAGCGCTGGCAAAGGATAAGACCGAGTTTGACGCCGAGACAAAGCATCGGGCAGTGGCCTTTGCGACTTTGCCGGACCGTCTCGCTTCCGTATACGACAGGCTCGCTCAGCGTAGCCGTGACGGGATCGCGGTGGCCGAGGTGCTGGGCGGCGCCTGCAGCGCTTGCTATATGCATCTGCGCCCGCAGGTCCAGGTCAACGTCAAAAAAGGCGACGAAATCATCACTTGCGAAAGCTGCACGCGCATTCTATATATGCCTAAACGCGGAGCCGAAGCCTCGGCTTAGTCTGTCAGCTTTATTTCGTTTTGAATGAGGGCTTCATTCTCAGTCTTGGTCCTCTTCGTCGCTGCCTATTGCTCTTCCGCGCAAAAATTTTCTTAATAGAATCAAGCCGCTCTATCCATGGGCGGTTTTCTTTTCGTCTGTTGTCGCCGTCGATTTTGTCCAGTCGTTTGATATGTGGATATCGACCTTGATCGGGACGCGTGACACGAATTTCTCACCGGCACGCAACATCGCTGATTCCAGCAATTTCGCCGTTTGTTCGGATTCTGACGCATCACATTCGACGATGATCTCGTCGTGTACGATGTTGACGAGTTTACCGGACGTCTCCCGGATGTCGTCGTGCAGCGATCTTAACGCTCGTTTCAGAATGTCGGCTGACGTGCCCTGAATCGGCATATTCTTGGCGTAGCGCTGGGCGGCGCCGACAGAGCTTCGGTCATTTACGTCAAAATTCATTCTTGCCAAACGACCTGATCGTGTACGCGCGGAGCGTTCCGCAAGAACGGCCGTCGATTGGTTACGAAGCCACTCGTCCATCTTCGGATAGGTCGCAAAATATTTACGCAGCGTGTTCTCGGCCTCGGTTTGCGAGAGGCCCGTCATCAGCGCAAAACGTGACGCACCGATGCCGTATACGACACCGAAATTTAGTCGCTTGGCAAATGAACGCTGGTCAGGCGTCACATCTGCGGCATCAATGCCAAAGACCTGCGCGGCAGTCGCTGAATGAAAATCCTGACCTGAGATAAACGCGTTTATGAAATTTTGATCTTCGGAAAAGTCAGCCAGAATTCGCAATTCGATCTGCGAGTAGTCCGCGATCACTAGCGAGCGGCCGTCTGGAGCACGAAAACAGCGTCGATATTCCTCTTCGTGCGGTATCTGCTGCAAGTTGGGCTTAGAGCAGGAAAAGCGGCCGGTCGGAGCGCCGATCTGGCGAAAGTCTGCGTGAATACGTCCCGTCGCGGGCTCGATAAATTCGAGAATATTCTCGCCAAAACTCGACATTGCCTTAGCGACGCCGCGATACTCGAGCAACTTGGCGACGACGGGATAGGTTTCCGCAAGTGGCTGCAATTCCCACGCCCTGGTTGTGTTCGGCACAGGAACGCCGAGGCCTAAAAGCGCATCCGTGACCTGCGCTTGTGAATCCAGATTAATCTCGGCCCGGCCAAAAAGTGAGGCCTGCGCGACGCCGGCCGAAAGCATGTCCTGCAGCTCGTCGGCAAATTTTGCCTGAGCCTTTGTCACTACCGCAAGTTGATCACGCCAACGTCCCTCGTCAAGGTAGAACCCGTTAAGCTCCATTTCGGCGATCGGCATTACGCATTCGTTTTCAAGATCGAGGACCGTTGTCAGACCGTCGGTAACGATGCGTTCGTGCAGTTTCTCACGAACCTCGGGCATGACAGCAGCGTCGCGAGCAGCGTATTCGATCTGCGACGGTGACAATTCAGA
>DAIRVI010000074.1:0-13553 GCA_036802885.1 Pyrinomonadaceae bacterium
GATCTGGTCGCGGATGATATATTTAGAAACGAACTGCTTGACCTGGACATAGAGGGTTTATGAAGAAATTTGTTGTCGCACTGGTCGGACTAAAGCTTTGGCTCTTGCTCGTCTTCGCAACGCTTTTCTTTCCATCCTATACCGCTGATGCCGAGCGAGCGGGCGTCGGTCCGACGCCCACGCCATCGACGACCGCGGATAAAACGACGCGAAAAACGAGCGAACCGTACACGGGCGACCTTTCTATCTTCGAGGATGCGGAGCGGGCGAATAACCTGCAGATTGACCGCGTGATGGACATCCTCGGTATCTCGGAAAAAAAGACCGTTGCCGATATCGGAGCCGGCTCAGGATGGTTCTCGGTGCGCGCAGCGAAACGTGTTGGAACCGCCGGAAAAGTCTATGCGGTTGAGATAAATCAGGAGTTTGTAGATCACATCAGTAATCGCGCAAAAACTGAGGGGTTTTCGAACATCAAGACGATCCTCAGCAAACCGGACGACCCGATGCTTCCGGCGGCCTCGCTTGATGCCGTTCTTATCCTGAAAACGTACCACGAGATCGCTGAGCCGGTGATACTGATGAAAAAGCTCCGGGCGTCGATGAAAAAAGGAGGCCTCGTCGGCATTATAGACCGCGATGGAAACGGCGCTGATCATGGACTTGATGCTGAAACCGTGATCCATGAAATGAAGCAGGCCGGTTTTACGCTGAAAGGGAAGTATGATTTCGTCAAGCCTGACAACATGGACTATTTCCTGGTGTTTGAGTAGAAGAATATGCAGATCCAACTAGTAAAACTCGCTCACGCCCGCTCGGGCGACAAAGGCGACACCGCAAACGTCGGTCTCATCGCATTAAAACCTGAGATCTATCCTATTCTTGTCCGCGAAGTGACCGCCGAGCGTGTCAAAGAACATTTCGGCGAAATGGTCAAGGGCAACGTTGAGCGCTTCGAACTGCCAAATCTCGGTGCGCTAAATTTTCTGCTCCACGGCAGCCTCGGCGGCGGCGGAACGCTCAGCCTAATGACCGACGCGCAAGGCAAGACATTCTCGACCGCTCTGCTTAGGATGTGGATCGAAGTTCCGGATGCCGAGGTAAGTGCTATGGGCCTTTCATGAATGTGGATAAACGAATCGGTTTTGATTACGCCGATGTCGGTGACGTCAAACTGCATTACGCGATCGCGGGCAGCGGCGAGAGACTCGTCCTACTGCTCCACGGTTTCCCGGAGTTTTGGTATTCGTGGCGGCACCAGCTTGTCGCATTGAGCGACGAATACACCGTCGTTGCACCCGACCTTCGCGGCTACAACCTTTCGGACAAGCCGCCGAACAAATCCGATTACACAATCGACAAACTTGTCGGCGACATTGCTGGTTTAATACAACATTTTGGCCGGGAAAAGGCGGCGGTGATCGGCCACGATTGGGGAGCGTCGATCGCTTGGGCACTTGCGATGAAAAAGCCTGAGGTTTTGTGGAAGCTCGGTGCTCTGCAGGTGCCGCCAATACCGATATGGAAACGCAATCAGACCGCGAAACAGTTTCGGGCGAGTTGGTATATGTTCTTTTTCCAACTGCCAGCTCTCGCTGAGTTACTTCTTAAACGAGACAATTATGCCGCATTTTCAAGATCTCTGAAAACGTCAACGGTCACGGCGGACATATTCTCTGACGAAGATATCGTCGAATACAAAAAGGCCTGGAGTCAGCCGGGTGCGACGACCGCAATGCTCAATTATTATCGAGCAAACATCCTCAAGCGGATGTTTGGCAAGAGCGAGATGCCGCCCAAGATCGATGTTGCGACACTGTTTATTTATGGCGAAAAAGACAAGGCCGTTCTGCCCGAAACCGTCGCCGGCGTTGGCGATATGATCGCCGGGCCTTACACAGAGCGCCGAATTCCGAATTCCGGTCACTGGGTCCAGCAAGAGGGTCGCGACGAGGTAACCGAGATCATACGCGAGTTTCTGGCGGATTAACCCCTGTGCGAGTTGGCTCATTTGTAGCCGCTTGGCTTACAATACTTCCAATCTTGAATTCAAACATTCTTTCCGGGAGACATTATGTACAGATCGTTTTATCGCTTTATATTCGCAATCGTCCTATCCAGCTCGGTTATCGCTCAATCCACCGCAAATCCGTCGATGATGGGATTTTCGGCGGAATCTTCGCAAAGTCAGAAAGCGGCCGAGGCTAAATTCGACTCTTTTTTAAAAGCTGATAATCTGCGCGATTGGATGAAGCGTCTCTCGGCGCGACCGCACCATCTCGGTTCGGCGTATGGTAAGGAGAACGCGGAGTTTATCGCCGCGCAGTTCAAATCGTGGGGCTACAAGACTCAGATCGAGTCGTTCGACGTTTTGTTCCCGACGCCGAAAACGCGGCTCGTCGAGATGACGGCGCCTGAGAAATTCACGCTTAAATTAAACGAGCCGACGCTTAAAGAAGATGCGACCTCGGGCCAGCAGGACGAGCAACTACCGACGTATAACGCATATTCGATCGACGGCGACGTGACCGCACCGTTGGTTTACGTGAATTACGGCGTACCGGCGGATTACGACGAACTCGAGCGCCGCGGTATCGATGTTAAGGGCAAGATTGTGATCTCGCGTTACGGCGGCTCGTGGCGCGGCATCAAGCCGAAGGTGGCTGCCGAACGTGGAGCGATCGGCTGCATTATCTACTCCGACCCGCGAAACGACGGCTATTATCAGGGCGATGTCTATCCAAAAGGCCCATACCGCAACGAGAACGGCGTACAGCGCGGCTCGGTGATGGACATGCCGTTACACCCCGGCGACCCGCTGACAAAAGGCATCGGCGCGACCAAGGACGCAAAACGCATCGATATCAAGGGTGCTCCTACGCTGACCAAGATTCCCGTACTGCCGATCTCGTACAGCGACGCTTTGCCGCTGCTAAAAAATCTGGACGGTTCGGTCGTGCCCGAAAGCTGGCGCGGCTCTCTGCCGACGACGTACCGCTTTGGCGGAAACACACCGACGGTTCGCCTTAAACTCGAATTCAACTGGGACATAAAACCGATCTATAACGTCATCGCAAAAATGGCGGGCAGCGAGCGTCCCGATCAGTGGATAATGCGAGGCAATCATCACGACGCGTGGGTCAACGGCGCCGACGATCCGTTGAGCGGCGAGGTTGCAATGATGGAAGAGGCGCGAGCCGTCGCCGAGCTCGCAAAAACCGGCTGGCGGCCAAAGCGAACGATCGTCTATTGCTCATGGGACGCAGAAGAACAGGGCCTGATCGGCTCGACCGAGTGGGTCGAGACACACGCTGACGAGCTGCGGCAAAAGGCTGCCGTGTACATAAACACCGACTCGAACGGCCGCGGCTTTTTAGGCATCGGCGGCTCGCACACGCTCGAAAAATTTATTAATGAGGTCGGCCGCGATATTCCCGATCCGCAGGTCAAAATGTCTGTCTGGGAACGCGCACGCGCCCAAGCTCTTGTCGAGGGCTCGCCGGAGCAGCGTAGCGACGCCATGTCGCGTGACGATCTGCGAATCTACGCCCTCGGATCGGGCTCGGACTTTACGCCGTTTCTGCAGCATCTCGGCATTGCGTCGATGAATATCGGCTTTGGCGGTGAGGACGGCGGCGGTTCGTACCACTCGATCTACGATTCGTTCGATCATTACACACGATTCGGCGATCCGGGATTTGCGTACGGCATTGCGCTCGCAAAAGTTTGCGGCCACGCCGTTCTTCGGCTCGCAACCGCCGACACTCTGCCTTTCGAATTTACAAACTTTGCGGACACCGTCGGGCAGTACGTCAGTGAGGTGACAAAGTTGACCGACACGATGCGCGAAGAGACAAAGCTGATGAATCAGGCGATTTCGAGCGGTATTTTGAAGGCCGTTCAGGATCCGAAAGAGACTTTTGTCGTGCCGAAACCGAAGGCCGCGGTGCCATATCTCGACTTTTCGCCACTGCAAAACGCTCTGGCTAAGCTCAAAGACAGCGCAGGCGCTTACAAACGAGCGTCGGGCGGCAAACAACCGTCTGCTGCCACACAAAAGTCGCTCGACGAGATTCTGTATAAGACCGAGCGTGCGCTCACTCGTTACCAAGGATTGCCGCGGCGCGATTGGTTTCGTCACCAGATCTACGCACCCGGCTTTTACACAGGCTACGGCGTAAAAACGCTTCCCGGCGTCCGCGAGGCGATCGAGCAGCGTGATTGGAAAGAGGCTAGCGAGCAGATCGCGATCGTATCGCGAACGATCGAGAATTTTGCGGCTGAGATCGACAAAGCCGCGAAGCTTTTTTAGTAAATATTTGCCACGAATTAACACGAATGACACGAATATATCTGAGTGGTTGAGCAGAATACCGCAGCATAGCAATTCTTAATTCGTGTTCATTCGTGTTATTCGTGGCTAAAACAATCTTATGTCCGAAGTGCTTATAGAAACTCAAAACAAAACTCGAATCATCACACTGAATCGGCCCGAAAAGCGGAATGCATTGAATGATGAGTTAATCGCGGCGCTCAAAGATGCTTTGCGTGAGGCTGATGCTGATGAGAGTCTGCGTGCGATCGTCATTCGCGGTGCGGGGAAGGATTTTTGTTCGGGGGCGGACTTGAGCGCTTTGCAGAAGATCGCGACGGCGAGTTATGAGGAGAACGTTGAGGACGCTCGATCGCTTGCTGAGTTGTTTGCACTTATCAGAAGCGTTCGCGTGCCGGTTATTGCGGCGGTGCATGGGCGGGCACTTGCGGGCGGGTGCGGGCTTGCTTTGGGGTGTGATCTGGTTGTTGCGGGGGAATCCGCGCGGTTTGGTTTTCCGGAAGTGAAGATCGGGTTTGTTCCGGCGATTGTGGCGGCAATATTGCGGCGAAACCTTGGGGAAAAGAAGAGCTTCGAGCTGCTCACCCAGGGCTTCGAATTCAACGCCGCCGAAGCGTTGCAGCTCGGCCTCATCAACCGCGTCGCCCCCGACGACGAACTCACCGACGCCGTGATGGACTTCGCCGGCGTTTACGCTGGTAGCAGCGGCTCCGCCGTCGCGATGACGAAGAAGTTACTTTATGAAATTGACGGTATGGAGTTTTCTGATGCGGTTGAAAAAGGTGTGGTGGTTAATGCCGAAGCTCGTATGACTGAGGACTGTCAGAAGGGAATCGCGAAGTTTCTGAATAAATAAACTCGCCGGGCGTAAAGGTTATTTATTCTTGATTCCGATTCGGCTTTTCTAGTTCTAATTCCGACTCGCCGAGCGGAAAAGCTGTGCTTTTCCGAAAGGCCCTAATAAATATTCGAGCGGCTATGCCGCAACTCCCTATGTTCCGGATATCCAAAACAACTCCTGCATACTATTTTACTTCGGTCGCCCATCACCGCCTGCCGGTCTTTCGCACTGATAAAGTAAAACAGATCCTCTGCGATGCAATTAGCGAAGTCCGCTCGAAGCATGGAATTCTAATTCTGGCCTATGTGATCATGCTCGATCACGTTCATCTGCTCGTTTACTCGGCGAAACAGATGAGTGATGCACTTCGACTGCTAAATGGGGTCGCGGCAAGGCGTATTATTCAGTATCTCAAAGCGAACGGTTTTGAACGTTCGTTATTTAAGTTGCGTGGTGAAACGCGGGAACGAAACCATAAACACTCAGTTTGGCAGCATCATCCTGATTCGCTCGAGATAGTTGGCGAAGACACGTTTCGGCAAAAGGTTGAGTACATCCACCAGAATCCTGTTCGGGCAGGATTAGTAGATGATCCATTGGGATATCGGTTTTCAAGCGCTAGGCTGTGGGCAAAAGTTGCTAATGATGATGAGCCTTTATTGACTGACCATTTGGAAATTGATTGGAGGTAAGTTCAATTCGCCGTGTGGTAAAGCTATGCTTTTCCGAAAAGCTCTAATTAACTCAGGCGGCTGTGCCGCCTTCAGGAACGGCGGCATAGCCGCATGGAATAAAGGGAGACTGCCGGAAAAGCACAGCTTTTCCGCTCGGCGAGTAAGACCAAAATGGCTTTCTGTAAAGAGAAAAAATGTTCTCGCAGACCCACACAACGCTCTTGTGGAGCCTTACAATGTTCTTGTGCGAGCGTGCGAGGTTCTTGTGAGGGCTTACATCGTTCCTGTGCGTGCGTGCAACATCGTTGTGGAAGCGTGCGACGTTCCTGTTCCAGCGTGACTGCTACGTTTTGGGCAAATTCCGTCTGCCTTTTTTCGTGTAGCCATGCGTAGTTGCAACCCAAGGAGATTGTTTAGGTCCTTCATTGTTTATCAGATTGAATACTGCACCACGTTCCCTGAGTATTCGGCGGAAACGTGAAACATTTCGCTTGCCCCACACGCCAATGGTTTCGCCTATTTCCTCCGTTGGACGCCATGTAATATATCCGCCGAAAAGTTCGTCGAATTCAGCGATCGGAATGAATTGTTCAACCCACGCTCTATCACCCTTTACGACAGCAGGGATCGAACGCGTGTATCCAAGAAGGGGAGCTTCAAACGTGTAGAGGTTCGTTTCCCCACCGCGTGAGTTCTCGCGTCGAAACCATGAAATGATAGAGTTCCAAAATTCGCTCATTTGAATACCAGCTCGTACATCTACGCCTCGATGATCACGACTTTTGGGGTGATGAGGGGTTTGGGGATCAGGGCGGGGAAGTAGGCCATGATCTCATCGACCTTGGGGCGGCCGCCGATTATGGTTTTGGTATGCCTAGATCCTTGCATATCTTAAGAACGAGATTGTCATTGATTTCGCGGTGTCTTGGAACGGCGGTGCGTCGATTCTGCTCGACATTGACCCACCAAGAATGGTTGGCTCCTTCGCGGAGCAGTTCGCAGCCATGGGCGTGCAGATGTCTGGACAGGTCCCGGAGCTTCATGCAGCGATAAGAGCTTCTTCGAAGCCAACGCCGGCCATTTTACGAGCATCTTCGCGGTTGAATTCGAGAGCTTCGGCAAGGGTTACGCGGAGAGTTTCCAGCAGTTCTTCACGAGTGGCTTCCTGACAATTAACACCCGGAACTTCTTCGATCCAACCGATCCACCAATCTCCGTCCTGCTTTACGACAGCAGTGTATTCGTTTTTCATATCAAGATTGTATCTTGATAGCTTTGTTTAGTCTAGACTTTCTGGCCGCCCGCTGACGAAGGCGGTTCTGACTTACGCCTCGATGATCTCGACTTTTGGGGTGATGAGGGATTTGGGGATCAGGGCGGGGAAGTAGGCCATGATCTCTTCGACTTTGGGGCGGCCGCCAGCGAAGCCTGTGACGGATGGCGGGCCGGTGAGGATGAGCGGGGCGATCTCTTTGGTGAAGCGTTCGACGTCGGCGCTTAGTTTCATCGACTTATGAGTCCAAAAACTTTGACTAGCTGAACGCACGCGTTTTACAATTACGGGAACTTCCAGCGGGTTTCTATAAGTCATGAAAAATCTCATTGTTATATCCAGTATAGTTTTTCTGTTCGCTTTATCGTTAGTGGGACAGACCGTGCCGCCGACTGATCTGGAAAAGAAAAGAGCGGACGATGCGGCGAGTAGAAAGTTCATTGACGAACATAAAGCGGCTCTAGCTCAGTTTAAAAAGCTCCTCGATGAAAAGGCATATATTCCGGCTATCAAGATACACACCGATCTTGTTAAGAGATTTGTCGCCTTCAATTCCGGCCGTCTGGCAACTCCCGACATTCTTTTAGAAGCCTCGAACGCCCAGCGATCATTAGCTTACGAGATCTTTAAGGTATTCATCAAAGCCCCGGATTCTCCGGAACGATCGAAGGCAATTGGAATAGCCCGCGACGGGTTCGTCCAGTCAAAAGTGTTTGCGAAAGCTGCTGTAGATCTGGCATACGCGGCGGATAAGGATCCGAAACTTAAGAACAAAGCAACTACGGCAGAGTATTATTCTGCCCTGGTTAACCACGTCGATGCAGTTTCGATGGTGGCCCGATATGTAGAATATAAGGTCTCGGAAAATACTCATCAAACCTTCTTGCAGCTTTTATCTGTCGAGAAGGACGCGTCAAGGAGACAGGCTCTGTGGCTCCGACTTGCTGATTTGCATTTGAATTCAATGGATGATTTTGTAAAGGCCAACGACATATATGTCATGGTCCTTAAGGACTCGCCTAACAACGCTGACGCGCTACACGGGCTTGGTTACAACCACTGCGTCAACTTAAGTGCGGGTCTAACAGACAAACCGGCCATTATCACTTGTGCGGGTTATTTCAAACGCTTTTTAGCCGTCGCTCCGGCAAACGACCCCAGACGAAAAGATACTCAGGAAACGCTTGACTACCTAAAGGCGAACCACGGAGTTATTCCATAGATTGCATGATGTACGGGACTTCACGTATCGCTACAGGTCGCTCACGTCCGCACAATTTAGCTTACGCCTCGATGATCTCGACTTTTGGGGTGATGAGGGATTTGGGGATCAGGGCGGGGAAGTAGGCCATGATCTCTTCGACTTTGGGGCGGCCGCCAGCGAAGCCTGTGACGGATGGCGGGCCGGTGAGGATGAGCGGGGCGATCTCTTTGGTGAAGCGTTCGACGTCGGCTTTGTTTTGGCCGCGTACTCCTATTCTCAACTGTACTTCGGGGTAATCTTGCGCACCCTCCCTACCGGTCGGGTTTCCGCCTTCAACGCCGACCGTCGCGAGATGTCCGTGCGTTGCATTCACGCCGACGTATTCGGTTAGGATCACATCAAAATTCAAACCTAAATTCTCGAGGCGCGTCCGAAGGATTTTGTCGGCGGCTTGGGCCTTTTCGTAGGCTTCGGGCCAGGAATAGACGAGGGTGCCGACGGCTTTGTAGCCGCCGGTGTAGGCGATGGAGACTTTGTAGAAATCGGTCTTTGGGTGGCCGGTGATGCCGAAGACGCGGACGCGGTTGTCGCCTGCGGGTTCGAGGTTGATCGAGGCGAAATCGGCGACGACGTCGGGCGTGATGTATTCGTGCGGGTCGCCCATTTCGTAGAGGAGCTGCTCTTTGACGGACTGGATGTTGACGCGGCCGCCGGTGCCCTCGTGTTTGGTGACGATAAACTCGCCGTTTGGGCTGGCTTCGACGATCGGGAAGCCGATGTTCGCCATGTCGGGGATGTTTTGCCAATCGTACTGGCAGTTGCCGCCGCTCGATTGGGCACCGCATTCGATAATGTGTCCGGCGATCGTCCCGGCCGAGACCTTGTCCCAGTCGTCAAAGCTCCAGCCGAATTCGTGCATCAGCGGAGCGAGCGTCAGGCCCGTATCGGTCAGGCGACCGCCGACGATGACGTTCGCACCTTTGCCTAGAGCTTCGACGAGAGCTTCGGCGCCGAGATAGACGTTGGCGGACTGGACTTTGTCGCGGATCGCGGCGAGCGGCGTGCCGTCGTCCATGCTGTTGATCTCGACGCCTTGTTCTAGGAATGAATCGAGCCGGTCGAGAACGTCGTCGCCGGTGACGACGCCGATCTTTACCTTGCCTTGCAGTCCGAGTTCGCGTGCGACGGTGGCGATCGCTTCGGCGCAGCCCGTGACATTTACGCCGCCGGCGTTGGAGAGGACCTTTATATTCTTTTCGACGCAATCGGGCAGTATCTCGCGAATCAGTTCGACGAAATCGCGGGCGTAACCGGCCTGCGGGTCGCGATTCATCTGTTTTTGGAGGATCGACATCGTGACCTCGGCGAGGTAATCGAGCATCAAGTAATCGATCGGCCCTTTGCGGACTTGATCGACCGGTGCAGTCAAAAGATCACCCCAAAACCCTTGTCCGCCTGCGACTCGTACGGTTTGTTTCATAAGTAATCAAGTAAACCAAAAGAAAATAGGGCGGTCAATCGATGACACGCATCAGAACTGACCACCCTAATAATAGAAACGTAACTCAACTACATATTCCGCCTTGCCGGTCCGACAAACGGGCGTTTTGCCTTGCGATAAACCCATTTCGTACCGCGTACGGTTTTAACGGCGACCCATTTACCACCTCGCCACGATTTGCTCGCGACCCATTTTGACCCGTCCCAGGTTTTGTTTCCAATAGTCGTGCCAACTCTGCGTGTACCTCTCCACGTGCTCTTACCGACCTTTTTGCCGACGCGAGTTACTTTGTCACCGGCCCGGCCGAGCATCGTGTCCTGAGCGTTGACCGCGAGCGACCCATTAGATCCCACTCCGCTGCCGACAAATGTAATGGTCACAACAAACGCGACCGCCAATAGTAAAGATTTTATTTTGTTCATATCTCCCCCTCAAACTCGTCAAATCAAATTTCGCACCATTTCTCAATATGACCCTTTTATTTACTGGTGTCAATGAGAGCCCAAGGTCAACGAGGCCGAACATTCGCATTGATAAATTTCACGATATCTTCGGTTGAGGTTCCCGGCAAGAATATCTCAGATACGCCATTCGCCTTTAGTATGGCGATGTCCTCCTGCGGTACGATGCCGCCGACGAGAACCAACGTGTCCTCCATTCCGTTTTCGCGGAGTAGATCGACGATACGCGGGCAGAGTGTGTTATGCGCTCCACTGAGGATCGAGATCCCTACTGCGTCTACGTCCTCCTGCAAGGCAGCGGTGGCGATCATCTCGGGCGTCTGGCGAAGGCCGGTGTAGATGACTTCCATACCGGCGTCGCGCAGCGCGCGCGCGATAACTTTCGCACCGCGATCGTGACCATCAAGGCCGGGCTTTGCTACGAGAACTCTGATTTTTCTTTCGCTCATAAGAGAGTCAGTATATTAACGAGCAATGCGCGCGAGCAAACCGCCGCGTTTGATATACGGTTTTATTTGGGCCCATGTGTACGAAAAAACGCCGCTCGGCTCGAACGCCTGAATGACACGCGGGAAACCATAACTGTATTTGAACATCACCCCATCAGCGGACACGCCAAACCCGTTTAGATTTAGCGCCTTAAAATCTGAATATTTAAAGAGCTCTTCAGGATTCGGCTCCTGGTTTTCAGGGTCCTCTTTGATCTCAGCAATTGCGGTTGTGATCTCTTCCTTTTGATACTTTTTTATCATCGCGACGAGACCGGGAATATTCTGAAAGACCGAGTTTGGCGTCGCCACAACGCCTGTTTTTGTATCGACCACGACCGTCTTATATATGCTCGTTGGATATGCAGCAGTGCCTTGCATAGACAGATCAACGCAGATTACTCCGTTCGCATTGTACTTTACTTCGTAATCCGCATCTTCGAGCCATTGGTATTCACCCAATTCCTCTTTGATGCTTATCCCCAAGACGGTGAGCGGACTGATCGCCCGCTCGATCTTTTTTGAAAGTGCCGGTGTCCTAGCCTTTACCATCGGGTAATTTATCGTAAAGGTTTTCTTAAAGTCCATCGTCGGCTTAGGACGTTTATACTTTACTGTTTTTCGTGTGACGACCACCGACTGACCGAGACAAGCGGCCGCAAACAACAACAACGTGATGAAAAGAAATAAGACGTTTCGTTTCATACTTTCTTGAGGTCCATATTTGGCGAAGCAAAGATGCAGCGCACTTTCGCGGCAAATGTCGGCTGCCTCTTTATCGCTTCGAACATCTCGAACCAACCGTGCGTGTTTATCCACAACGGATTATAGCTTTTTATTTGTTTGATGATGCCGTAACGCGGCTCTTCGGTCTCGCGCACAAACGACCCGAACAGCCGGTCCCAGATGATCAAAACACCCGCGTAATTCTTGTCCAAATACGGATTATTCACGCCGTGATGCACGCGGTGGTGCGACGGTGTATTGAAAATGTATTCGAGCCAGCCCAGTGTTTTGATAAATCTCGTATGGATCCAGAACTGATAGATCAAGTTAAAGCCGTGCATTAAGGCGAACATCCACGGCGCGAATCCGAGCAGCATTACGGGCGTGTAAAATATCCAGTGCAAGATGCCACTAAACCAACTTTGTCGCACGGCGACGCTGAGGTTGTAATGTTCGCTCGAATGATGGACGACGTGAAAATTCCAAAAGAGACGCGATTCATGGCTGACGCGGTGAAAAATATAATACGCAAGATCATCGACAAAAAACAGAATGACCCACGTCCACGACGCTTCGGCCGGGAATTTGAACGGAGCTAACTCGTAAGCTTGGATGTAAATATAACCGGTAAACAGTCCGAAGAGCGCTCCCCAGACTACGCTCATAAAACCGAGAAATATATTGTTCCAGGTGTCCTTTCGGTCGTTGTATTCGTTGGATCCGCGCGAATAGGCCCAGAGTGCCTCGACAGCGATCAGCAAGGCAAATATCGGAATAGCAATAACTGTCGGCCCTATCATTAAGCTAAAGATAGTCAATCCGAGTAATGGCATCAAGTGCCGATCGTAATTTGCGATCGGAAAAAATGCAGTTAAGGTAGAATGGCAACGTCAAAGTTTTCTAGCAAAACGCGATATACTAGCTTTGTTACGAAAGATCATCGCGAAGGCTTAGCGGCTCGTCAGATCGGCAAATGCTGAAAAAAGTTATAAAAACACTAATTATCGTCGTGGTGGCCGCTTTGGTTTTTATCCAGTTTTTTGGGATCGACCAGACAAATCCACCGATCGTCGCCGGCGAAACTATTGAGGCTGCGATCCCGGTCCCGGCTGATGTTTCTCAGATAATTGGGCGATCGTGTAACGATTGTCATTCCAACAATACGATCTATCCTTGGTATGCGAATATTCAGCCCGCCGGCTGGTTTCTGAAAAACCATATTGACGAGGCCCGGCACGAGCTCAATCTCAGCGTTTTTAATACGTATTCAGCAAAGAAAAAGGCAAAGAAGCTGGAAGAGATCTGTGAACAGGTCGAATCCAAAGAGATGCCGTTACCATCATATTTGTGGCTGCACGGTGATGCGGTTTTGAGTGAGGGCGACGTCAGGGCTCTGTGTGACTGGGCCAATAAAGAACGGGCGAAGATTGTAGTAGAATAAAAAGTTCGATTCAGGAATTAGCGCATGGCATTGTTAGAGATCGTTAATTACCCCGATCCGGTATTGCTCACGGTCGGAAAACCTTTGGGCGACGATGAGTTTACCGGCGATCTTGAGGCATTGGTGACAGATATGTTTGAGACGATGGAAAAGGCCGGCGGCGTTGGGCTGGCGGCGCCGCAGGTTGGCGTTTCGAAACGTCTTTTCGTTATGAGTGTCTCGAGCGAGGATAGCGACCCTCAACGTCACGCGCTTATCAATCCGCAGATAATTCATATCGAGGGCGAGCAAACTGGCGACGAGGGTTGTCTCTCGTTTCCGGGATTATTTCAGGTTGTGCAGCGGGAAATGCGCGTAATTGCACAGGCCCGGGACATAAAGGGCGAGGAATTTGAGCTGGACGTTTCCGGCCTGGCCGCGCGCTGCATCCTGCACGAGACAGATCACTGCGACGGCATTGTCTTTCTCGACCGGATGACTCCGCTTAAGCGACAGCTCGCAAAGAGAAAGATCAAAACGTTGCAAAAAACGGGGAAATGGAACTAAATTGAACATTCAAGATACCAAATTGACAACCGAGGTCCGGTCCATCCGCGAGCTGAACTTATATC
>DAIRVI010000075.1:0-13007 GCA_036802885.1 Pyrinomonadaceae bacterium
GACTTGCCAAAGCTCGTATCGACGATGAAATGAACGTATTCGTGAAATATCGTCGAGTAAGTCTCGGCGTCTTCGCCCTCGGTCGAAAGCGTAATGTAGTTGACGTCTTCGCCCGATTGAAAATACCCGGCGACAAAAGTGTCGATCTTGCCGTCTGACCGCTTTGGCTTAAAAGGCTTGTATGACGAATCGCTCTTAAAGACGACGACGTTTGTCGGGATCGGTGAGGCAAGATTAGTGTTGTTGAACAGCAGCCTAAAGCTCTCACGAAACTGCTCGAGTCGCGTGCCGACCTTTCGAATATCTTTTTCCGATGCGTTGCCGATCAGAAAGAAGTTTTTCGAGCGGATCTGTATCCATTCGTCCTTCGCCGCGATCGGGCGGGCGGCGCCGAAGAGAGCGATCGTCAAAAACGCGAACAAGATGAATCGCCGCAGTGTCATAAAGTAATAGACAAAAGTTATCACAACTTGCAAGATTTGGTAAGAGTTATTCGCTGTACGCGGCAGGAAGAATGACGGTGAATCTTGCTCCGGACGGTTCACTATTTTCGACTTCGATCCGGCCGCCGTGTGCCGTGACGATCCCGTAACAAACTGCAAGTCCGAGACCTGTGCCTATGCCCGTCGCTTTGGTCGTAAAGAAAGGATCGAAGATCAGATTTAACTCGGAATCGTCTATCCCGGTTCCGCTATCAGCTATTTCAATCAATACTTCGTCCTTTCGACGAAAGGTTTTGACGGAAAGTGTGCCTCCGTCGGTCATGGCGTCGCGGGCGTTTAGAAAAAGATTGAGAAAAACCTGCTGCAGCTGATCTTCGTCGACAAAAACGAGAGCGAGATCATCGTCCATTTCGGCAACAATATCCAAGTCCTGAAAGGTCTTGTCAAAACTTGCGAGCCTTAACGCCGTACGAACAATTTCAGTAATATTTGATTCGCTTCTGGCGGCCGGCCGAGAGCGTGCGAAATTGGTCATGTCTTTTGTGACCTGCGTGATTCGCTGTATCTGATCGGAGATCATGTTTAACTTTTCGCGAGTTTCGGCGGAATGGCCCTCTTGCGACTGCATCATCTGTACCAGCGACGATATCGAAGCGAGTGGATTATTGACTTCGTGTGCGACGCCCGCGGCAAGAGTGCCCATCGCGGCCAGCTTTTCGGCCCGTATAAGTTGATCGTTGAGGCTCTGCAGTTGGTCGATGTCGGACGCCATTTTGCGGCTCATTTCGTTGAACGAGTCGGCAAGCAGGCCGATCTCGTCATTGCTTTTACGAAGACCGACCTCAGTTCCGTAGCTGCCTTTGGCGACCTCGACGGCGGCCAGAGTAATTCGTTGCAGCGGCCTCGAGATCGTCCTTAAAATCAAAAGCAGGAGCAATAAATTTGGCACAAGAGCCGAAATGACACTGAAAACAAGGTACCGACGCCATGCTTCGAAATCCATTCCGTTTCGAAACGCCCACCACGCGATCGGTATCTGGAACAACACGAAACTCACTATCGCGACAGACGCAATCGTGAGCGCGACCTTGTACGTAATAGGGAATAGCCGGAACTGATTGAGCGCTGTTTGCAGCGAAAAAAGCCTGAAATTCAGGATCGCATAGGCGAAGATCAACACGCCGGGCAAAACGAAGATCGCGCTCAACGGCAAGAGATCGTAATTGCCAAAGAACGGCAAAGCGATATTTGCGACCGTTTTTAAAACGCCTGTGATCGCCAATCCCCAGATTATCGCGCCAACCTGCTGGCCTTCCTGAGTGCCTTTGATCGATCGATACTTATTGAATAGGATTGCCGCTCCGTAAAAGAATACAAAATATACGTAAGCGACAAAGGCATACGCGAGCGGCGTCAGCTCGATAACAAACCGGCCATCCTCGAATCCCGCCTTGTGCCATAGCAGCCCGAAAAGTGCGGCAGGTATCAAAACCAGGCCCGGCGCAGATACAATAGCCGCCCGGCGCCGCGGCGTTCGCGAGTTTTCCGGGAAAACCCACGCAAAAACGACCATCGCATATTGCATAAGCAATGCCGTAATAAAGCTCGCCGACGCCCACCAGCCGGCCGCCGTATCGCGCGGGTAAAAATTCCAAAAGATCAGATCCTTGATCGTCCAGATCGCGAGGAATGCAATAAATGCGGCAAATGTCTGATGGGCACGTTTTCGCGGATCGGCAACAAAAACGTAGAATCCGAGCGCGACCAATAGAAAGAGCGAAAACAAATGTAGAACCACCAGCATTGCGTAAATCTTAATGCTAATAGGCGCGAGAACAAAATCTATTTAGGAATGGATACGATATAAACTTAAACCAAGCCCGAGCTTTCAGACGGTTGCCGAACGGGTAAGAGGTTTTGAGGATTTCCCTAAATCGGTTGGTTTTCGTTCTGCCGGTATCGAGACCTCAGATCTTCGGAGCTCTAGGTCGTTGGTTGCCACCGTATCGCCGATTTGTTCGGCCAATTCAGTGGCCAGAGCAAATATCTCGTAGGGAATCGAGGTATCAAGAGCCATCTGCGAGACCAGATCAACAAATTCTCGTCGAACCCGGAGTTTATGGAACAATAGTTGTTTGCTGTTAAGTCTCCTCAGGCATATGGCAGCTAGAGCGACGTTCGGGTGACCGCTGATCTCGAACAGTTCATTGGCGGGTTTAGCCGGACGACTATGATTTACCTCTTCAATAAGATTAGCGAAACGAGCAATAGTGTCGCGGAACTCGAACAATCGGACTGTAGCACCCTCGGGAAATGCCAGACTCTCTATACCAGCACGAATTCGTTCTATTTGAACTTGCCGCGGCGCATCGCGAGAATCTTGGTAGATAAAGTACCGTCGCCTTATCAGTGAGATCGCAAACGCTGGCCACAATAAAAAAGCTCCGGCAACCATCCCAAATCCGTAGATGGAAAGTCTGCCGTGCAACTTTGAGGCTTCGTATACACCGAACGGCGACCCACACGCGAAGTAAATTATGAAGAAATCCGTCAGGCTCATTGCGGAATATGAACGGCAATACTCGTGCCAACAGAGTTCGAGACACCGATAAAATGCGTGAAATGGTTAAAACCCACACGAAAGTTAACTAAAGTTGAGATTTGTGGAACAACGCGGTGGATAGATTCGTAATCTAACTAATTGCAAATCGCAAAATTCTAAATAATTTTTGGCAAAATGCGAAAGTATCTGGATCAATTCCAGAAGCTCAAGGCGGGATGAAGATGATCGATAAGAAGAAAATCAAGGTAGTGAAGAGAACGGACGCGGTCGCGGCCAAGGTCAACAAGTCTAAAATGAAAAAGGCGCCGAGCCCTCGGGCAAGTGCGCGTGAGATGGTTTCGACCGTTACCGAATGGGTTTCGGACCTAAAACAACGCAAGGGCGAAGAAACTAAGGCGGCGTTTGATTTGCTTTTCGCGGCAAACCGACAGGCCAACGAATCTTAATCTCTTTTCTGGATAATATCTTCCAGAACTACAAACAAAGTTTTGTTTCGTAATATTAGATGCGGCTGTTTTTGACAGCCGCATTTTTGTGACTGAAAGACGCCAGATCAAAACTTCTTTGAGTTTTGCCATAAATCACTTATCATTGCTATTCTTAACTCCAAAACAGACCATTCGTTAAGTGATTTATGCAGGGAAAGATTGTCATCGTTACAGGCGCGAGCAGCGGGATAGGCCGTGCGACCGCTTTGTTATTTGCGAACAGAGGGTCAACGGTGATCGGGGTTGGTCGCAGCGAAAAGGAACTGTCGGTTCTCAGCTCTAGTGTTGAATCAAAAAAAGGATCGGTCAGGTCTCATCTCGCCGATGTCAGCGAGATCTCGCAGATCGATAGGATAGTGACGGAGACGATCGATAATCATGGCCAGATCGACGTTTTGGTGAATGCGGCTGGAATCATTAAAAGCGGCAACATCGAGACAACGACCCTCGATGACTGGGATAAAATGCTGCTTATAAATCTCCGGTCCGTATTCGCATTGTCGCAGAAATGCGTTCCTCACTTAACTGAGACCAAAGGGAATATTGTCAATGTTTCAAGCGTTGCGGGTACACGCTCGTTTCCAAATGTTCTTGCTTATTGCGTGTCAAAGGCTGCGGTTGATCAGCTCACACGATGTTCGGCGCTCGAACTTGCGCCTAAGGGTGTCAGGGTAAATGCTGTAAATCCGGGCGTCGTCGTGACTAATCTTCACAAACGAAGCGGTATGGACGAATCTGCGTACGATAGTTTCCTGGAACACTCAAAGGAAACGCACCCGCTCGGTCGCGTCGGAACTCCGAACGAGGTTGGCGAATTGATCTATTTTCTGGCTTCGGATAATGCGTCGTGGATCACCGGGGTTACATACGAGATCGATGGCGGACGAGGACAGACCTGTGCGCGCTAAACAAATTTTCGGACGGTAATATCTGATATGCGACTCCAGATGCTTCCGAGTACGATCGACGAGAATGGAACGGCTTCGGTGCGTCAGCATTTATTGTCGATCGTGATTGACGACTGCGTTGCTATCGACGCTGGTTGTTTGGCTCTATCGTGCACGGACATCCATCGATCTCAGATTCGCGATATTGTCTTGACGCACACTCACCTCGATCATATTGCGGGTCTTCCGCTATTTATCGATGACCTGTTTGCGACGCTCACCGAGCCGATTCGGATTCATGCAACGCGCGAGATGATCGATATTTTAGAACGTGACATATTCAACTGGTCGATCTATCCAAGGTTCTCGGAACTTACCAACGACAATGGCCCGGTTGTCGAATATAGAGAGTTTGAGAGGGGTGCGAAGTTTAACGTAAAGCACTTATCGATTCAGAGCGTTTCGGTAAATCACAAGGTTTCTGCAAGCGGTTTTATTGTGTCGGATGAGAAAACTTCGGTTGCGATTACGGGCGATACGGCCGAAACAAATGAGTTTTGGGACGTTTGTAATTCCACCGATGATTTGAAAGCGGCTCTCGTCGAATGTGCTTTTCCGGATGAATTTAGCGGACTCGCATCCGTCTCAAATCACCTTACACCGATGCACTTCAAAACCGAGCTTGAGAAGCTCGATAACCGCAATTACCCGGTTTTTGTTATTAATATAAAGCCGATGTATCGTGACCGAGTCGTGGAACAGATCGAGAAAGCATGTATCGACAATGTGGAGATACTCGATGTGGGCCGAATTTACGAATTTTAGTCTATTTACCTTTCTCTCGTAAAAAATTGATAGCCTCGAAAGCGGTTTCGCGGAATTCGCCGGGAAATTGATGCAAAGTGACACGCCCGTTTGGCAAAACTTTTTCAATGCGAAACGTCCTCTCCTCACGCGAAATACCTGGCATAATTTCTGCCCTAAATGTCACATTCATTTGAGGCCGCGCCCAAATGCTGCGTTTAGAATCGTTGTCATCGGTAAAATTTCGCATTAGAAGCCAGGGTCAGGGTCTTTCTTGTGTTTTGCCTTGCGTAGCGACGGCCTAAGTTTTTCTTCCGGTACTTCGCCGCCAAATTTCCGGCTCGGTGGCGCCGTTGGTTTTCTGATCGAATCAAATACAGGCCTTTCCTCCGAATTCTTTTTCTTCCGTTTCGCCACGCAGTGATTATACCAAAACACTGACTAATCTAAACCTTTGCTATACCATCCGCAACGCGGAAAACGACATGAAACTTGTTGACAATACAACCGAATAATTTCAGTATTAGTGAGCGTCAGGCTTTTGCAGAATTTCAGGTGGAAACGAAAGCCAAAGCCAAAGCCAAATATTTACTATTCAGATCGATAAATGCGCGTTGACAGGAACAAGCCACGCCGAGCGTTCTGGTTGCCGGCATCTAATTATTACGTCCTCGCGGTAGCGATCTCAACGATGTTCTTCTTTTTCGTTTGGGGTATCTTGCACGACGGTGGCGAAGAGATGCCGTGGGTCACGGCCGGCATAAGCTCGAGCATGCTGCTTTGCGGAGCCGTCATTTTGCGCGAGATCATTTTGCGTCGGGCCCGAACCAAGTTTCTTCTGCGACAAAGGCAGATGGATAGCCGAATCCATGAGGCTCACGCGCAGATAGGCGATCCGCGGCATGCCGTCAAACTTACACTCGAGAAAAACGCGGCGATACTTAACGAGATCAAACGGAAATCGGATGCGGCGAAAGTATTAAATAAACTATCAGCGGGCCATCGAGAGGTATTTGAGCTTTGCAGCGAGTATGCGGCTCTTAACGAAAGCGAATTGAAATCTGTCAAGGCTGGTTCTCCGAGATTAGGCGCATTGCTGAAAGGACGCGCCTTGGCAGCGGAAATGCACCGTTTTCACCTGATGAGGTGGGCCGAGATCGAGGCCCGCACACTGACGAACGATGCGAGAACCCGGACGAGTACGCTCGAGAAAATCGAGGCGGCTCAAAACGCCCTCAGCGTAATTGAATCGGCGCTCGGTGCATATCCCGATGAGACGAGCCTGCTGCAGTCGCAGGAATTACTCCGGGATATGGTTGTTTCCATAAAGGTCACGCATTTGGTCGAGGAGGCCGAACGTGCCGCATTTAAACGAGAATATGCCGAAGCAAAAAGCTTGTACGGTGACGCGCTATTTTATTTGGGTCGCGATAATTTGCAGAGCCATGAGCGCGATCAGGCCGCAAAGCAGATAAATGCTGAGATCGAAAGAATCCGTGCGTTGGAAAGTGGCGACTGACATTTGAGTATTTACCCTGCGACTTGTTAACCTAAGCGATACTAAATCATGATTTCCCAAAGATGCCCAAAATGCAGCAGTCAACGTATTAAACGCGGTTACCGTCCAACCTCGATCTTTTTAAAGGTCCTTTTTCGCTACAACCTTCTTTGCGACTCGTGTAATTGGGAGTTCAACGGCTTTGCAGTGCCCGGCACGGTCGATTCACCATCAAAAAGACGCAAAAATCATCGGCCAAAGAGAGATAAAAAGCAGAACAGTCACGGAGCAAACTAACTTTGAGAGTGCCGGCCTCAACGCGGTTCGGCACGAATGCAATTAAGTGAAGCAATACCCGATAATTCTGTGTTTTTTGTTGTCCGGTATCTTTTTTGTTAGCCCGAGGGTCTTGGTTGGACAGCAAACTCGCCCGACGGAACGACCACAATCGCAGCGATTGCAAGGTGACCTCGTGCACTTCGGTGACGTGATCGACGTTGATGTTGTCGGCAGCGTCGAATTCGACTGGCGAGGCACGCTCACTCCCGAAGGATATCTCGACGGCCTTGACGGTTATAGTGAACCAATTTATGGCCTTTGTCGCACTGAGTCACAGATCGGAGCCGATGTTACCAGAATAATTGGAAAGATTCTTCGCGATCCTAAAATCGTGGTCCGGGTAATAGACCGCTCAAACCGTGCGGTTGTTCGGCTCGAAGGGGCGGTGAAGACGCCGACGCGTTTCAAACTGTTGCGAACGGTGAATTTGAAGGAACTTTTGATCCTTGCTGGTGGGCTTACGGATAACTCGAGCGGCGAGATTACTATCTTTCGCCCGAAAAACCTCAGCTGCCGTGCTGGCTCGATCCCGGCATTGCAGACTGAAAGCAAGTTGCCGACGATGGCCGGAGACAACGGTTCGTCTACGATAAACATCAAAATCAGTGAACTTTTAAGAGGTAGTCAGGTCGCGAATCCGCAGATTCTTAGTGGCGATTTGATAAATGTCGAGCGGGCCACACCTGTCTATGTGATTGGTGCCGTCAACAATCCGAGGCCGATCTATTATCGATCTCAGACAACCGTCAGTCGCGTCATCGCGAGTGCCGGTGGGCTTTCCAAGGATGCGGACGGCGGAAAGATCTCGATCTATCGGCGCGATGGAATCGAAACGCGGACGATCGAGACAATTCTGGGCAAAATCGATCGTGGCGAATCTGTTGACGAAGTTTTGAAGCCATTTGATATAATAGATGTCGCGACCAAGGGCGTAGGAAAACGAAAGTATCCGCCAATGATCGCAACCGGTGAAAACAAGGATCGGTCCAAACCCGAACTGCCACTACGCGTGGTCGATTAAGACTCGTCCATCAGACTTTTGAGATTGAAAATATAAACGTACCGCCACTGTGGATAGCTGCTAAGAGCTTATTGAAACGGCGGTTAAGATAGGAAATGTCAACCAATAAAAATAGATTAAGCCGGCGAACGCTGGCGTTGTTGTGGATGGTGCTTGTTGCTATTGTAATCGGTGTTTTGATCGCCTACGAACAGATCTCGATACTCTATGTACTTGCGACGCTTTCGATCGTCGTCCTACTTTTAATAGTCGGATTTGCCGATCTGGAAGGTGTTAGCCGGACCGATTCGGATCGCGCCGCTTCAGAGATGTAATTATAACTTGGTGAAGGCTTTAAGGTTCATTGCTGCTGTCGTGTTAGTGGTCATTTGCGTGACCTCGGCCTCGTTTGCCAGCATTATGACTGCGGCGCCCGGAAAGCCGGAGCCTCAGCGGTTGCGGTGGCGAAGCAGCAAAATAAAGTTAGCCATCTCGAACTCGCTCATTCAGCCAAACTCGAATATTAAATCTGACAGCGACGTGATGTTGGCCGTACGCCAGAGTCTGCGGGCGTGGCAAGATGTTGCCGATATAGTATTCATACTGGAAACCTCCGACAAGCTTAGCCTCAGTCCATCTGGCGTTTTTGGTGACGGCGTCAGCCTCATTACCATCGCTCAAACGCCGGAAAATGTTCTACTGTTTTCAAAGGATCCGCTTGCTGAATCTGCAAAAACAAGAGTTTTCTACAATCAAAAGGGGTTTATTACCGAGGCCGATATCGTACTGAATCCCTTTCAACAGTTCTCAACCGATGGAACATTTGGGACGTTTGATCTCAAATCTACGCTCACGCACGAGATAGGGCACCTTCTCGGGCTCAGACATTCTGGCGTTGTAGGCGCTACAATGTCGGAAAGCCTGCCTAAGAATGGTTCATTCGGCAATTCTGATCTTGCGTCTCGCGCACTATCCGAAAGCGACATAGCTGCTGTCCGCGAGCTTTATGGCGGCGGCGACAGCGAAGAATGTTGTGCTGCAATAACAGGAAAACTCAGCTTCGAGTCCCGGCGAACAGTTCGGGAGCTGCGTGTTTGGGCCGAGGACAATCGAACCGGGCGAGTCATTGCTCAGGACAACACGGGCAGCGACGGTAGTTTCGTGCTTGGCGGAATGCCCGCAGGCACCTACTCCGTCTTTTGGCAAAAACGTGATGCGTTGACTCCTGCGTTGGTCGGCGAGCTTGGCGTTATTAAGGTGGAAAAAGGCGAAACACGCACGCTGAATTCGAGGGTACTTCTGCAGGCGTCCGATTTGACTCTCAGTTACATTGGTGTCAATAGTCAGCTTTCTGATTCCGCAATAACATTGAATCCCGGCCGGGAATACATAGTTTATTTGGGCGGCAAGGGGTATGACGCCGGGAATATCAACCTGGAATTTAACTCTCCATTTTTTACCGTCGACAGGAAATCGATCATCAATCAGGACTTTGGCGAAGGCCTCTCGGTAATCAGTTTTGTTGTAAATGTTAGTGAAAATGCTGCTCAGGGCGAATATAGTATTTTTGCTACCGGTGAAAATGGGCTAAAAGGTTCGCTCATCGGCTCGTTGAAAGTGCGGTAAACACGCAAATCCTAATCCTTTATTGCTTTTATTCCTTCGTGCTCAAGCGCTATTGCTATTTGTTTTTTGCTCGTGCATAATCAAGTTGTTCACCTCCCGGTGAACATTGATCACTTCGGTGATCGGGGGGCGACGGTGTGGGAGACGGCGCCCCCTTTATATTCTCTAATCATTGGCTTGACCTTATCGAGAATCAGCGTAAAATTTAGCTGTTTCACCGGTAAAGAAGGAAAGATCTATTCCGGGTTTGTTCAGGTTGCGAATTTGAATTCAGACGTATTAAACAGTACCGCGTGTATTCTGGTCACGGCGGTCTTTTGATTTTTACAGGGTATGAAGCCAAGCGAGGCAAGCTGGTTCAAGAAATGGCTCTATAGCGTCAGCGTTTCCGAGATAGAGGGCCCATCAGCTCCTGAGGGACGACATCACAGCCATTCTTGGTGGAAAGTGATGTGTCTTACAGGTGTGGATTATTTCTCCACCTTGGGTTACCAGCCTGGCATCGCATTTCTTGCGGCGGGAGTTTTGTCGCCCGTCGCGACGCTTATCCTCGTTCTGCTCACCCTATTTGGAGCTCTTCCGATCTATAGCCGTGTTGCAAAGGAAAGTCCACACGGCGAGGGCTCGATAGCGATGCTTGAGGCCCTGCTTTCGCGTTGGAAAGGCAAGCTTTTCGTGCTCGTGCTGCTCGGATTTGTCGCTACCGATTTTGTCATTACAATTACCCTTTCAGCGGCTGACGCGACGGCTCACATCATCGAGAATCCGTTCGTTAAGGTCACACTTCCTTTCCTTGAACATCCCGTAATCGTGACGGTGGTGCTGATTTCCGTGCTCGGCGTTGTCTTTTTGAAAGGTTTTAAAGAGGCGATCGGCATCGCTGTCGTCCTCGTGGCCGCCTATTTACTGTTAAATGTCGTGGTTATCGGCCGGGGTATGATCGAGGTGTTTGACCATCCCGACCTTTTAGCGAATTGGCGAACCGCTTTATTTGCATCGAAAATGTCTGCTGGGCCGTTTCAGGTTGCGGGTCTTGCAGCTATAGTTCTGTTATCGATTACAAGCTTTCCTAAACTCGCCCTTGGTCTTTCGGGATTTGAGACCGGGGTTGCGGTTATGCCGCTGGTTAAACGGCCAAATCGCATCGGCAATACTCGAAAATTATTAATGACGGCCGCTTTGATAATGAGCGTCATGCTCATCGCCAGTAGCTTTGTCACGAGCGTTCTCATCCCGCAAAACGAGTTTTGCCCACGGGTCGACTGCGGTTCGACGGCGCCGGTCCATGAGCCTCCCGCCTATTGCGCCTGTACACCTGAGCAAACCGAAGCGAAAGTTTCAACCGACGGAGGTAAGGCAAATGGACGTGCTCTCGCCTACATCGCGCATACGTATCTCGGTGACGTCTTTGGAACTTTTTATGACCTAAGTACGATCCTGATTCTTTGGTTCGCCGGAGCCTCGGCAATGGCCGGCCTTTTGAATATTGTGCCGCGATACTTACCGCGTTACGGAATGGCTCCCGAATGGTCGCGGGCAACACGGCCGCTCGTGCTGGTATTTACAGGAATTTGCTTTGCGGTAACGTGGGTTTTTGATGCAAATGTCGACGCACAAGGCGGCGCATATGCGACCGGAGTATTGGTGCTCATGTCTTCCGCCGCGATCGCTGTGTCACTGTCAGCACGCCGGCGAAAGAGTAAATGGGCCCTGGCATTTTGGCTCATTTCAGCCGTATTTGTCTACACAACCGTTGCGAACATTATCGAGCGTCCCGACGGCATTAAGATCGCTTTGATGTTTATCTTTGCGATAATCGCGACGTCATTTGTGTCGAGAGCGATGCGTTCGACCGAAATACGGATCGACAAGATCGAGCTCGACGAAGCCGCGCAGGCCTTTATCGACGAACTTAACGACGAAGGCGAGATTCGTGTTGTCACGAATCGCCGCGAAACGGGTGATATGACCGAATACCGGTTTAAGGAACACGAAAAGAGGGTCGACAATCACATTCCGTCCTCTGACTCGATAGTCTTCTACGAGATCGAGCCGGGCGACTCGTCGGAGTTCAAAGGCAAGCTCTTTATCCGGGGCGTCGATGTCGAAGGTTACAAGATTCTTCGAACCCAGGCTCCTGCTGTTCCAAACGCGATCGCCGCGTTCCTGCTCTATCTACGCGATAAGACAGGAAAAATACCGCACGTTTATTTCGGTTGGAGCGAAGGCAATCCGCTAATCTATCTGGCGAGATATATTCTGTTTGGCGAAGGTGACACCGCGCCTGTTACGCGGGAGATATTGCGACAAGCTGAGGACGATCCGGAAATGCGGCCAAACGTTCACGTCGGTGGATAAGTTCAACGGCCTACTCGGTCGGCAAGTTTCCCGTTCATCTCAACAAAGCAGGCTCGACAATAAACCGGACGTCCCTGACACGGATAGAAGGGAACGGTTGTCTTCGTCGAACATCGAGCACAACTTGCCTGCACCTCAATGCGGTGCCGCGTGCCAGTCAATCGTGCGGTTTCGATTGCCTCGAGCCGTCGATTCTTAGCCTTTTTGCAATCCTTGCACCGTTTTGGAGGGTTTAAGAGCTGTTTATCGCGAAAAAATACCTGCTCGCCTGCTGTCCAGATAAATTCCTGTGCACAATCGATACACTTGATCGACACCTCATCGAATTCATCGGCAGGGTCTATTTCATTTACTTCGGATTCCCCGATTTCCTCGAAATCGCTATCGGACATAACCAACGCTCCGTCTAAGCCCACTTTCTCTTCGGCAAATAAGAAATTATGTAGTAGATTTTACAGTTGGGGCAAACCGGAAAATCGAGCGATTTACGTAATTGTTCAATGATTTTGACCTTACAACTATCGTATTTGAGTGTCAAGACGGTTGTTTGGCCGATATGCTCAATAAGTAGTTCTTATGAATATTCTAGTCATCGGATCAGGCGGGCGTGAACATGCGATCTGCCGCTCTTTCCGCAAGAGTGAACGTGTCGATCGATTATTTTGCGCTGATGGAAACGCCGGAATCGCTGAGGTGGCGGAGTGTATCGCGATCAAACCCGACGATATTGCCGGCCTTGTGGAGTTTGCGTCACAGAACGCCATCGACCTGACATTTGTCGGTGGTGAGATGTCACTGGCGGTCGGAGTCGTTGATCAATTTGAGGCAAATGGATTAAGGATCGTCGGCCCGCGAAAGGTGGCGGCACAACTTGAGGCGAGCAAGTCGTTTGCCAAGGATTTTATGGCGAGGCACGGAGTACCGACGGCCAAATTCACCACTTCACATTCGCCGGCGTTTGCGATCCTCGAATTGGAAAGCGGCGATTTTGGCGACGAAGA
>DAIRVI010000076.1:0-12931 GCA_036802885.1 Pyrinomonadaceae bacterium
ATCAGGGCGGACGCTCTGACATCGAATCGTTTACAGGCTGGGGCGGACGAATCTCCGATTTGCGAACCACACCGGACAATCCGAGCGGATTGATCCCGATGATCACGTCTATTTCGGGCGCTCAGCTTTTCACCTCGGGACAGACGACGCTTCCGCTCGCGATCGCCAATGCCGGAACCGGGCTCAATAGTGTTCTAAATCCGGCAGGGTACAACGGAACGACTGCGTCAAACGCACGTCTTGCAGCATTTAATTCATTACGCGGTATGGATTTAAGCTCAAGCGTTGTCGCGGCGGCGAGTAATGTTACAAATCAGGCGATGGCGGCCAATGCGGCGTTGCAGACGTCTCAGGAGGTTACGGTAACCTTCCCGAACACAAATATCGGACTTCAGCTCAAACAGGTGGCGCGTCTTGTCAAGAAACGCACCGATCTAAGCGTCAATCGCCAGGTTTTCTTCGTGCAGCTTGGCGGTTTCGACACACACAACGGCCAGGTAAACCAACAAAATACGTTGTTGGTGCAATTGAGTCAGGCGATGCGGGCTTTCTATGACGAAATGGTCTTGCAAGGCCTGGCTGATAAAGTCACGCAGTTTACGATGGCTGATTTTTCGCGGACATTTAACCCGGCAAGTTCGGGCGCGATCGTTGGCTCGGATCACGCGTGGGCAAATTATCATTTCGTTGTCGGCGGCGGCATTACGGCGGCAGATTTTTACGGCTTAAACACAACCAACGGGACGCCATTTCCGTCGCTGGTCTTTAATGGACCAGACGATGCCGACAGTGGCACCGGCGCACGTGGACGCTGGATCCCGACGACCTCGGTCGAACAGTATGCTGCGACCCTTGCTCGTTGGTATGGTCTGCCGGACGCTAGTCTTGCGGCAGTTTTCCCGAAGATCCCGAACTTTGCAAATACAAACCTCGGCTTTATGCAGCCGCCGGCTCCATAGATCGAGAAGTCGCTGGCCGCAGATGGCCATCGAGAATTACGAGGCGGAACACCTTAACGGGTTTTCCGCCTCAATTTTTGGACTCATCTTGAATTTTTCCGGATCGGAAACTAAACTTGAACCGCGCAGGAAACCCGTGAACCTTCCGAATTACATCACAATTGGACGAATCGTGGTAGTACCGCTTTTAGTGGTTGTTTTGCTCACTCCGTCGGGCGAAACGTGGTTTGGCATAAATGGCTATGTGTTGGCGATCGTCATTTTTCTAGTCGCATCCCTGACGGATATCCTCGACGGCCAGCTCGCTCGCCGCCGTAATCAAGTCTCAAATCTTGGAAAACTACTCGATCCGATCGCGGACAAACTGCTGATTTCGGCCGCCTTGATCGTTCTGGTCGAAAAGCACCTTGCCCCGTCCTGGGCCGTTGTTGTAATTATTGGCCGCGAATTTGTTATTTCCGGTCTTCGGTCCGTAGCCGCCAGCGACGGAATCATTATTCAGGCTCAGGCTCTCGGTAAGTTAAAAATGTGGGCGCAGTGCGTCGCCGTTGTCGCCCTGCTGATAGCTGCAGCAAATGGAACGCCGCCAGTGTCGAACTTTGGATTAGATTATCCGGCTGCTTTTTGGGAGGTTCCAGAGGTCCGCACTGCTTTTGCCGATCTGTCGGGCTTTTCGCTTACTTCTAACGACTGGAAGGTATTTGGTTATCTCGTCGGCCGCGGCGCTCTGTGGGTGGCGGTCATAACGGCTATTTGGTCTATGTACGGATATTTTTCTCACTTCATGCGTGAAAGGAAAAGAGTTGCCGCCGCCGTAACTCGAGAAAGTATCGAGACGATCAAATAAAAAGGGCGTAAATGCATTATGCAAGTACGCCCCTATTATAAAGGTTCTGGAAGAAGTCTCTACTGTATCTCAACCCAATCGCCGGTGTGTATCTCTTGAGCTGTTCGTGTGATCACAACCGTTGCGGTTCTTTCCTTTACATTCAGCACAACCGCCTCGCCAACTACTTTACGCATACCGGCCGGACGCTCGTTCCGTATATCTCTTGTTCGGACTTCCTGTTTGTCAGCCTTATCGCCCGATTTACGTGTTGCTTGATTCGAGAATCTGCCGCCCTTGTATACTTCGCTCTCAAAACCGTAATCGCGAGCGCTTACCGATTCGCGATCCGGGTTTAATGTGAGATTTCCTTTTTCGAGCGGACGAAAGACCGTCAAGTGATCGCCGACCTTAACGTTGTCATCGGCGCCGAGATCGACATACGCGATGAAATCACGTGCCAGCGACTCCGCTCCGTCGCGTGCCATTAGGATGCGCCCCATGGCCTTGCCCGAAGGATCACCAAAGATATCCATCTTCGGCCTCCGTTCATACAACGGGCTTGTCCGCTTTTCCATCAATTGCACAAGATCGCCAAGCAAAAAGCTGTCGCACGAATATTTTACCCGCACCGCCGAAACCTCTGATTTGACCTTGACCACCTCGAGAGCTCCGACCTCCTGAACGTAATAACCAAGATCGGTTTTCTTCGACCACTTGCTTTTAACCGCGGCTCGCGGCCGAACAACGGCAAACGTGTCACCAACATTCACGCCCTTGTTCTGGCCCATGTTGATATACATGAAATCGTTTTGCGAATAGTTAAACTGGTCCGCCTCATCCTGTCCACCGATGATTTGATTCGCGGTGCTCATGGCACTCGACTGGATGTAACCCGCACAATACAAGTTGGCGCCAGTAGCGACGGGCATAGGTTGTCTTGCTTTTCCTGCGACCATCGTCGGCGTCGGCTTTGCCGACTGGGCAAACGCGGCCGACAAAAAGACAAGGGTCATAAGACCTAACAAGACTATTCTGGATATAAATGATTTTTGAAAACTCACGCTTTTCTCCTTTTACGTTTCGGATTGATTTTGCGGCTGGAAACTGATGGTAACGATGTGTACGGTACGATACCGGCGATACCCGTAGGGCCTCTATTATTGTAATCCTATTAATGGCCCGTGGTCAACAAGTTTTTGCATTTTTGTACATCCTGTTCGATTTGCGTGCCCCGCGGCGTTTTTGCTAGTATCTTCGTTTGCGGAATGCAAGCCTCGCGTTTCCATTTAGCCGGTGTAGCTCAGTTGGTAGAGCAGTTGATTTGTAATCATCAGGTCGGCGGTTCAAATCCGTTCACCGGCTCCATTTATTGAAAAAGAGCAGTGTAGAAACTGCTCTTTTCGCGTATCGCGGCTTTTGAATGCAATTCTGAGTTAGTCGCTAACCTCACAAAACACTTTGATCGCGCCCTTTGCATTTGTAAGCGCGTCGAAAAGCTGCTCATAGTTTTCGAGGCCAGTGACAGGGTGCGTCAGCAGTCTTGAAAGCCAGTCGCCGTATTCGAGTACGGCCTGCGAGAGGTCTTTGACGCCGGTTTCGAAGTACTCGCGATTTGCGTTGACGGTACCAACCATGACTTTGTTACCGAGCACGAAATCGAGATTGATCTTGTCGGCGGGAACATCGACGGTTCGGTCACCGCCGGTAACGCTTGAGAGCACGAGAACGCCGTTTTTGGCCAGCGCCTGCATGGCGTCGAAGACGATCGGCGAAAAGCCAGTCGCCTCGAAGATAATGTCGAATCCGCCGTTCTGCTTTGCGTAATTGGGCACCGAGATGTCGGCGGTCGAGACGTACGAGGCGTCGAGTTCCTCTATTAGATCTGAGTTGAGATACGGCTTCGGCGTGCGGCCGAATGTTACAACTTCGATACCACGAAGTCGCAAAACCAAGGTAGCGAGAAGACCGATCGTGCCCGCGCCCATGACGGCAGCTCGTTTCGGTTTCCAGACTTTCAGGCGGCGCTGGATTTCGTAAGCCTGGGTGACGCCCTTTTGCACTACCGTCATCGGTTCGAGCAAGACTCCGACGTCTTTCAAACCCCGCGGCACTTTTACGATAAACTCAGCGTCATCGACGTAATACTCGGACAGGTAGCCGTGCCGCAGATTAATCCCGCGTTCAAAATACGTATCGTCGGTCGTCATGTCGTTTGTCCCGATCAAGTCGTAGATACTCGAGCCGGGTCGACGAACCGTGGCGACAACGTAATCGCCTTTTTTCGGCTCGTGTACGTGAGCACCGACCTCCTCGACGACGCCGAATCCCTCGTGACCGATCACAAGGAAATCGTCGCCGGGCGGTGGGGCGCCGTATTCGGCGTTGTTGATCTCCTTGTCGGTACCATCGACGCCGACACGCAGGACCTTGACCAATACGCCTCGCCCGTCCGCGATCTCAACAACGGACGGCTTTGGCATTTCTACCAAGTGAACGGAATTCGCTATTCCCGGTTTAACTGCTATTGCTTTCATAACTTCTCTTGCCACCGATTGCACGGATAAGACAGATAACACCGAGACTCCAACCAACTTTTCAAATCTGAGTTGATCTGTGTTATTGGTGGCTAATTTCTTACGCGGCCAGGGCCTGCATCCACTGCGGCCTGAGGCCGAGATTGTTGAGCGTTCCGACGACGCGCTCAGGCTCGCCCCAGTCGCACCATCCAACGCTGCCGACGCGCATAACCATAAGATCGTCTGATGATTTTTCGAGCACCTTGCTGGAAAAATTAGTTTCGTCGATCCACGAATAGATCGATCTGATCACAGCCGATTCCTGATTTGTGCCAAATAATCGGGACGCGGCAGCGAACATCCGATACATCTCCGGCAAATGCGTGCGAAATATTTTCAAAAACGTGTCGACTTTGCCGACCATGACGAAGCTGTTCCACAGGCAGCCTGCTTTCATCAGCCGTTTTGCAACGCCGGCGGTCGGCTTTTCCCAAAACCGGGCGACGCGACTGACGCTGTTTGGCTCACTACCGAAAAGCGACGCGTCCGGCTCGATCCAGCCGTAAGAAGTTTCCGCCTTTTCAGGCTCCATACCGAGCAGCACGATCGATTGGGGATTAACGTCAACCGCATTAAAGGCGGCATCAACGTGATTCATAAAAGATGAATCGTTCGAAAAATAATGATCTGACGGGAAAAAAGCGACCGTTGCCTGCGGAGCGTGTTTTGCAAGCCGCATAAGTGCGTAGAGTATCGCCGGTGCGGTACCCCGATTCTCCGGCTGGATCGTCTTTTGCCACTCGGGAACATCCACAAGCGTTCGATTGTAGTACCTTTCGTGCTTCTGCGTCAGGCTGAAATAGGTATTTTCAGCGTCGATTCTCAAAGCGGTTCGGCGGCGCGTTTTGTCTAAAAGAGACTCGTCGCCGAGGATCGGGCAGAACTGCTTTGGCCGCTCATCGCCGGCAATCATCCGCGTCAGCGAGCGAAGGCGTGTTCCGTCGCCTCCGGCAAGGATCACGGCGTGTCGATTTGCCCTATGCGTTGTAAATTTGTCGAAAATTTTGACGTTGTTACTGATCTGCATAATTTGGTGGACTCCAATCTTGATCTGCACTGACTAAAGCAAACGAAGCGGCCAAATTATTCCAGATCGCGGCAAATTATTTAGTTGTTATTCGCAGAAGCTCGGCGACGCTCCAGGCCTGTGCGGCACAGCCCCGTGCGAAGTGAGGCGTATCGGCGTCGAAGATCTCGGAGACTTGCCCAACCATGGCTTCCGTCAAGTGTTTTCTGAATCCGTCGATGATCTCGCCGACACGCTTGTTCGCCTTGGCGTCCTGTGAATGGACATTTCGGTATGCGTCAACGAAAGGTCCGATCAACCATCCCCAAACCGTTCCCTGATGATACGCAGCGTCCCTGTCGTGTGGCGAGCCGATATAGATCGGAGCATATTGCAAATCGCTCGCTGCAAGCGATCTCAAACCGACCGGTGTTAGCAGCTCGGCCTCGACCTTTTTGACTATCTTTCGAGCCGCGGCTGCTGTGGGCATCGTGTGCGGCAGACTAACAGCAAAAATCTGATTTGGCCTCATCGAAGCATCTTTTTCGCTGCCGTTGACAACGTCGTATAAGCAGCCGTCAGCTTCGTTCCAAAACTGGCCATTGAAGCTCGCCTTCACGGCCAAGGCCATCTCTGCATAAGTCTTCTTTCCAATGGCGTCGCCAAAACGCTTAGCAAAATCCGCCATAATGCACAGCGCGTTGTACCAAAGTGCCTGTATCTCTACTGGTTTGCCGGTTCGCGGCGTGACGACCCAGTCGCCGATCTTCGCGTCCATCCACGTCAGCTGCACGCCCGGCTCGCCCGCAAAAAGCAGCCCGTCAGTATCCACGTGGATTTGATAACGCGTGCCACGAACGTGCCAGTCGATAATTTCGGTAAGCTTATCGTACAATTCACTCCTGATCAGATCGTAGTCACCTGTTTTTTCACCGTACGCTCGGATCGCTTCGAAAAACCACAGCGTCGCATCAACTGTATTGTACTCAGGGGTTTCGCCGGCGTCGGGAAAGCGATTTGGCAGCATTCCCTCGGAGATGTGTTTTGAAAACTCGATCAAAATGCTCTTTGCGATCTCAGGCCGATTTGTCGCAAGCGTCAGCCCCGGCAGGGCTATCATCGTGTCGCGTCCCCAATCCGAAAACCAATGGTAACCCGCAATTACCGTCTTTCCCGTGCCCCGTGTGACGATAAATTGATCGGTCGCGAGGACAAGCTGCCGTGTAAAATCGTCCTTTGCACCGGCCTTTGCTATTAGAGCGGCGCGACGTTTCATCTCACTTTTCTCGAGCTCGGCCGTGTCGCCGACATCCCGCGGCTCGGTCGAGGCTATAACCGTCGCCGGTTTCGACAGATCGAACTTTAGGCAGAACGGCTGATACAGATCTTCGCGGTAATCAAACCCTCGTTCCTGCTCGATTGCGTATTCAAAGTCTCGGTACCAGTAACCCTGATCTTCGATTTCCGCCGCGTTGTGCGCGAAATAAAGCCGCGGCATTTCAGCATATGGCTCGATTGAAAGGTGGCTATCTTCAACTTCATAATGCCGACCAAAGTAGCCGTCCTCGCTGCGAAGATGATGATGATCGCGAAAGGAGAGCAATGGTTTTAGTTCGAGTGCTGACGGCTGATCGCTGACGGCTGACAGCTTTACCTTCCACTGAACGACCGTCGCGTTCTCGCCATAAACCATAAAAAGCGACCGTTCGATCTCAACGCCGTTCACCTCAAACGTCCATACGGGAAACGGGTCAAGACGAAACTGTTTTAGATATTTGTAGCCTTCGGGATGAATTTTGTCAGGGTATTGATTGCAAGAGATTTCGAAACGTTCGCCGTCGATAATGACGGTCTCTTCGAATTTCGAAAGCATAACGACGCGTCCAAGCGGCGGCCGCGTTGCGGCAACGAGTAGGCCGTGGTAACGCCGCGTATTCGCGCCCGCAATGCTCGACGACGCGTAACCGCCAATGCCGTTCGTCTCGAGCCACTCGCGTGACGCAGAGCTCTCAAAATCAGTGCAGATTTCTTTACTAAGATTGATCATTTTTGATTTCTGATACCTTTGTGATCTCCGTGAAAATTACTCCGTGACCTTTGTGTTAAGAAACGCGTTAACACGGAGAGCCCAAAGAGCAGACGCAAAGGACGCAAAGGCAATCATTCACCACTCTGCTGCAGCAGCTTTGCCACAAGACCTGTCCAGCCGGTTTGGTGGCTTGCTCCGACGCCGGAGCCGTTGTCGCCGTGAAAATACTCGTAAAACAGCAGGTGATCGCGAAAATGCGGGTCGGTTTGATACTTTTCCGAGTCGCCAAAAACCGGCCGTCTGTCATCGCCGTCACGCAAAAATATGTGCGACATTCGTCGAGACAACTCCTGCGACACTTCCCACAGATTCATCATCGTGCCCGAGCCGGTCGGACATTCGATCTTGAAATCGTCGCCGTAATAGTGGTGAAACTTTTGCAACGATTCGATCAAAAGATAATTTACCGGAAACCAAACGGGTCCGCGCCAGTTCGAATTGCCTCCGAAAAGACCGCTCGACGATTCGGCCGGCTCATAGTCGACGCGATGCTCGATGCCGTTGACGTGCAGCACGTATGGAGCAAGTGCGTGATAACGCGAAACAGCCCGGATGCCGTGTGGCGATAAAAATTCGTTCTCATCGAGCATGAATTTAAGTACGCGCGTCAGTCGGTCGCGATAGGCGACAGCCAGCAAACGACGTTCGCCCATGCCGGGCGTTCGCGCGCAGTTGATATTGCCTGTGAGGTCGGGTCGATTGTCAATAAACCACTGCAGCCGACGCTTAAAATCGGGCAGTGAATCCAACAGGTCAGGCTCGATTGTCGCGACGGCAAACAATGGAATTAACCCGACCATCGAGCGAACCTTCAGGGGCATGTTGTAATGCTTTTCGTGCATGTGCAGCACGTCGTAGTAAAAACCATCATCGTCATCCCACAGCGAAAGGTTATCGTCGCCGAGGTTGTTCATCGCGTCGGAGATATAGATGAAGTGTTCGAAAAACTTAGTCGCAAGATCCTCGTACGTGTCGTCGTCACGCGACAATTCGAGTGCGATCGCGAGCATGTTGAGGCAATACATCGCCATCCAGCTTGTGCCGTCTGATTGAACAAGTGTTCCGCCAACGGGCAGCGGCTGCGAGCGATCGAAAACACCAATGTTATCGAGCCCGAGAAAGCCGCCTTCGAAAACATTCTTTCCTTCGGCGTCCTTTCGATTGACCCACCACGTAAAATTGAGTAGCAGTTTTTGGTAAACGCGGGCCAAGAATCTTGTATCGCCACGCCCCTTTTGTTTTTTCTCGATCTGATAAACCCGAAGCGCTGCCCAAGCATGAACCGGCGGATTTACATCCCCGAACGCCCACTCGTAAGCCGGGATCTGCCCGTTCGGATGCATGTACCACTCGCGGAGCATTAACATCAACTGCTCTTTGGCAAACGCCGGATCGACAATCGCAAGCGGCACGCAATGAAACGCCAGATCCCAGGCCGCGTACCACGGATATTCCCACTTATCGGGCATCGAAATGACGTCCGAGTTGTAGAGGTGCTCCCACTCTTTGTTGCGGCCCTTTCTGCGCGAATCCGGCGGCTTTGGCATTGCCGGATCGCCCTCAAGCCAGTCGCGCACGACGTAGTGATAAAACTGCTTTGACCACAACATTCCCGCAAAAGCTTGTCTTTGAACACTTTTGGCATCTTCCGAAAGTTCGCTCGGTGCAATCGCGTTATAAAACTCGTCGCACTCGGCGATACGTTTCTCAAAGATCGAATCAAAATCGTCAAAGGCCGTGTTCGATGTCTTTCCGGTTTTCTTTGCGGCTTTTGCGTCTTTGCGGGAAATCTCTTTATCCGTCAGCCGCAAACGTATCGTCACCTCTTTACCAGCCGGAATCTCAAGCTTGTACAATCCGGCCGCCTTTGTTCCTGTCTTTGCGCGATTTACAGCATCAGTTTCGCCGTTGACGACATAACGATGAAACGCATCCTTAACGTATGGCGTCCGATTTTGTGTTCCAAACAACCGTTCATTATTGGTCTCGTTCTCCGTGAACAACATCTCGTCCGCACCCTCCAGATACAAAAATCTTTTACCCGGACTTTCGCAATCGATCTCGATAACTCCTGAATCGGCATTCCGCATTCCGCACTCCGCACTCGAAGCGTCCCACGCCCAGGTGTTTCTGAGCCAAATCGTCGGCAGCAGGTGTATGGCCGCCTCGGTCTCACCACGATTTGCCGCAGTGATCATTATCAAAACATCATCGACATCGGCTTTTGCATACTCGACAAAAACGTCAAAGTAGTTGTTTTCGTCAAAAATCCCGGTATCCATCAGCTCAAATTCACGCTCGAGTTTGGTGCGATTGCGATTCTCGACGATCAGCCGCTCGTAGGGAAATTCGTCTTGAGGATATTTGTAAAGATACTTCATGTAGGAGTGCGTTGGCGTCGAGTCGAGATAATAGTACAACTCTTTCACGTCCTCGCCGTGGTTGCCTTCACTCCCGGTCAGGCCAAACAGTCGTTCCTTAAGAATCGGGTCTTTGCCGTTCCACAATGCGACCGAAAAACATATGTTCTGCTGCCGGTTACTGATGCCGGCGATGCCGTCCTCATTCCATCGATAGGCTCGTGAACGCGCGTGATCATGCGGAAAATAGTCCCAGGCAGAACCGTCCGCCGAGTAGTCCTCGCGCACTGTGCCCCACGCCCTTTCGCTCAAATAAGGGCCCCACCGTTTCCAATGTTTCGTCCTCGCGTCCGACGCGGCGAGGCGTTTTTGTTCAGCGTTCATAAAAACCTTTCACCAACGAGACACGGAGTGCACAGAACAAAATTTGCGTTTGAGTCTAATTATATTCTCTCTGTGTTATCTGTGTCTCTAACGGGCAGACTATTTTTCAATCATCCTTACGGCGTGGCCATCCGGGTCGCGGATCATCGCCGCCTTTCGAAAACCAAGCGTCGCCTCGCCGAATGCCACGATCCCACTAGAAATATACTCGGCCTTGTAACTCGCAAAAACTTTGCCGATGTCATTCGCCGCAAAACTCGTCTCCCAGTGCCACAGGTCGCTCGAGCGCGTGTCGCGGGGAAAGGGACGGCCGTCAGTTGGTGCGACATACTCGAGAAATTCGACCGCGATGCCGTCCTGAGTGGTTCGCAAGCCCGTGATGTGCAGTCTCGCCCCGAAAACATTGTTGAGATGCTCCTGTTCGGGTCCGTAATTGTCACTGGTTCCGGCGACTGTCAGGCCGAGCTTGTCGCGGTAAAACTTAAGGCTCGCGTCACTATCGCCGACTACGATCGCCGTGTGATCGATGCCCAGGAAGAGCTTGCCGGTTTTTGCGAAGTCGTGCCATTTAGCACCTTTGTCGATTGGAAACGAGAGAATCTCAAGCACGTGATTATCAAAGTCTTTAAAGTAAAACGCTTTGATCCCGGCCGCTGCCTTAATATATGGCGGCAAAGTCTGCGGCCCGGTCGATGCGTGCCGAACCTTGTGCGAGCGAAGCTGCGCGTATGCCTTGTCTATGTCCGACACGATGATCGCGATGTGCTGGAACCAGCGGTCGTTGCTGCGTGAATCGACCGGAATTGGCCGCCCCTGCGGCGTCAGATATTCGGTCAATTCGAGCGTTTCAGCGCCGAGTTTCAGATCGACGATTCGCGCCCGAGCCCCAAATACGCCCGACAGATGCTCGAATTCCGTTCCCCAAACTTCGGTGTCGGCGACCTTTTCAAACGTCAGAACTCGTGTGTAAAAATCGATTGCTTTGTCCATATCCGAAACGGTAAATCCGACCGTTTCAACCCGCGTGACGGCCTGGCCATTCGCCGACGTAAGAAACGCCAGCAGAGTCAAAAGCCCGATAATGAGCCAGCCAATCGGATATTGGTTTTGTGGTATTCGCTCGCTATTCATCAGTTCATCCTCTCCATCAAATGTCGTCCGACTCGCAAGGCATTCGCCATTATCGTGAGTGCCGGATTCACCGCTGAGCTCGATGGGAAAAAGCTGCCGTCGACAACGTAGAGATTATCCAGGTCGTGAGTTTTGCAGTTGCGGTCAAGGACGGAAGTTTTTGGATCATCGCCAAACCTCAGCGTACCGTTTTGATGAGCGACGCCCGCGAGCGGTATCTGCTGGCCGAGATATAAGTTTCGCGAAAACAGACCTTGATGACACTCGCCGCCGTGGATGTCGCATTTTCGCTGGCTCTTCATCAGACCCTTCAACTTGTCCTGGAGCCGCTTGTGCGCCTCAACGTTGTTTGGCGTGTATGAGAGCACGATGTCGCCGTCTTTATTGAGGGTCACGCGGTTGTCGGGCCGCGGCAGATCTTCGGTAGTGAGCCAAAAATCAAGGCTGTGCTTTGCCATCTGATCGAGGGCAAAGCCAGGTGCGATCGCCGGTGCGCCGGCTGACAGGGTTGCACCATCGAGTTTGCCGACAAACGAAATGTGTCCCATCGGATACGGAAAATCTTCTGTCCCGAAGTAAAAATCGTTTACAGCAAGCGTCTTTTGAAACACCGTCGGATTTGGGCATTTCGAAACCGCCATGAGAACGGAATTCACGTGACCCATATAATTTCGCCCGACCTGATCAGAGCTGTTCGCGAGGCCATTCGGATGTTTCTCGTTTGCCGAACGCAGCAGCAACGCCGCCGAATTTATCGCTCCGGCAGACACGACGACGAGATGCGCTGAGTATTTCTCAGACTCACCCTCACGTTCGACGATTACGGCCGATACTTTTCGGCCGGTAGCGTCAGTTTCGAGCTTTTTCACTAATGCATTTGTAAGCAACGTAACGTTTGGAAAGTTCAAGGCCGGCTCGATGCCGCAAACATGAGCATCAGATTTTGCGTTCAGCAGACAAGGAAATCCGTCGCATGTCGCACACCGCACACACGAGCTTTTGCGGTCGTTTTCTTTAAGCTGAATGCCAAGCGGCACATGAAACGGTTTAACACCCATCGCCGCAAAATCTTCGGCGAGGTGCTCCATTCTAGGCTCATGACTCACCGCAGGATGCGGAAACTCTGAGCTCCGCCACGGCTCCGTCGGATCCTCGCCGTCCTGACCGTGGACGGAATACATCTGCTCCGCCTGCGAATAGAATGGCTCAAGCTCGTCGTAACTGATCGGCCAGGCGGGCGAAATGCCGTCATGATGTTCTAGCTCGGCAAAATCGCGCTCCCGCATCCGAAACAGCGCCGCGCCGTAGAATTTCGTATTCCCGCCGACGTTGTAATTAGTGTGCGGGTGCAGCGGTTTGCCGTCTTGGTCGAACCACACTTCTTTTGTGTTGTACTTTCCTTCGACATTTACGGCACGAGAATTCCAGTTGTCCGGCTCGCGCTTTACAAAATCGCCGCGTTCGAGGATCAGAATCGTCTTGCCCGATGGGGCCAGTTTGCGTGCAAGCGTGCCGCCGCCCGCGCCAGTGCCGATGATAATCACGTCGTAATGTCCGTTGTTCATATAAATCTCCAAGAATATTCACCACAGAGACA
>DAIRVI010000077.1:0-9107 GCA_036802885.1 Pyrinomonadaceae bacterium
CCAGAACGATTTGACGCCCTATACGGTTGCCCACAACTTCGCGGATCTGCAGGCGATCGCGATAACCTTGCATTTGTTTGGCATCGTCGCCTATAACTTTTTGCATCAGGGTGTCTGCCTTGGCGTCGTTCGCCTCCATCGTCGCCAGATCTTTATACTCGGTCATCAGCATCAAATTCCAATCAGTTCCGGAATGTCCTTCGGTTTGAATGACCATGTAAGAAATGATCTGCCCGTCCTTTTTCAGGGCTTCCTGTTGCTTTTTCCAATCGGTAGCGACGTAGTTCAGGTAAGCCGTGTCCATGCCCGGTTTCATCACTATGAAACCGATGCTCCAAACCGATCCGTTGTGGTACGGACGATTGACCTGTGCCGATGCAGCGATGCTCATCGTCAGAATAATGACGAAGAGCGAAAAAACTAATACAAAACTTCTTCTCATGATTATTTCCTCGTTTGATATCTCAATTGAATGCAAAAACAAAAAGGGCCCGGGGTTGACTGGCGCCGCACTCGTATTTAACGTCAGTTGCCCATCCTTGCCCTTTTCTGGGCAAAAACATTAGAAAAATGTTACCCGCAACATTATACTGGTTCGGTTGCAGATGCAACCGGGTCATTGTGATTGTGAGAAGAGTTGAATATATGACTTGCCCGACAGAGAACTGGCACAAGATTTCGCAGTCTTCTGAGATACTCACGTGACCGCGTCGTCATCCAAAACGGCGAGCACCTTGGCAAAGCCAGCGACGGACAGTTCATAAAACGCGGCGAGTGCGTGAGTATTTGATCTTGCGGTAACGAGCAGTTTCCGAGCACCATACTGATATGAACGAAAAGAATCACGATCCAACACTCTGGCTGTCTCCGCTCGTTTTGGAGAGAGACTTCAGCGTGCAGTTTCGCGGAGACCATATTCACGTTGAGCTTGGCCCGGGTTATACAGTTGAACCCGACCAGCAGGAGAAGTTTTGGAATAAGGTCAAATCATTGTGTGAAGAGCACAACTCCCAACGCGTCCTGGTCGAGGCCTTTGTGCCGAGCGGCGAGCGAGATACAGGCGATGTGGTTGAAGCCGGTCTTAGAACCGCTGCTGTTCCACACATGTGGCTCGCGTTCCATCTGCTGAATTTTGAGCCGACCGAAAGAAGCGAGTTGTTCGAACGAATCGCCGCGTCACGCGGCGTACGTGTAAAGTTCTTTTCCGATACCGAACGCGCACTAACGTGGCTGAGAAACAATTCTCCGGGATAGTTGAAGAAAAAGACGGCGGGAAAGGCCCCCACGGACAATTACTAAAACGATATAAGGACCTGAAGATCTACTCGCTTAAAAAATAGCAAGCAATCAAAAGCCTGGTGGCATAATTCATTGAAAAGGTTGGGGTTTTGTAACCTACGTCCTAGTTTACGATGGCGTGCGGTTTTATTCTTAGCATCGGAGAGTAAATTTAATCTATGGGAACGTCTGCAAAGAACAGCAAATACGTATATTTCTTCGGCGGCGGTAAGGCTGACGGGAATGAATCAATGAAGGATCTCTTGGGAGGCAAAGGGGCCAATCTCGCTGAGATGGCGGGTCATCCGAAACTGAGACTCCCGGTGCCGCCTGGTTTTACCGTTACGACCGAGGTTTGCACCTATCTGACCGCTCATAAGAAGACTTATCCAAAGACGCTGAAGGCTGAGGTCGAGGCGGCGATACTCCGGATGGAAAAGCTGACGGGAAAGAAATTTGGCGACGAAGAGAATCCGCTGCTCGTGTCGATCCGCTCCGGGGCGAGGCGCTCGATGCCGGGAATGATGGAGACGGTGCTGAATGTCGGGCTTAATGAAAAAACCATCAAAGGCCTCATCGAGCAAAGCGGGGACGAGCGGTTTGCATACGATGCTTATCGGCGTTTGATAATGATGTACGCCGATGTGGTAATGGAAAAAGGTGCGGGTATTGAGCCAAAAGGCGGCAAAGGCATCCGCAAACAGCTTGACGAAAAGCTCGACGCTGTAAAAGTAAAACAGGGCTACGCGAGCGACACTGACCTAACGGTGCCGGAACTGAAAGCTCTCGTCGCAGACTTTAAGAAAACGGTCAAAAAGGTGCTCGGCACGGATTTCCCTGAGGATCCTTGGGAGCAGATGTGGGGCGGCGTCGGGGCCGTGTTCAGCAGTTGGAACGGTAAGCGTGCTGTCGAATATCGAGCCATCGAGAACATTCCCGATAAATGGGGCACTGCCGTAAATGTTCAGGCGATGGTATTTGGCAACATGGGTAACGACAGCTGCACAGGCGTTGCTTTTACGCGAAACCCTGGTAATGGCGAGAACAGGTTTTACGGCGAGTATCTTGTCAATGCACAGGGCGAGGATGTTGTCGCCGGCACCCGCACGCCGGCTCCGGTAAATGAATATTCAAAAAATGCGCAGAGTAAACGACTCAAGAGTCTCGAGGGGTTGATGCCGGAGCTTTACGACGAGCTGTTTGAATATCAAAAGCGGCTCGAGGTGCATTACAAGGACATGCAGGATATTGAGTTCACGATCGAGAAAGGGAAACTCTATATGCTGCAGTGCCGCGTCGGGAAACGCAACGGCATCGCGGCCGTTCGTATGGCGACTGAGATGCATGCCGAAAAGATGATCGACATCAATACAGCGATCATGCGTGTCGGGCCGAATCAACTCGTCGAACTGCTGCTGCCGATGCTAGACCCAAAGGTCGAACTGATAACAAAACCGATCGCGAAAGGGCTGCCTGCGGGCCCGGGCGGCGCACGCGGCCGGGTCGTATTTTCTTCGCACGACGCTGTTGCGTGGGCCAAAAAAGGCGAGCAGGTATTTTTGGTTCGTGAGGAAACGTCGCCGGAAGACGTTGACGGAATGCACAAGGCCGAGGCGATCCTTACTTCGAAAGGCGGTATGACGTCACACGCGGCTTTGGTCGCCCGCGGATGGGGCAAATGCTGCATCGTCGGCTGCGGTGACATCGAGATCAACCATGATGCGAAGACCTTCAAAGCGAAGGACGGGACGGTCATTCACGAAGGCGATTGGCTGAGCCTGAATGGCACCAAGGGGCTCGTTTACACCGGAAGTATGGCCCTCGTCGATATCGATCTCGACAAGAATCAGTCGTACAAAGACCTGATGAAGCTGGTCGATAAGGTCAAAACAATGGGCGTGCGCGCCAATGCGGAAACCCCTGAGGACGCGTCACAGGCTCTGAAATTTGGAGCCGAGGGCATCGGACTTTTCAGGACTGAGCATATGTTCTATGGCGAAGGAGGTGAGCAGCCTCTGTTCCTGTTGAGAAAGATGATCGTCAGCAAGTACGAGGCCGAACGGCGAAAGGCTCTGAATGAACTGTTCAAATTCGTCAAAAAAGATGTAAAAGCCACTCTCAAAGTAATGAACGGACGTCCGGTAACGATCAGGCTGCTCGATCCGCCATTGCACGAATTCGTACCGCACGATAAGGAAAAGCTGCTGGAGCTGAGCAAGGTGCTCGGCATTAGTATGAGCGTTTTGAAGCGTAGGGTGATCGCTCTCGCAGAAAACAACCCGATGCTCGGCCATCGCGGAGTGCGTCTCGGGATCAGTTATCCCGAGATTACCGAGATGCAAGTCCGCGCGATACTCGAGGCGACCGCGGAATTGATCAAATCAGGCAAGAAGGCCCTGCCGGAGATCATGGTGCCCGTAACTTGCACATTCAACGAACTGAGGCATCAAAAAGTGATCGTTGATCAGGTGTATAAAGAGGTCTGTGCAAAACAGAACCTTAAAAAGATACCCTATCTCTACGGTACGATGATCGAAACCCCGAGAGCAGCGCTCAGGGCCGGATTGATGGCTCAGGTGGCCGATTTTTTCAGCTACGGGACCAACGATCTGACGCAGATGAGCTTTGGGTTTAGCCGCGACGATATTGGCGGATTTTTGCCGAAATATCTCGATCTCGGGATACTGCCGTATGATCCGTTTCAGACCATTGATACTGACGGCATTGGCGAACTGATCCGTATGGGCATCGTCCGCGGCCGCGAGATAAAACCGAAGCTAAAGGTCGGCATCTGCGGCGAACACGGCGGTGACGCCGACAGTGTGAAATTCTGTCACAGGCTCGGAATGGACTATGTCAGCTGTTCGCCATTCCGCGTGCCGATCGCACGACTCGCGGCCGCCCAGGCAGCTATCGAATCTTAAATTGATCAAACAGGTCGAGTTGTCGAAGGATCAAGTGTAGAGTGTAAAGGATGGCAAGGGCAACGGGCATCTTGCTTTGATAAAGAGTATCCCATTCAAAAAGGCCGGACACACACAGGGCGAGGCCTATGTTAAGGCGGGTTTCGCGGCGGACGCTCGAGACTATCGTCCGGCGGCAGAAATACTGGTCGATCTCGGTGTGAAGTCGGTAATTCTCCTTACAAATAATTCTGTAAAAGCCGATGACCTGCGGGGATATTCCATAACTGTTATCGGCACTCAGGGGAATTGATTTTGATCTATTCGGACAAAGCATTATCGCAAAAGATCGAACGGGCGGAGGCACGTGCGAATGCTGATTTTGTCGAAACTCGGGCAGGGCTAGGGCCCGAAAGCGGTGCCGAGTGGATCGAGGTAGGCGGGGCGTATGCAATGTTTGACGGCCTGGAATCGCCTTGTACGCAGACGTTCGGGCTCGGGCTTTTCGAGGAAACGACAGCGGAACATTTCGATGAGATCGAATCATTCTTTCACGCAAAAAATGCTCCCGTCTTTCAAGAAGTCAGTCCAATGGCCGATCCGACGCTGATGCCGTTATTGAACGAACGCGGTTATCAGCCGATCGAACTGACGAGCGTGATGTATCGCGAGATCGACGGCTGTAACGATGCAGCACGGCAAAACGAGCGGATCAGAACCCGTGTCATTACGCCTGACGAGGTCGATCTATGGGCAACAACATCCGCAAACGGCTGGGCGACCGAGTACGAAGGTCTCGCCGATTTCATGTTTGATTTTGGACGTATCAGCGCTCAATGTGCCGGAGCATATCCATACATCTCTGAGCTTGACGGCATACCGATCTCGACCGGCATGTTGTTTTTTCACGGTGATGTCGCGTTACTGGCCGGTGCCAGCACGATTCCCGAAGGCCGCAATCAAGGGGCACAAAACGAGCTGCTCGCAGCACGCCTAACATTTGCCTTCGAAAATGGCTGCACGCTAGCTATTATGGGTGCCTCGCCCGGAAGCCAGTCTCAAAAAAATGCACAGAAGAATGGTTTTAACATCGCTTATACTCGCACCAAATGGCAGTTAATAGGTTAGAATAACGTGCTCAAGTTTTCCGCACAGACCTATGAAACGATGCCCTGAATGTAGACGCGATTATTACGACGATACGCTGCTGTATTGTCTCGACGATGGAAATTCGCTGCTCGAGGGCCCGGCGTCGATCGACGAACATGCTACGGCGATGTTGCTTGATGTAGTTGTTCAAGCATCCCGCTTAGTTAGGATCCGAAAGTGGCGAGCGATATTCGCGAGATTTCGCGTTGAGCAAGCGGCGCCAAAAGAATGGCGATGACACATTAAACAATGGGTTCGAACGACCTCAAACACGACGCTGCGTTGAAGGAGAGACGAAAGCTTCTTCGGATCCTCGGTGTGCCTTTTGGCATTGCCGTTATCATCGGCGGGACGATCGGAGTCGGCATTTTGCGTTCGCCCGGTGCGGTTGCCGAACAACTACATTCGGTTTGGCTGATCGCACTTGTTTGGGTGATTGGCGGAGTTTATTCATTGCTCGGAGCAAACTACATGGCCGAGCTCGCTACTTCGGTGCCCAAAGCCGGCGGGCCGTATGTTTTCGCGCATCGTGCCTACGGTGACTACGGTGGTTTCGTCGTCGGCTGGGGAGACTGGCTGTTGAATACGCTTAGTTTGTCCTACATGTGCATAGTGTTCGGCGAATATTCGGCCGCATTGTTTGGTTATGAGCAGCACAGTGAACAGGTTGTTTTCTCGCTCGCTGCGCTTTTGATACTAACAGCGCTAAATTGGATTGGCGTCCAGTCCGGCAGCCGCGCGCAGCAGGTCACGAGCTTTCTGAAAGCGGTTGGGTTGCTTGCATTTGTCGCCGCGTGTTTTTTGTTCGGCGGTACTGAGATGAAAGGGGCCACTAATCAATCTCCCGCGCCGACACAAAGCGGGTTTCCACTCGTCATAGCTTTCATACTTGCGTTTCAACTCGTGCTCGGCACATATTCCGGCTGGTTCTCGAACGTATATTTTGTAGAAGAGGATGTCGCGCCGTCTCGAAATATGCCGCGCTCGTTATTCGGCGGCATTGCGGTGATAATCGCTATTTACCTCCTCGTAAATTTTGCGCTACTTTATGTTTTGCCGATAGATCAACTTGCGGGATCGAAGTTCGCCGGTGCCGACGCGATGAGAGCGATTTTCGGCGAGCGAAGCGGGCAAATTGTGACGGCACTCGCCGTGATCTCTATCATCGGCATTATTAACGCGACACTGATGTTGACGCCGCGAACGCTGCTTGCCCTCGGACGCGATGGACTCTTTTTTCAGAAAGCTGCGTCTGTAAATAAAGGTGGTACACCGACATTTGCATTGGCCGCGACGGTCTTGCCGACAATTTTCTGTGTGGTCGTTGGGACATTCGAAATACTCGTTGCCGTTGCTGAGTTTTTTGCCGTAACAAACACGATCTTGCTCATCGGTTCGTTGTTTGTTCTCAGGAGGCGCGAACCCGATCTGCCCCGGCCGTTTCGTGCAATTGGCTATCCTTATGCGCCGCTCGCTATGCTGATAGCGGCAGTTTTGCTGTTTGTCGGTTATATTTTTAGCAATTTCTCAAACAGCCTGTATGCAATTCTTGCAATAGCTGTCAGCTATCCGATCTTTTGGCTGATCAAGCGACAGGCTGTACGAGGTTCACGATCGGACATAAAAGACTCTTGAAACGATGCACGGAATGTGGACGGGGCTACAATGACGACTCGACGATCTCTGAATAATCCGTAGAAATGGAGCAAATAAAATTTCTGACAACGGATCAGCTGCCACCGGAACTCAATGACCTGCTCGATCCCGAAAAAACGCCCGGGGCGCAGTTTTTCAGCATCGAGAGCAAGTCGCGGGGACACTGGCTAATCGCCTTGCCGGTGTTTGGGTTTTGGGTTGTTAGCCTCGCCGCGTTTATGTCCAACTTGGATGACAAGCTTTTAAGCGAGCCGAAATGGGTACTCTTGTTTCTAAGTTTTTATGTAATTCTTTTTACCCTGGCAGTGTCTCTGACCTGGCGGGCGATTAAGAAACAGATATATGCGAGCGGCATTAGTATGCAAACCCTTCGCATAGGGCTTTTTATTCACCCGACGGCGCTTCTCGTCAGGTGGAACCAGAAGAAGTGTTGCGTAATTCCAAGGACTGCCTTGCGCTCCATCGCGGTCCGTTCATACCTTCATGCAAATCGCACGCCCGCTACAAAGCTGATATTTACCGATACTGAGGGAAAGGAACACCTTAATATCGTTGGCATAAATAGTTTCGGTTTTGGAGACCGGCTGGATGTGGACAGGGAAAAGCTTTTAGACGCGCTGAAACGGTGGGCGCCGGAATTGAACGTCACACTTTAGCCTTCAATTAATATGGATTGCTGAAACAAAAGGGCTTGGCGGAGTAATTGCTTATGATCGAAACTATCCAACACAATGACGGGCGCGTCGAGTTAAACGCTGACGCTGAGGAAAGCATCAGGTCATCTTCGCTCTATAACGAAGACCTCGCACCGGTGCCGGTCGCGAAACGCAATTGGACGACTTATAACTACGCGGCCTTGTGGATCTCGATGGCGCACTGCATACCGACGTATATGATGGCGTCGGGGCTGATCTCGGCTGGGATGAACTGGTGGCAGGCCCTGTTCACGATCCTGCTCGGCAACGTAATCGTTCTCGCACCGATTTTGCTCAATTCGCATCCGGGCACGAAGTACGGAATTCCGTTTCCGGTATTTGCACGAGCGGCATATGGAACGATGGGCTCGAATCTGCCGGCACTGATGCGTGCGATCGTCGCCTGCGGATGGTTTGGCATTCAGGCGTGGATCGGCGGACAGGCGTTACAGACTTTTTTCGCGGCGTTTATTCCGGGCTGGGCTACGTTGTTTGGCGGCCCGATCGGCGGCCACACGCCGACCGAGTGGCTCTCATTCCTGCTGTTTTGGGGTCTCAACATTACGATCATCTATAAGGGAATGGACCTGCTGCGAATAGTCGAGAATTGGGCCGCGCCGTATGTGCTTGTGATGACCGCGATCTTGCTCGCGTGGATCTTATATCAAGCGGGCGGCATCGGATTTTTGCTGCACGAACCTGGCAAATTTCAGACGTTTGGGGAGTTCTGGCCGATATTTATTCCGAGCCTTACTGCGATGATCGGTTTCTGGGCAACGCTTTCACTCAACATGCCTGATTTTACGCGTTTTGGAAAGAGTCAGCGGGAACAGGTCGTCGGCCAGACAGTTGCTTTGCCGACAACGATGGTCGTTTTTGCGGCGATGGGCATTTTGATAACGTCCGCGGCGGTTGTTGTTTTTCCGCAAATGAATCCTGCGGATGCCTGGGATCCGGTCAAACTTGTTTCGCAATTCTCTCAGCCGGTGGTTGTGGCGATCTCGATGTTCACAGTGGTTGTTGCAACGCTTTCGGTAAACATCGCGGCTAACGTTGTATCGCCCGCTAACGATTTTGCCAACGCGTTTCCAAAACTCATTTCATTCCGCACGGGCGGCCTGATCACAGGGATCATCGGGATTCTGATGCAGCCGTGGAAGCTGCTTGCCGATCCGAGCGGTTATATTTTCTCGTGGTTGCTCGGTTATTCGGGTGGACTCGGCTCGATTGCCGGCGTGCTGATCGCGGACTATTGGCTGGTTCGGCGAAAGAGCCTAAATCTTGGCGATCTCTATCGCAGCGATGGAATATACGGCGGCTGGAACTGGCGTGCGGTCGTCGCAACGCTTCTGGGTTGCTTTTTTGCGTGGATAGGCCTGATAATTCCAATGTTCCGTCTATTTTATGATTATGCGTGGTTTGTCGG
>DAIRVI010000077.1:9207-12849 GCA_036802885.1 Pyrinomonadaceae bacterium
CGGATATTGAGGCAGTCAGCTTTGTCGGTTCGACAAAGGTCGCGAAGCTCGTCTATCAGCAAAGCACGAATGCTCTGAAACGCTGCATCGCTCTCGGCGGTGCCAAAAACCACCTTTTTGTGCTGCCGGATGCTAACCCTTCGATGACGGCATCGAACGTAACTGCGTCTATGACAGGATGCGCAGGCCAGCGCTGTATGGCCGCCTCCGCAATGCTTGCCGTCGGAAACGTAGATCCGATAATCGACCAGATTTGCGTAGAGGCACGCAAGGTCGTGCCGGGCCAAAATCTCGGTGCAGTAATTTCGAAAGCGGCTAAGACTCGCATCGAAGAATATATTTCCGAAGCGGAACGCAACGGAGCAAAGATACTGGTCGACGGCCGCGGCGCGACGGTCGCGGGCAGGGAAAACGGCTCTTACGTCGGCCCGACAGTGATCGATTTTGTGACGCCTGACATGTCGGTCGCGACCGACGAGATATTTGGCCCTGTGATTTCGATAATGCGTACAAATACCCTCGACGAGGCGATCAAGATCGAGAACGACAATCCATATGGCAACGCTGCGGCGGTATTTACGCAAAGCGGCGGGCTCGCTCGATATGTAATGGAGCACGCAAGTGCCGGCATGATCGGCGTCAATATCGGCGTTCCGGTTCCGCGTGAACCGTTTTCATTCGGCGGCTGGAATGATTCGCGATTTGGAGCAAACGACATCACGGGCAAAAGCTCGATCGAATTCTGGACAAAATTAAAAAAGACAACTACGAAATGGAACCCGGAAGCCGGCGTTAATTGGATGAGTTAGAGGCAATGAAACTATGTCAAGAATAATCAAATGTGGACTCATACAGGCGCACAATGTCGCTCCGACCGATGCGCCGATCTCGGAAATTCGGCAAGCAAATCTCGATCATCAAATGAAGATGGTCGAGGACGCGGCAAAGCAGGGCGTGCAAATGCTTTGCTTTCAAGAGATATTCACAATGCCCTATTTCTGTGCCGAGCAGACGACGCGTTGGTATGAGGCTGTCGAGCGGATCCCCGACGGCCCGACGGTCAAACTGATGCAGGAAGTCGCCAAGCAGCACGGCATGGTGCTGATCGTGCCGATCTATGAGGAAGAGCAGACCGGCATTTATTACAATTCGGCCGCAGTTATCGATGCCGACGGCAAATACCTCGGTAAATATCGCAAAACCCACATACCGCATGTGGCACCCGGATTTTGGGAAAAATTTTACTTCCGTCCGGGCAATCTCGGCTATCCGTGTTTTGACACCGCATTTGCTCGAATCGGCGTTTACATCTGCTATGACCGGCATTTTCCCGAGGGCGCAAGATGTCTGGGATTGAACGGGGCCGAGATAATATTCAATCCATCGGCGACGGTTGCCGGTTTGAGCGAATATCTGTGGAAACTCGAGCAGCCGGCCCACGCGGTCGCGAACGGCTATTTTGTCGGCGCGATAAATCGCGTCGGCACCGAGGCGCCGTGGAACATTGGCGAATTTTACGGCCAGAGCTATTTCTGCGATCCGCGTGGCCAGATGCTCGCCGTCGGCAGCCGCGACCAGGACGAGCTCGTCGTCGCCGACCTCGATATGGACAAGATCCGTGAGGTCCGTAACACTTGGCAATTCTTTAGAGATCGCCGCCCCGACGCTTACGGGCCGATAGTGGCTGACTAGATTTTTTTACTTATGCAGGTTCAAAGCAAAAGCGACATTCTTAGCCAGCTGAAGAACAACCAAGGAGCGATCAGTAACTTCGGCGTACATCGATTCGGTTTGTTCGGATCCTTTTTGACGGGAAGTCAGAATGCCGAAAGCGACGTTGATTTGCTCGTCGAATTTGAGCCCGGCCGCAAATCGTTTGACAACTATATGAATTTGGCCTTCTTTCTTGAAGATTTGCTTGGTCGAAAAGTCGATCTTGTCACACCAGAATCGTTGAGCCCCCACATTGGCCCTAAAATATTAGCTGAGGTTGAGTATGGGATTATCGATTGACGAATATTTAAAACATATTCTCGACGAAACGACATTTCTCAGCGGCCAGCTTGCCTCGCTCGATGAAAAAAGGTTTTTTAATGATGAGGCCGCTAAACGTGCATTTGTGAGAAGCCTCGAGGTAATTGGTGAAGCGGTCAAGCAAATTCCTGAAGATATACGTTCACGTCATCCAAAGATTCAATGGAAGCTGATCGCCGGAATGCGTGACAAGTTGATCCATGAGTATTTTGGCGTTGACTACGATATTGTTTGGGACGCCGTAACAAACAAAGTGCCCGAGTTGGAAAAGACTGTACGCAAAATGCTAAAAGTTTCAAATGGCTAACGATTACTGCTCACCGCTCGACATTACACAGATCGAGCAAAATTTCTCGGAGATCAATCCGGCGTTCTCGGCCGCCGAGGCGATGCACGAGGCGAACCGGTGTTTGTTCTGTTATGACGCACCGTGCATTCAGGCGTGCCCGACTGGTATTGACGTGCCTTCGTTTATCAAGAAAATCGCGACCGGTAATTTAATGGGTTCGGCCCGTGTGATTTTTGACGCCAATCCGATCGGGGCTAGCTGCGCACGAGTTTGTCCTGTCGAGGTGCTTTGCGAAGGTGCTTGCGTCGAAAAGACTTTACTCAACAAGCCGATAGAAATTGGCCGCCTGCAGCGACACGCGACTGATCATGCGATGGCTAGCGACAAACAGATCTTTACAAAAGGTGAATCTAACGGTAAGTCTGTGGGCATCGTCGGTTCGGGACCGGCGGGTTTGTCTTGTGCGACTTACCTAGCACGGCTTGGCTACGACGTGGCCGTTTACGAACGCCGCGAAAAGGCCGGCGGCCTCGATACATACGGCATGGCAGAATACAAAATGCCGCAAACGGTGTCGTTGAGTGAGGTTGAACATATTGCAAACTTAGGCGTCAAATTCCTTTTGAATACCGAGATCGGAAAGCTTGCCGAATCGCCGGCGCAAGCCGAATCGACATTGATTGAGGCGGAAGCAAAAGCTGATGACGACGCTGTTACGAAAAGCCACGACGATCCGGCGGCTCAGATCGTTTCATTTGAAGATCTCAAGTCATGGCACGACGCGATATTTATTGGAGTCGGCCTTGGGGAAACGAACAAGCTCAACATCCCGGGCGAAGACCTCGAAGGTGTGATGGACGCTCTTCACTTTATTGAAAAAATAAAAACCCGCGACTGGAAGAATGTGCCGCTTGGGAAAACCGTTGTCGTGATCGGCGCGGGAAACACGGCCATCGACGCGGTCACCCAGGCCAAACGTCTCGGTGCGGAAAAGGTGACAATGGTCTATCGCCGCACAGAGAAAGACGCGTCGGCCTACGATTACGAGCTGGAACTTGCTAGAAAGGACGGAATCGAATTTGTCTGGCAGGCTGCGCCGGTCGGCATAATGGCCGACGACGACAATAAGCACGTGACCGGCCTCCGCTGCGAGAAAACCGACGACTCGCTCGAACTTTTTGAGATCAAATGCGACATGGTAATCAAGGCGGTCGGCCAGCAAAAGATGCGCGGCTTTTTTAGCGACGTTGCCGGCGTCGATGTGGACGAAAAAGGCCGCGTAGTTGTGAATGATCAAATGCAGACGTCCGATCCTGTGA
>DAIRVI010000078.1:0-3513 GCA_036802885.1 Pyrinomonadaceae bacterium
TTAAAGTGGCTGATAACCAAATTTGGAGAAACAAGGTGGGTCCCGTTCTGCTTGGTCTCGATCTGCGCGGACGCCCGGTCACCTAGTGCGACCGATGAAACTATCAGCGTTAAAACGGCCAAGCTAAGATAAAATTTCTTCATTCAAATTTCCTATTTTTGCGCTACCTAGGTGGGTCAATAAAATTAATGCGTAAACCATATTTGTACCACAGTTAGACGCTGAAACGAATTTGAAACGCTGCCCGTTACCCGCCGGGCCTATCGGACGGGCTTGGGATAAACGACTGGGCTCTTGTTGCCGTCTTTATCGACGGCGCGGACGCCGAAGAAATAGTTGTCCTTTGACATCGCTTTGGCCGTGAAGGTCGTGACGTTGCCGACGAATTTTCCGCTCGTCCACTCGGCAGCCGTCGTGTCGCGCCAGACGACCTCGTAACCGGCTAGATCAGCGTCGGTGTTTGCGTCCCACTTTAGATCGGTGTCGTTTGTCAGACGGCCGGTGACGATGCCGACATTTTTAGGTTTTGCCGGCGCGAGGGCTAAGCTCGCAAGAGAGACGAGATTGACGCGGGCAACGTTGGCCGTGTATTCAAAGTCAACAAATTCGGGCGTATCGCCGTAAAACAAGCCGCCCTCGGTTCGCACATTCTGATGCTGATGGGTGTAATCCTCATCCGACTCGGTAAATCTCACTGCAGCGAAGCCGCGTTCGACAAACGGAATGTGGTCGCCGCCGCGTCCGTAACGGTCGCGCCGATAGATCAACCACGCGCCGAAATTCTTGAGATAACGGTCGCTCTGTTCTTTGACAAAACGCGCAAGCTGTCGCGACGCGCTGTCGTTTTCACCACCGACGCTGCGACGCGTTGCGCCCTCTTGTTCGGTTTCGTTAGACGGCACGCCCTCGCTAAAGACCCGCACTTTCTTGCGGAACTGCGAGTTCTTGTACGAAGTCACGCCGCCAACAATGTCGTTTGTAAACATCGCCTCGATGTTTGTCTTTGCGAGCTTGGCTTGTTCTGCGTAATAGGCCGCACCAAGCAAGCCCTGCTCCTCGCCCGGAACGGCCATAAACACAATGGTTGCGTCAAATTTTCGCTTCGACATCACGCGGGCGAGTTCGATCGAAACCGCCGTGCCCGATGCGTCGTCATTCGCGCCGGGCGCGTCGCATTTCGCGTCCGTCGGCGACGTGCACATCGAGTCATAATGCCCAGAAACAACGTAATAGCGGGATGGATCGGTCGTGCCTTTCAAAATCGCAAAGACGTTGGTGAGGGTCGTCGGTTCTGGAATTCGATTCGCCTTTGGCTGCACGAACGATTGCTTTTGCACATCGAGACAACCGCCGCACTCCGCGCTTATCCGCTGAAACTCGGCAAAGATCCAATCCCTCACCGCCCCGATGCCGCGTGTCGGATTGTCTTGTTCGCTCAGAGTGTTGCGCGTGCCAAATGACACGAGCTTGCGGATCGTTGCCTCTATATTCTTCGCCGAAACCTCTTTGACCATTTTTGCGATCTCAGGATTCGGCCTTTGCGAGCTACGCGTTTGAGTTTGGCCGACCCCGTCCGCGACGAAAATCAGGCCAAGGATAGCGGTCATGAATGTAAAATGTTTCATCATTAGATTTTTATACCGATTTGCAATAGAATCTACAGCGAAAATTACCAATAACGCAAATCTGGAGGTTTATATGAAAGCGTTAATTTTTGTTTTGTTGCTAGCTTCAATCTCCTATCCACAGCATGGACAGGGCCACGGCTCAAAAGGGCCCGAGGAAACAAAGCGAGTCGTCTGGCTCGAAGATGGTCTTGGCAATGTTGATCATCCGGTTTCGACTAAAAGTTCAGACGCGCAAAAGTTCTTCAATCAGGGTCTAGCTTATCTTTTTGCCTTCAATCACGAGGAAGGCATCGCGTCGTTTAAACGTGCCTCGGAGTTAGATCCTAATCTCGCGATGGCGTATTGGGGAATGGCCCTAGGCTTGGGCGCAAATTACAACGATCCGGCAAACACCGAGCGTTTTGCCGAAGCATACGTAAATCTGCAAAAGGCAATTTCGCTGGCATCGAAAGCTTCGCCTGCTGAGCAGGCCTATATCGCCGCACTGTCAAAGCGGTATTCGCCGGATTCGGCCGCCGATCCCGCAAAACTCGCCGCCGCCTATACGGCCGCGATGGCGGAGCTTTTGAGGTCCTACCCGGACGACCTCGACGCTGCGACGCTCTATGCAGAAAGTATGATGAACCTTCGGCCTTGGCAGCTTTGGTCGCTCGACGGCAAACCCGCGCCGGGAACGCTAGAGATTATCGCGGTCCTCGAGGGCGTGCTCAAGCGAAATCCTAAGCATACGGGGGCGAACCATTACTACATCCACGCGATCGAGGCTTCTCCAAACCCCGAACGTGGTATGGCAGCCGCGATTCGTTTGGGTGGTCTGGCCCCGAGCGCCGGTCATCTAGTGCATATGCCGTCGCATATCTACTTGCGAACGGGCGATCTTGCCGATGCTGTAAAAAGCAACGAAGCGGCGATAATTGCTGACCGAAACTATATTCAGAAAAGCGGCTCGACCGGGATGTATACGCTAATGTACTACAACCACAACATCCACATGCTCGCTGCGTCATTTGCGGGCAACGGTAATTATGCGGGGGCGATAAAGGCTGCACGCGAACTGGCGGCAAACGTAGGGCCGAACGTAAAAGCGGCGCCGATGCTCGAAATGTTTATGCCTTACCCACTCGTAACGCTCACCCGTTTTCATAAGTGGGATGAGGTAATGATTTATCCAAAGCCTGCCGCCGAGATGTTGACTACCACTGCGTTTTGGCATATGGCCCGCGGCATTGCATTCGCACAGAAAGGGAAATCTGCCGATGCTGAGAAGGAGCTCGCTGTCTTACGCGAGACCGCAAAGAAAATTCCCGCCGAGGCTGTTTTGTTTACAACACCCGTGAACGTTGCACTAAAGGTAGCTGATGAGTTGCTGGCCGGCGAGATCGCTCTCTCAAGGGGTGATCGAAAAGGCGCCATCGGACTATTTCGTGCCGCTGCGGCCAGTGAGGCAAAGGTCAATTATGCCGAGCCGCCTGACTGGGACCTTCCTATTCGCGAATGGCTCGGGCGTGCCCTTATGTTGGATGGCCAGTTTGCGGAAGCGGAAAAGACTTACCGCGAAGAGATCGCCCGAAGTCCGCGTAACGGCCGTGCGTTATTCGGCCTGGCCGAAGCGCTCGCAAAGCAAGGTAAAAACACGTCCGCGGAACTCGTTCGCAAAGAGTTCGAAGCCGCGTGGAAGGATGCGGATCATAAGCTTTCGACCGAAATGTTTATCCCCAAATAGTGAAAGCGTCTAGGAGGTTAGATCGTCAAGGTGGATTGAGGCGTAAAAACAGCCGTCAAAGTCCTAAATTCGCAAGAGCAAACCAACGATCTTAAAGCTTTATTTGATTCTCAGCGGACCGGATCGGAAGATCTACTGTATGCGGTAAGCCTTTTCTTTCCA
>DAIRVI010000078.1:3613-12389 GCA_036802885.1 Pyrinomonadaceae bacterium
GCCGCAACGGCATCGGCGGCTTCAACCGTGGCAGCTGAAGCCGCCGTTTCATTCATCATCAAAATGCTATTTGAAAGCAGCTTCCGACACCGGAAGCAATCCGCTAAATGCTCCGTGTACGAGAGCTTGGCTCTTTCAGGCAGAGCGTTTTCGACAAATGCCGCGATCGTGTCGGCATCGAGGTGCGGCGAGGAAACGGCCGTCACAGCCGCACCGTCACCGCCTCGCGCTTTCCGCAAGATCGCATCAATCTCTTTGTCGAATTCGAGTTCCATCAGTTAATGTGCAAAAGGCGAAGAGTGAAAAGATGCAAAAGGTCTAGGCGAACACGACCGATCGCTGTTTCACATTTTACCTTTTTCACTCTTTCACCTTTCATGGATTTCGTAACCCACTTAATGAACGCCTCATACCCACAAATCTTGCACCAGAGCCAATATCAGCAATGCCGCGAACATAGTCTCAAGGTTAACGCCGAGGCTCGTCGCGGTCTCGCTCAAATGCCGTTTTACCTCGCTATCAGTCCATCCGTGCCGCTCGCGAAGCCCGCGTTCGACGCCCTTACGGATCTCGGCTTGCACACGAGTTAGCTTGCGGCTCGCCGTTGCTTCGTGATAACCAAACGTCGCGGCGATGTCCTTTAACTTCAAATCGTCAAAATAGTATAGCTTGAGAATCAGCCGGTCCTCAGCTTCAAGTTCAGCGATCGCTACGGAAAGTGCAGCCGACACGTCCGCCTCGGTCTGTTTATCTGTCAGCAGTTCCTCAGGATTTTCGGTGTGCGACCCGCGATGATTACCGTCGTTAGTGGCTTCATTAGCAAGATTTTCGAACTCGCGGTCTTCCTCGATCTGGACGAATTTCGACGTTTTGCGAAACTGATCGACCGCAAGCTGCGAGACGACTGCCCGCAGCCAGCCTGCCAAACTTCCGCGTCCCGAATAATAAGCAAGTTTGCTCTTCTTATGGCCGTCAGCGTCTGTCCGAAGGCCGTAAAGCTCGGCCCATATCGAGCTTGCCAGATCCTCGGCATCTTCGTTATTTGACGATATCTTGCGGGCAGCGGACTTAACGGTAGAGTCAAAGTTAGCGACAAGGTCTGCCCACGCGGTTTCATCGCCCTTTTCGCAGGCGACGATCAGACACAGGTCGTCGGCCCGGATCTCGTGAACAAAATCCTCAATTTCGACATGCGCGGCATTTGGGTTATCGCGGAGGAGATATTTTTCAACCGTTGCCCCGACCCGACTTGCGATATCCGTCCCTTTCAATCCGCGCGGGTTTTCAGCACGAGATATAAGATGCTCTATCGCTTCTTCAACCGTGTTTTTGTGTTTGTCGGCGATCGGGCTCATTCAAAAAGTTGACCAAATTTTAGCACTCTTTTGATGAAAGCTGGAACACTTTGGTTTGTTAAGCGAAAGAAAACAACTCCGGCATATTTCGCCTATTTCAGATGCTTACGCAGAAACGACACGATCTTGTATCCATCGTAATAGACCCATGGCTTTTGGCCGAGAGTGTAGTGGCCGCAGGGAATCGAAACCTTGCTGTGTTTGATCTTGTATCGGCGAAGCGCATTTATCGTGTCTCGCGACAGATCGACAGGGAAGCTTAGATCGTAAAGGCCGTAAATATAACGCTGTGGACGGGGCGGGAGCTTCGCGAGGCGTTCCATATAGGCCATTGGCGAGATAGGCAGCCAGTACTCGCGAAGCTCGTCGAGCGTGAGATTGTCGCCGAGGCCTTCTTTGACGTGATAGGTCGTGATGCCATGCCAAACGACATCGGCCGGATAGCCGGAGACGTGATTAAAGACCGCCGCGTCGATCTGCATATCGTGCGTGAAAGCAAAAAAACCAACACACGAACCAATACTTGTGCCCACAACTCCAACCTTTTCGTAGCCTCGCTGCTTTAGCCAACGAATTGCGGAGCGCGTATCCACAACCGATTGGCGAAGCGATTGCAGCGTCCGGCCGACATTGGGCGCGACAAGATATTCGGCACGCTCAAGCTCAGGCGGCATCCGCTCTTCGTGATAGGGCAGCGTCATTCGCAAAGCCGAGATCCCGAGCTTGTTAAAGAGTTTGCAGAGATCGAAATAAGTACCGGCCTTTGCGTTCCAATGCGGAAGTATCAGGACGGCAGACTTCTTATTTTTCCCGTTCGGAAAATAAGTTGCATAAACTGTATTATTCTCTTTCGACGTCGTTTCGATGCCGCTCGTCCAGGTCAGTTGGTTTCCGGCCAATTTGTAATCTGAAACGTCAGGCGAAAAGAAAAACTCATCACTATTCGCCACAGCATTTTTTGAGTACTCGCGAAAGATCTCTCTCGGATCGCCGCCATTCGCCTGATCGGTGACGAATTCGGTGCCCCAGTCAAACGGATGCACAACGCGATTATCATCGAGCATCGCAAAGTGACGTTCGCGGCTGTGCATGTAGCGTTTGAGCATCTTGGTTGGAATCTTACGCGGCGACGGCTTTCGCTTTCTTTACGATCTTTTCGTAAAAAGCGATGTACTGCGGGATGATCTTCGAGGTTGAATAGCGTTGGACGGCAAGCTCACGGCCCTTTTCGCCAAACCCGCGACGAAGCTTTTCGTCTCTGAGCAGACGCAGCGTATCTGCCGTCATCTTTTCAACATCCCCGACATCGCTCAGAAAGCCGGATTCGCCGTCATTTATTACCTCGGGAAGGCCGCCGATACGTGTCGCGATCACTGGAACTTCGCACGCCTGCGCTTCGAGCGCCGCAAGCCCGAACGACTCCAATTCCGACGGCAGAAGGAACACGTCGGCGATACCGAGATAGTCGGAAATGTTAGCTAGCTTACCAACAAATACGGCGTCGCCATTGACGCCGAGTTGTTCGGCACGGTAACGAACCGCTGAGAGTTCGGGCCCGTCGCCGACCATTACGAGCCGGACTTTTTCTCCGGCGGCACGGACCTTTGCAAGTATCTCAACGCAATCGGCAGGCCGCTTAACCGCTCGAAAATTCGAAACATGCACCAACAAACGCTCGCCGTTTGGCGCGAGTTCCGCACGCAAAGGCGAATCGGGAAGACGCATGTAATGATTTGGGCAAATGAAGTTCGGAATCACCTCGATCTCGTCGAAATCAAATGTCTCGATGGTCGCCTGTTTTAAGAATTTGGAAACAGCTGTCACGCCGTCAGATTGCTGCAGGCCGTAACGGGTGATCGGCAGATAGCTACGGTCGGCCCCGACCAGAGTGATATCGGTGCCGTGTAATGTCGTGATCACCGGCACATAACGCTTTTGTTTAATGGACTCGCGGGCGAGGATCGCGCTGATAGAGTGAGGTATCGCATAATGTACGTGCAATAAATCGAGCTTTTCGGCACGGGCAACTGTCGCCATCTTTGTCGCGAGGGCGAGGTCGTAGGGCTGATGTTCAAACAACGGATACGACATCATTTCCACCTCGTGAAAATGAATGCGTTCATTCAACTCAGTCAGCCGTGTCGGCAGCACCGACGAGATAAAATGAACGTTATGACCGCGTTCTGCGAGATCGCGACCTAGCTCAGAGCCGACAATTCCGCTGCCGCCGTAAGTTGGATAGACCGTGATTCCGATATTCATAAATCAAACGAATATGGTATCACGCTGTTAAGCGGCGGAACCACTATCTTGTCGAATTAAAACCAACTTAACTTTTCTTTTTTGAATAGTTTTCTATAAGTATCGTAGATAAAATTCAGTTTCTTTTCGTCATTCGGGTAATCCCAATACCACTTTGGGGGCAGGGCCAAGATTCTCTCAAATTCATCGATTGAGATGCTCAATTTTTTCGAAATATATTGCTTTTCGCGCTCTATTTCGTGTGCGTCGTATGGTTTGCTTTTTAATTGCTCGATAGCATCATCGCGGAGAATCCCGCCAGTACAGATCTGCGTTGCCAGTGCCACCCGTCGATAGTCGATCCCGAACTTTTCATACAAATAATAGGACTGAATAAATCTTGTGTAGCTCGACTCATAGTGCTTTCCGGCAAATGGTTCCCAGTCGAATGTTCTTTCAAGTAGTTCGACAGTGTCGTCTTTTGCATAAGGCACTAAATTGAGCGGATAGATCGTTCGGATGCCTCTTACCAGCTTGTGATAGATTTCGCGCGTGTAACTGTAAAACGGAAAGGTACCAAGATTTCCGTTTCCGAACGTTTTGTGAATATATTTAAAATATTTAAAATCCTTGCCGTTATAATGCCAACTCTTGGGCAGAATACCTTCTGTTGCAAGAGTTCCGCCGGTAAGCACGTATTTAATACTATATTTATTTGCATAGTGATAGAGAGCTGCCGGAATTGCAATATCAGTTGGGGTTTCAGCTTCCGGGACAGACGCCCGCAAGAACGAGAGCTGTAGATCTCTGAAACCCTCCCAGTCCAAAACATAGCTCTGGTAATCGATCCCCAGCTTTTTTGTAATTTTTCGGATATTCGACACGGCACCGGCAGAATTCCAGCCATTATCCATATGGACCGCTAGCGGGCGAAGGTCTAGTTTGCTGGTTAAGTAAGCAAGATAACTACTATCTGCGCCCCCGCTCACACCAATTACGCAGTCATAATCTCGACCTTTTCCTGCACGCTTGATGTCAGTGACAATTCTGGCCAACAATTCATCACTCTCTGTTCCGCGGTAAGTATATTTTGCCCGCTTCTCCAAGAACTCGGTGCAGTGATTACAATGACCGTTTTCACTGAAAGTGATTTGCAAGTCGGTTGTGTCCATGACACAACGCGTACATTGTTGATAGCCGGATGCCCGCATAAGAGATTCTTTTAAGCCGAAACTAATTTTGCCGCTTTCTCATGACCAATAAACCGGGAGGGGTATTTAAGTAGTAGCGAGTATAAAACCTTGTTAATCAATAGTAAGAAAAGGTCGTTTAACCCATGTTTAGTTCACTCTTATCAGGATAATTGATCAAAACACCGCGCCTTTTACCTTTGTAAACAAAAAGACTGCCAGCGGCTAATGCGTTCGCGTGTCCGTGTTGAAAAGCTTCTTTCAGGTGCTCGATTTCGCCGGCTCCGCCTAACGCCACAACGGGAACGCTCACCGAGGTCGAGACCGACCGGATCAGATCAATGTCATAGCCTGCCATCGTGCCGTCCCTATCGATCGACTGAATTATCAGCTCGCCGGCGCCGTTCTTTTCCATTAGTTGCGCAAATGCAACCGGATCAAACCCCGTAGATTTGCTGCCGCCCAAAGTCCACGTTCGCTGACTCTTGAGAATTTTCTTCTTTACATCTATACAAACCACGACCGTCGAAGAGCCGAATGCATCTGAGGCCTTTTTGACAAAATCAGGGTTGTGGCCCGCTGAAGTATTTAGTACCACTTTTTCCGCCCCGGCCCGTAATATGGCCCGTATATCCCCGAGTGATTTTATTCCGCCGCCGACCGCGAACGGCATACGAGCCTCTTCCCCGACGTCACGCACAAAGTCCAGAGAGATCAAACGGTTCTTTTTTGACGCCTGGATGTCAAGAAAAACCAGTTCGTCGGCTTTAAGGTCGTTAAAGATCCTAACGGCATTTATCGGGTCGCCAATGTATTTATGGATCTTAAAGCCAATCGACTTTACTAACACCCGATCTTTCAACAGCAAAACCGGAATAATTCTCGGTCGAAACATTACATCTCAATAAAATTTTTTAACACTTGAATTCCTGCATCATGACTTTTTTCCGGATGGTATTGCACCCCGAATACATTATCCTTTTCGATCGCAGAAGGAAATGAGATCCCATATTGCGTTTCACACAAGAGATCAGCCTGGTTCCTGATCGCCAAATGATATGAATGGACGAAATAGAATTCCGACGATTCATCCACATTTTTCATGAGCCGGCTGTCCTTCGCCCTGCGCAATCGGTTCCAGCCCATATGGGGCACTTTGTACCGGTTTTTGTCTGAGATTTTGAATTCAACAACTTCCGCGTCAAGCCATCCCAGCCCGCGTGAATTACCCTCCGCACTTTTTTCCGCCATCAACTCCATGCCCAGGCAAATTCCGAGAATCGGTTTTCGTTTGACCAAAACCGCTTGATGCAACGGATCCAACAGTTCCAGTTGCTTAAGACTCGCCATCGCCCGTCCAAAGTGACCGACTCCGGGGAGTATTAGCTTATCGGCCTTCGCAATTTCCTCTGGATCGGACGAAACCGAAGATGCAGCGCCCAATAAGTCCAAGCTCCGTTTAACGGAATTCAGATTTCCTGCACCATAGTCAACGATCATTACTCTGAGCGTCATAGGCTAAGCACACAAACACTAACGGTGGGGATTCCCTCTAATGTCGCAAATCACCGGCCACCTGTCCAGTTTAAAAATTGACATCGGAAATGGGTTTGTCTCGGACTTTCAGTTATTGCAGAGGCACGAGCCGTAGGATGCGATCATCGTCCTTTGCCGGGGTGCCGCGGCCGTCGCGGTTTGAGGTCGAGAAATAGATGTCGCCGTCGGGGCCTTCTTCGATTTCGCGAATGCGGCCGAACGCATCTGAAAGTAAGTTTTCTTGGGAAATGACCTTGCGACCGTCTAGAACGACACGAATAATTCGCGCGCCTCGAAGACAGCCGAAAAAGAAATTGCCCTTGAACGCCGGAAACTGCGAACCGTTGTAAAACATCGCGCTCCCCGGTGCACAGGCCGGTGAGTATTCGAGCAGAGGCGATTCCATCCCGGCGCGTTGCTCGGTGTGGTGAATCTCCGCCCAACCGTAATTCTTGCCTCGCTCGACGATATTGATCTCGTCACCGCCGGAGCCTTTGCCCTCAAAAAAACTAGGGCCGTGCTCAGACTGAAACATCAGTCCCGAACCAGGCTGCCAGGCGAGCCCTTGTGCGTTTCGATGACCGTACGTCCATATCTCTGGCCTCGCGCCTGCGGTCGAAACAAATGGATTGTCCTTCGGGATAGTGCCGTCGTCATTTAATCGCAGTGTCTTGCCGGCAAGCGAATCCAGTTTTTGAGCTAAATTCCAATCGGTCGCGTCGCCCGTCGTGACATAGAGTCTGCCGTCCGGCCCAAATCGACACCGCGAACCCGCATGATTAGGTGCTCCCGGAATCTTATCGACGATGGTCTTCGGCTCGGTTAATTTCCCGTCCGCGTATTTAAATCGCACGACCTTAATAAATTTGCCGTCGGCGTTATACGAGTAGACGAGATACACAAAGCCATTCTTCGCAAAATCCGGATGCAGCGAGATGTCCATCAGACCGCTTTCGCCTGTTGGCTCAACGTCGGGAACTGTGAAAATCGGTTCGACGCGCAGTTTGCCGCTTTGGATGATTCGCACCCGGCCTTTACGCTCAGTCACAAGCAAGTCCCTATTCGGCAGCCACGCGAATCCCCAGGGAATCTCGAGGCCCGTTGCCACCGTCTCAACCCGAAACCTGACGTCGCCGTTGGCAGTCGAAATAACGGTATTCTCGGTAAGACCCGATGGCGCGCAAGCCGTGCAAAAGGTCGAAAATATAAGAATCAGAATGGTCGCGGCTGCTTTCGTCACAGTATTCACCTCGGTTTATATAGCATAGGATAAACCGGATTGTCAGTAAATCTGTTCGGTGTAATTGACTGAAAGGGATATCGAGGAAATGGTGGCACCCGAGCTTTCGATCCGCGATTAAAACAAACAAGAGATCAATAGCCGCTTAACGGTTTTTTTCCGCAAGGGTTATGGGGAATCTCGTTACCTGAGTCTCGACCCAATTGCTTTTAGCCAGTCGTAAGGCTTCTTAATGACCGCAACCGATTTGGAAAGAAAAGATTTGTTCTTCGATCGCGGAACATCGCGGGCCATGGTTTTGAAATTCTTTGATTCGCGGTTTAGCGGCAGCGGATTTGCGGTCGCTAGCTTTGTTTCCGACTGCTTTTGCAATGCAAAAGGTTGTGGCCGAACGTTTACGACCTTAGCTGTCGAGCTCCTTGCAACAATCTTCCTCGAAATCAAAGACCGGTCCGCACGACGGTTGAGCAAGCGTCTGCCGACATTCGAATAAGCAACTTCCTTTTTTTGGTTTCGCTCGGAACCTCGAACGGAATCACGCTGTAAAGATCCGACGGGATCTGCGGTACTGGTTAGGTCCGCAGGCGGAGTTGTGACGCCCGTTATCTCGCTCACGCCCACCGATTGCTGACTCTGTTGATCAATAGCAGTGTAGGCGACGAACCCAAGTTCGATGCAGAACACAAAGACTATTCCCAAAAACAACCGCTTCATAATTATTCGTGTCCGCCGCGATGTTTATCAATGATTAACACCTAACACTTAGTATAGCGCGTGCGGAAATAGGTTGTAATCCTATTTTATTATTTGTTGAAAGAAATCCGGACTTCGGATACGCCACATCTTTGGCGTACAATTCAAGGTGCAGAACAGTTTTCGGGAGAGTTGGATCGCGACCAACTGAGATTCGCCTAATGCGGGCGTTATCCCTAGAACCTGATGCGGATAATACCGACGAAGGGAGAAAAACGATGAAACAGAAGTCAGCAGTCAGCAGTCAGCAGTCAGCAGAAAAAACTACCGACGAAATTAAATTTCCGAATTCAACCAAGATTTATGTTACGACCAACGGCGATACTCGCAACGATGCGAAGATCGAGCTGAATGTGCCGTTTCGTGAGATCGCTTTGAGTCCGACTCGCAATATGCAGGACGAGCTTGAGGAAAATGCTCCCGTGCGTGTGTATGATACGAGCGGCGTTTATACGGATGAG
>DAIRVI010000079.1:0-12215 GCA_036802885.1 Pyrinomonadaceae bacterium
CCCCTGGATATGATCGGCGTCAGCGTGTGTCGCCAGAATATGATCGATCCGCGAAAAACCGCGATTCCACAAAAACTCGGACACGACCGCCTCGCCAATGCCACGAACGTCCGGCTCGAAAGTCTCATTAACGTCGTCGTCGGCCTTGAACTTGATTCGTCCGCCACCGTCAACCAGCAGCGTTCGCCCATCGGGAAACGTCACCAACGCCGCGTCCCCTTGGCCGACATCCAGAAAATCTATATGCAGACGGCCGTCCGCACGCGGCACACTAAACGGGTGAAATACGATCACGCAAATCAGCATTGCCAGAGCAACCGAGCAGCCGCCAACAAATCTAGAACGAACGAACCGATCGGGCCGTTTGATTTCGAATGGCTTCCAACGGTTTGCGGCAAGCACGAGAAACAAAACCGGGACAAAATACGCAATATAGATCGCCCGTCCGTCAGCCGAATATGCCGGCAGCCGAAAACTGGCGAGCCCGTTGTCTGAAAATAGTCGCGGGACCAACAGCATCAGCCAGTTAAGACCGTCGGCAAACATAAAGAGTGGATCGGCTAACAAACCACTGATATGACCGGCCAGAACACCCGCAACCGCCGCGAAACTCTCGAGAGCGATAAAGAACCCAACCCAAAGATTCAACAAAATTGATGCCACTGAAACGCGGTGAAAGTAAACGACTGTGAGCGGCAGCATCCATACCTGAACGATCAAAGATACGATCACGCCCTCGAAAACAAAGCGCGCCGCATTTTGAATGACACCGATCGCGCGATTAGGCCAATACGGAGCTTTGAATAGTTTGGCGGTCCAGATCTGTTGCTTCGATTCGACTTTCCAGGCGTCCTCGCGCCAATAGAGAGTTTCGCAAAATCGTCTTAACCAATTGGGAACGTTTGGCGGAAATGGCGCCTGCGCAGTCGGCGCCCATCTGCCGATTTTGCGAAGGGTTTCGATCAGCGGATAGGTCATCGCAACGATCGCCGCGACACTTACAAATGTGAGCTGAAATGACGGATTAAATAGATCCGACGGTCGCCAAACGAGTATCATCAGCCCGCAAACGCCAAGCGAATTCAGAAGGCTCCCTTGTCGATAAATGACGAACGAGAACGAGATGATCGTGAACATTATCGCCGCTCGCACCACCGGAACGTCCGCTCCGACGGCTAACGTGTAGGCCCACAGGGCGATCGTTGTGACGCCGAACTGTGTCCACCGATTACGCGTCAGATGCCTTAGAAATAAGAGCAAAAGCCCGCCTATGAATGTGACGTGGAGGCCGGAAATAACCAGAATATGGAACGTTCCGCCATCGCGAAAGAGATCTGCAGTATCCTTATCGAGAAAGTACTTATCGCCTAAAAGCGAAGCGATCATAATGCCCGCTGACGTTGGGCTTAGATTATTTCTAAAATCCTCGATGAGCGCCGCACGCCGGTCGTAAACCCACGCAAGCGGAAGGAACACGCTCTCATCGGCTACGCGCTCGACAAGCAGCCGGCTCTTGATCGATCCGGTCGCATCGACCTGAAGCCGGTCAAGTATCTCCTTTTTCGAAATGACGCCGGGGTTTAGAAACGCCTCTTCACGTACCAGCTTGCAGGCTATCCGTAACCTCGATCCGTACTTTAACTCTGGAAACTCACTTATCTGAACCGTTGCCTCAATCCCGTCGTCAGATTCGGGTAAGAACAATCGGATGCTGCCCGAGACGTCTCGCGAAGTACCTTGGTAAACGAGTTTTTCGGTGCGGAGAGTCAAAAACAAACCGTCGATCGATGGTTCCGGACGGCCCAGCAAGACCCCTTCGACCTCGACAGAATCGCCGGATCTGACGGTTTCATTGTCGTACAGGACCCGAATTCTATCTGGCGAGATGCTTAACTTTTCAACTTCAAACGACACTGCACCGGCGGAGGCGAATGCGATCAGTATCAGAAACGTGGCGAGGTTTTGCCTGCGAAGGACAATAGCCGAGATCGCAAAGATCGCGCAGTTGAGAATAGTGAGGCGCAGATCAATGTTTATCAGGCTTGCGAAAAGAATACCGCAGGCAAACGATACGGATAGCCATAAGATAGGGCTGCGATTGAAATCGGGAGATGTGGGAAGTGCGGGCATAGGAGCCGGTCATTCGGTTTTCAAAAACTCACGTAATTCCAGAAACCGCTTTTCGCTGATGCCGCGGATCTGCATAAGGTTTTCGGGACGGCGGAAGGGGCCATTCTGTTCGCGAAACTCAACGATCGCCTCCGCAGTCTTGCGGCCAATATGGGGCAGTTTTTCGAATTCGTCGGCCGTGGCGGTGTTGATGTTGATCGGACCGGCGGTAAAAGGCATTTTTGTCGATGCCGTATCGTAAACCACCCGCGACGTACACGCTGTCAAAACGGTCAACAAAATAAATAGCAAAACAAATTTCCGCCATTTCAAATGAGACCGTGCCACAGGCACATTGGAAATTAGCCCGATGCGAAGCGTCGGGATACGACGGCCAGAACCGGTCTCGCTCCGCAGGTGCGACGTATCATTTCCACAAATATTGCGCATCATACTCGACCCCGGCCGCATTCAGCATCTCAACGTATTCTTCCTGAGCTGACTTCACGTTATGATGCTCCATTTGATTTGCGATGTATCGCTTGACTCCGGGGATTTGTGATGGACTAACGGTAATGGCTCCATAACCGCCTTGCCATGCAAACATCCGAAGCCCCATGTCGCTATGTACCCATTTTGAAGCCGCCACCTTGATATCTTTTACCACATCCGCGATGCAATGTGTCGCTCGAAACCCCGTGAGAATGTGTACGTGGTCGTTCGTGCCGCCAATCGCTTCGGGGATACAGCCGGCAGTTTTCAGACAGCCGCCGAGAAATGCGTGTAGGGGCTTTCGCCATTCTTCGTGGATCGTCGGGCGGTCGTCTTTCGTATGAAAAACGAGATGAACATGCAGGCTGAGATGCGTTTGGGCCATATATACGTCACAGCTGCGGCGTGTGATCTATCTTCTTCCATTTGTCCCGACGCTACCGCATCGGGCTAATATACATTGTGCCGGTGGCACTAAGAAAACACCGTCGAAAAATCTAGACGTCATCGCCAAGTGCACCTTCCTCAATATCCTGCAGGTCCTCGTACGCTTTCGAGAGGATCGCACGGGCGCGGGTCGAGCCGTCCATTTCGCCGATGTAGCCTTCGCGGACCATGGCGTCGAGGATGGCGGCGGCGCGGCCGTAGCCAATTCGCAGATGCCGTTGGAGCAGAGAGGTCGAGGCACGCTTTGCTTGAACGACGCATTTGAGCGCGTCGTTAAAGAGCGGATCGCGGCGGCCGGGCAGATCGCCGCTGTCGTCGAGCTCTTCGTCCGTTTTGGTTATGGTCGTGTCGTATTCGGGACGGCCCTGTGATTTGACGAAATCCACCACTGCCTTGATCTCTTTTTCGTTTACAAAGGCGCCGTGCACGCGTGTCACATTCGAATGACCGGGCGGCAAAAAGAGCATATCGCCGCTTCCCAAAAGGCTCTCGGCCCCGTTGCCGTCGATGATCGTTCGAGAATCAACCTTGCTCGAAACCCTAAAACTGATCCGGGCCGGAAAATTTGCTTTGATAAGGCCGGTAATGACGTCGACCGACGGCCGCTGAGTCGCAAGCACGAGATGTATGCCGACGGCGCGAGCCATCTGCGCAAGCCGTGTGATCGCGTCCTCGGTCTCCTTGCCGCTCACCATCATCAGATCGGCCAATTCGTCGATAATGATGATGATGTACGGCAGGATGCGATGAGCTTCGCCCTGATCGTCCCATTGTTCGAGAGCGTTGCGGCGTTTGGCCTCGATGTTGTAACCGTCGATGTTCCGCACACCATAACCGGCGAGGTCCTTGTACCGGCGTTCCATCTCGGTTACGGCCCAGCGTAGCGAGACAGCGGCGCGCTTCGGGTCGGTTATGATCGGCGTCGCGAGATGCGGAATGTCAGCGTACAGGCCGAGCTCGAGCCGCTTCGGATCAACCATAATGAATTTTACTTCGTCGGGCCGCGCTTTGTAGAGGATCGACATCACGAGCGTATTGACGCCGACCGATTTGCCGGCGCCGGTCGCACCTGCGATCAGCAAATGCGGCATTTTCGCCAGATCGGTGACGTATTTTGCGCCGTCGATCGTCTTGCCGAGCCCGAGAGTGAGCAGTGAGGCCGACTCGGTGAATTTTGGCGACTCGATAACTTCGCGTAAGAATATGATCTCGCGTTTCTGATTTGGCACCTCGATGCCGACATACGCTTTGCCCGGAATGCGGTCGATACGGATCGACGGCGCCTTTAGCGCGAGGCAGAGATCGTCGACCAGACCGGTAACACGCGAGTATTTGACGCCCGCATCCGGCTTGAATTCGAACGTCGTGACGACCGGCCCCGGAGCGATATGAACGACCTTACCCGGCACGTTAAACTCAGCTGTCTTTCGAGCAAGCAGCGTTGCGACCTCGCGCAATTCCGATTCTTTGTGCGTAAGCGGTTTTGGAATTTCTGTCAGTAAAGTCGATTCCGGCAGCCTGTAGTTGTCGTAGTTCTGAGCCGCGACGGGTTTTGTATTCTCGACGATGACTTCGTCGTCGCTGATCGATGGTTCGCCGTCCGTAAAGTCAGCACGGCCACGCGGTGCGATCGGAATGTTCTCGATCTCCGGATCGATGACCTTCTTGGTTTTATACGTATCGTCGCGAGCGTCGATCGTCGGTATTGATTCGACCGGCTCGTCATCAAACAGTGGCGTCGAGCGTCCAACCGCTGCCGCGGCCGCTCTCTGCTCGATATCACCAACCGCGATCGTCGGCGGCAGAGCATCTTGCGGATGTTCGCGTTTGCCACGACGCTTTTCGGCGCGCATCTGTGCGGCCGAGATCTCGCCCGACCGGGCCTCTCGGCGTTTCGCGCGCCATTCGTCGATCCGGATACGCAGATTATCGCCCGCAACGTCAAAATGACTCAGAAACCCAGCGAGCGTAAAATTTGTAATTAGCAGTATCGAGCTGATAAATACAGCGAACAACAAAATGCCCGCACCGATCGCGCCGATAAAATGTGACGTGCCCTGAGCGGCAGCCTCACCGACGATCGCGCCGTATCCGCCAAACAGTGCCGTCAGGCCCGACAGCGAAACCGTGAAAAAGATAAATCCCGCGACCCGTGACGCACGCGGAACTAGATTCTCCGACTGAAATACGCGCCAGGCGATCAGCGCAATAAGCAAGGGGATCAAATAAGCTGTCCAGCCGAACGCGCTGATGAAAACGGCCGCAATGTTAGCGCCGACAAAGCCCACCCAATTCCTTGTACCGGGCGAGCCTACGCCGGTCGAAATCAGCGAGCGGTCGTCAGGGCTGCTCGTGATCAGACATAAGAACACAAGCACCGCGACCGCCGCCAGTATGACCGCGACAACATCGTTCCAATGCGAATGCGCCGCCGCCTTGCCGCTCTTTTTCTTGAGCAAGGTCGTACCGTCCGCGAGACAAAAATTAATGTCGTCGTCCTTATAGACTTCGCTGCATGTCGGGCAAATCTTCACAGTAAATAACTAATAGTTAATAGTGAACAGTTACTAGTCTTTCCGAGATGTTTTGACTGTGGCGATCAGCATCTTGATCAGTTCGACACAATCGTCGGTAAGACTTCGAAATAACTTCTCATTAATATAATCCGTATCCTTAAGTATCGATAGCCAATATTCCGTCTCGTTGGCCTCCTTTAGTGCAATGGACATTTTGTTGCGAAAATCCGCTCTTGATATACCGTATTCTGCCTCTCGGATCAATGCTCCTATCGCTGTGCCCGATCTCAATATCTGTTTGCTGAGAACATACTCTTTGTGTTCACCGACAAGGAATTGGCTAAGCCTGACGACACGAACCCCAAAAGCATAGCTCTTGGTCCGCAAAATTGATTCCTTTTTTATCGGTGCTCCTTCCACTATTCACTGTTCACTTTTCACTGTTCACTTTCTTAAACAGCAGAAACTCTTTAATAAAATCGTCAATATCACCGTCCAAGACCATCTCGACGTCCGCGCGTTCAAACTTGGTCCGCGTGTCCTTGACCAGCTTGTACGGGTGCAAAACGTAATTCCGGATCTGCGAACCAAAAGCGATGTCCTGTTTTGTGGACTCGAGTTCGGCGGCACCCTGGCGGCGTTTTTCGAGTTCTACCTCATACAATTTCGATCGCAGGACCTGCATCGCGACGGCTCGATTCTGGATCTGCGAACGCTGATTCTGACATGTTACAACAATATTGGTCGGAATATGTGTGATTCTTACCGCCGAATCCGTTACATTTACGTGCTGCCCGCCCGCTCCCGACGACCGATATGTGTCGATACGCAGGTCTTTATCCTCGATATTTACCTCGATATTTTCGTCGATCTCTGGTGAGACAAACAGCGACGCAAAGCTCGTTTCACGGCTGCCGCCCGAGTTGAATGGCGAGATGCGCACGAGCCGATGCACGCCCGCCTCAGCCGAAAGCAAGCCGTAGGCGCAATCGCCCTCGACGCGAAACGTAGCAGACTTGATGCCCGCCTCGCTTCCCGACTGCTCGTCGAGTATCTCAGCCTTAAAGCCACGCTTTTCGCACCAACGCAGATACATCCGCAGCAGCATCTGCGCAAAATCCTGCGCGTCCGTGCCGCCCGCACCCGCCTGGATCGAGCAGATCGCGTTGTTAAGATCGGTCTCGCCCGAGAGCAGGCTTTCGATCTGGGCCGCATCAACTTCCCTTTCGAGCCGTGCGATCAGCGTTTGCAGTTCTTTTGCCGAATCGGCGTCCTCAGCCGCAAACTCAAACAAAACCTCGGCATCCGACACGCCCGTCTCAAATCCCGCCTGCTGTTTCAAAGCCCGCTCGATCCGGCTCCGCTGCTGCACGACCTTTTGAGCCTTTTCCTGATCGTCCCAGAAACCAGGCTCCGAGATCAATTTTTCCGATTGTTCAAGTTCTGCTTGCTTTGCGGGCGCGTCAAAGAAACCTCCCAAGTTGGGCAACTTTTTCTTTGATCTCGTCGAATTTTGTTTGCAGCTCTGTGAGTTCCATTAGGTTTATTCTAACGCAATGCCAAAAAACCCGCGAACTCAGTCCGGGGTTCGCCATCGCCCTTGCTTACGCGCGGGCTTTTGCAACTTCGCGCCGGCGTCGGAGAGAAAAACCAATGAGTGAAATCGTCACTATCGTACACAACCACGCGAACCAGTCGCCGTATTTTACATAAAACGTCTGCGAGCCGTCCGACTTGGACACCGACCAAACGCGAGTGCCTTCGGAATAAGGTGGCAGCGGATCGTGAACTTGTCCGCGCTCGTTGATGTAGGCGGTGATGCCGACATTCGTGACGCGCAATACAGGACGGTTTGTCTCGACGGCGCGAAAGACGGCGTTTGCGAGATGCTGACGCAGCACCGGCGTCGGGCCGAGATAGCCGTCGTTTGTCATCTCGATGATCGCGTCGGCGCCATTGCGGACGTATTCGCGAGAGAGCTGGCCAAAGTGCGATTCGAAACAGATCATCACTCCGGCTTTTGCATCGCCTAACGGCAGCAGATCGTATTCGCGGCCGTAAGCAAAATTGCCGACAAAACCGGGAACGATCCCTTCGAGAAACGACGGCACAGCCTCGCCAAACGGCAGAAGGTAGATTTTATCATACTGCGATACCTCTCTGCCCTCGGGCCCGACCATCACCGCCGAGTTGAAATATTTACCGTTCGTCGGATCAGGCTCGGCCGAATTGAACAGCAAGCTCACATTGTTTCGCGCCGTAAAGTCGCGAACAAACTGCTGAAACTCGCGGTCGTCGTTGTACATAAAGTTCATCGGGGATTCGGGGAGGATAACAGTTGTCGGTTGTCGGTTGTCAGTTGTCAGTTTGCGGAGTTCAGCCTCTGCCGCGTCGATCTGTCGCTGGCGAAACTGCTCCCATTTCTTTGAATCAAGTCCCGCCATCGGGACGTTTGGCTGGAGGGCTACGATCTGGCTTTGACGATCGGGGTGACCAATATTACCTGTACCGATCGGACGAAACAGCAGATACATACATCCGGCAGCTGAAAGTATGATTAGAATTACTAAGAGATAGTAAAAGGCTACAGACTGATTCGCCGGTTCCGTCCATTCGTTTTGCACACGTACGTTCACATTGCGCGCCCAGAAATTCGGGTCTGTGTTCACCGAGTAAATGAACCGAAGGGCGTAGGCCAAGTTAGGATTTGCAAGGATACTATCCCAACCAAATACAATCGCCCCTAGGATACAAGAAGGAATTACAACAAAGAAGCTGACTAACAGCACTCCACCAATCGATCCTATAGACACTAAATTCGCACCGGAGAACACCTGCGAGTACCCAATCGCATTCCAGTTATTTCCCGTTAGCCAATAGCGGGCGAATTCGGTAAATACCCAAACAAACGGCGCGGCGAGGAATGCCCCGCTTCCGAAACGGCGGAGCAATAGGGCAAGAATCGAAGCGAAAATACCGGGAAAGATTCCGGAGATAACACACGGGATGAAGATCAAAATGTATGCGATCGGCGACGGAATCGCGGCGTAATGTATCGGTGCGTAGGCCAGCCACCAGCATGTGCCGAAAAAAAAAGTCGTGCCGAACATCCAACCTAGAACGAATGATCTCGTGACTGGCGATCCTATGCCCCGACTAATGCCCTTACTGCGTGCGGGCTTCTGCAACCTCGTTTCACGCTCGATCGCCCACATCAGCGGCACGAGTGCGAACCATGCGAGAAACCAATATTCGAAATCGGGAAACGCGAGGATCAACAAAACGGATGCGACCAACGCCAGCAGAGTATTCTGCCACGACGGGAAGATCCTTTTTACGATGCCGAACGTCATTCCGACATTCTAACAGGAAACTCGTACCAGACAGTGCGCAGCATTCGACTGATTTCAGTCAGATTGAACGCTGAATTCGGTCAAAACGACAATTTACGTCATACGCGCGGTGACACATTCTGTCATCTGGACTTTGTATTCGTCTTAATCAAGTCAGACTGCACGATTGTCGCACGACCCGCTAAGCCAAAACTCTTCAATATGAACGAATTTACCTGTTTTTCGCACAATTCCCTAAATACAGGCGTAAAACGAAGGAAAGCCCGACCATTTCTGATCGGGCTTTTAAGGAAGGACAACTGAAGGAACGCTCGGAAGGTGTTCAAGCACAGTGGCAAACCGCGCTCGGAGTAGTGATGGCGGCGGGGTCTTGATTATGAATCAAGCTGGCCGCGGTACTCTATTGCACGTAGCGTGCCACGAAATGAGTTCAAAGTTCAAAGTCTAAAGTTAAAAGCCGTAGAAAAGGAAAAAAGCCCGTATTTAGAGGCTAATTCTTTGAAAATAAATTTGGAAAACCGACAGGCTTACAACTTGGAACCTTGAATTTTGCACTTGGAACTGACGAAACGCACTATTTCGAGCAGCGTTCTGACAGTCTTTGTAATGCGAGGGCGTCCTGGTTCTCGCTGTTGATCTCCACCGCGGTCGCCGCATAGTTCTTCGCCTGTGGGCAATCACCTTTCTGCAGGTATATTTTGCCAAGTGCGATCGATGCTTCGATCAAGTTGGGATTCCAGAAAAAGGCGGTACGAAGATTAGAGATCGCTTCGTCCGTGCTGGCACGACGAAGGTATATCATCCCCCGCAGGAAATAGGCCTCAGCGGCCATCGGATCGGTCAGCAATATCCGACGAATTACCTCAAGTGCGGCGTCGTCATTACCGTCTTTGTAAAAAACACGGGCTTGCGAGATAAGCTCCTGCGTTTCGTCGACCCGCTTGACGGGCACGGTCTGCTTTGACGTAAACAGCACGCCGACAAAATCATTTCGCGACGGAGGATTTAGCCGGACGTTGATCAGATCGATCGTTTGCGATTGCGTCCAATTTTGCTGCAACTTAGCGTAACGATTTTGGTCAACCAAGAGTTTTTTGGCCATATTATCCGCGAACGCTTCTTTTTCCTTATCCTGAAGCATTCCGAAAGCCTTTGCGGCAAGAAAGCTCGATTCACCGTCTGTTGGGTTAGCAGCCAAGAGGTCGCGAAATTGGATCGCAGACTCCTGATAGTTTTGATTCAAAAAGAGAGCCAAGCCGTAGTTAAATCTGGTATTTGTGTCATTATCCGACGATTCGACGGCCCGTTTTAGAAACTCGATCGCCTTTGTAATAAAATCAGCCGCTTTAGCCGTGTTCTTTTTTTCCGACCGGGATGCCTGGATCGTGATCGCGGCAAGCAGATTGTTAACGCTAACGAGCTTCAGTTCTTTAACGTCCTGCAGAGATGCTAGGGCAAGCTCGAAGTTTTGCTTTTGCCAATACACCCAACCGAGGTAAAAAGCCGCCTCGGCGCTTTCCTCACCGCGACACTGCGGAATGTAACTTTTTGCCTTTGTTAGATCACGGCAGGCAGCAAAGGCTCCGACCACGCTGCCAAATTGCTCGATCGCGTCGTCCGATTTTCCGCGGCTAAGATAAAGATGTCCCAGTTCCAACGCGACCGCGCTGTAGATCGCCCCTTGCCGCTCTTTGTCCTCGGCGTAGAGCCTCAATGCATTCTTGAAATAATTCTCGCGGGCCGAAAGATCAGACGTGAGCAGTCCTTTGATATAGGCCTCAAATGCCTTGGCGGGAATCTTATTCGCAGCGTTTATAAAATCCTGCTCGGGAAACGGAAACGACCTGTCTTGTTTATAAAGAACCTTATCAATGCGGTACAAAATTTCGCGCGCGAGTTGGCCCTGGATCGTTTGCACGTTACCCAGAGCATCTTCGAAAATAAATTCAATACGTCTGCCATCGGCAAAATCCTCGCTCAGGATGCGGCCGTCAGCCACTCTGATAACCCGGGCCTTTACATAAATCTTTATTGCGCTGTCGCCCTGAACAGGCGGGATATCGTAACTGCCGACGACCAATAGCGAAGAGTTACCCTTCTGCCCGATCTTGACCGACGTTGCAAGCGATGGGATCGACGACAGTGGCACCTTTAGGCTTTGCTGGATAACCTTTCGCTCAGAGTTTGTAATAATATTCAGGCCCTTGTTTGTAAAAAGATCGGACAGTGATTCCGCAAAGCTCTCGCCAACCCAGTTGAACTCAGGCTTTCCAGACTTGTTCTCGAATGGCATTACCATCAAAACGTCGCCCGACGCCCTCGAATTTTGCGCAAAAACGCCTGTGGCCGCGACCACAACAAAGACTAAGGTAATTGAAATGTTTTTAAGCATTGTGTCCTAAAATAAAAAATTCGCTTCGATTAAAGCGAATTCCATTTAACTACTTTGATGCAAAGATATCTAAGAAAGATGGTAACCGGTACGGGATTTGAACCCGTGTTGCCGCCGTGAAAGGGCGGTGTCCTAACCCCTAGACGAACCGGTCAAAACAAAAGAAACCTTAATAAATATCGCTTCGCCCGCCTAAAGGCGAACGTAAAGAATATCGCATGGCCATTTTTATTGTCAAACCAGTTGCCCGCAATGCCGCGCCGCGACTGTCCACTTGTATCTGCAAACGGCTTTATCTATCATTCATCAATAAGGTAGCAAACAGATGAAACGAGTATTTTTAATCGACGCGATGTCGCATATATTCCGCGCTTTTTTTGCCCCTATGGGCATGAGGCAGGAGCCGATGCACAACAGCAAGGGCCAGGTAACACAGGCCGTATTTGTCTTTACAAATATGCTCCGCAAGCTGATCAAGGACGAAAAACCTGAGTATGTCGTTGCGGTTTTTGATACGGCGGCACCGACATTCCGGCACGATTCGTTTGCGGCCTATAAGGCTAATCGCGAGGAAATGCCGAGCGATCTTGCCAGCCAGATACCGTACATCGTTCGAGTTTGCGAAGCATTTAACATCCCGATACTTAAAATGGACGGCTTTGAGGCCGACGACATTATCGGCACCCTCGCTAAGGAATGCGCAAAAAAAGATATGCAGGCCGTGATCGTTTCGAACGACAAGGATCTCTGCCAGCTCGTACGCGATCCGCATGTCATTGCGATGCGGCAGAATTCGCAAAACATCAGACGTAAGGTGCCCGTCCCATCGATCGAGTGGTGCGACGAAAAATGGGTCGAAAACAAATTTGGCGTGCCGCCCACCAAGATCATCGACCTGCTAGGCCT
>DAIRVI010000080.1:0-12186 GCA_036802885.1 Pyrinomonadaceae bacterium
AGATTGGCAAAATTCGAACGTCCGTTCTCGTCAAATTTTACCCAGACCTCGGCACCGCGAATCTCGGTCGAGTCGATATTTATATCGCGGCTCGCTCTGAGTGCAAGCAGATCGAGCACCGACATTTTTAGGTGAGCGTCGCGGATAAAGAAGAGTTTCTCGCCCGTCAGTTTATCGTCAAATGTGGCGTTGCGCAGCTCCAGCTCGAGCGGAGAGGCCGACAGGCGAAATACTTCGGCGTTAAAAACAATACCAATATCGGCCATTTTTGCCCGAAATTGATTCTTCGTGTAGGTATCGAAAACGCCAACCCTGAAAAGAATTGCGGCTATAGCGAAGACAAGCAGAATAACCACGACGGCACCGATAGCCGAAGCCACGATTTTGCGACGAGCAAAAATCTTTCGCACACGCGCTCTACCGGACGGCACTTCGTCTCCGCTTTTTTTAGGGTCTTTCTGCGACATTTATCTATGTTTTGCCGTTTACAGTTTCACCGTTTCGACGATCTCCAGATCAAAAGCATCAAGGGCACTTACCTTTGGCGGATGGTTTGAAAGCAGCCGAAGCTTTTTGACCCCTAGATCTTTCAAAATCTGCGCCCCGATCCCGTGATCGTGAACCTTTCCATATCCTGTTTCACGTTTTGCCGTCTGAAAATCAAGTCCCTTCTCTTGCATCAGCGCATACGTTTTTAACTGATTGACGAGGTCGAGATTGTTCTCACGCTGTCTCAAATACAGCACCACACCGCGTCCAGCTTGCGAGATCTTCGTGAGAGAGGCGTGGACGGCGTCAGTGGCTTCGCCAAGCGTCGAGCCGAACATCGCAAACGTCACGTTCTCGGTTTGGACGCGGACTAGCACCGGATCGGTTGTCCCCGAAACATCGCCTGCGATCAACGCCAGATGGGTTTCGCCATTTATCACATTTTCGTAAAGTATCGAGCGGAACAGCCCGTACTGAGTCGGCAGGTCTGTTTCGACCACACGCCGGACAAGCGTTTCCTTGTGAATGCGGTACCGGACAAGTTCGGCAACGGAGACTATCTTGAGCGCGTGTTTTTCTGCAAACTCCTCCAGCTCGGGTAGGCGCGCCATCGTGCCGTCGTCATTCATTATCTCGCAGATAACGGCCGCCGGCGTCAGACCCGCGATCCTCGCGATGTCAACACTAGCCTCAGTCTGCCCGACCCTTACTAGTACACCGCCGTTCTTTGCCCGCAGCGGGAATACGTGTCCCGGCCGTGCAAGATCCGAGGCCTTAGATACCGGGTCGACGGCCGTCAGTATCGTCTTTGCTCTGTCCGCTGCCGAAATGCCAGTTGTTACGCCCACACGTGCCTCGATCGAGGTCGTAAACGCCGTCCCCATGCTCGAAGTGTTTTCAGTCGTTTGCGGAAAAAGCTGGAGTTCGCTGCACCGATCCTCGGTCATCGGGAGGCATATCAGGCCCCGTCCGTGAACCGCCATAAAATTAATTATCTCGGGCGTTACTTTTTCAGCCGCGCAGACAAGGTCGCCTTCGTTCTCGCGATCCTCGTCATCGACGATAATTATCATTTTTCCGTCGCGGATATCGGTCGCGGCATCTTCTATCGAAGCTAAAGGCATTTTTGTTCCCAACGGCTCTAGAAAGGCTCCGTTATGATCTTATTAATTGAATTCTAACGAATGAGGACGTTTTAAGCGAGTAAAACGGATGATTGGGCTTTGTCGCGACTGTCAAGATCAACGAATTGGCAGTTTGCACTTCCCTTTGTAGTCCGAAGTCGTTATTTTGCGGCTTTTTGTCTTTCGGGCATAACTTGTCACAATGATTGTTTATGCCACAGGCTCGACGGGTCAGATTGCTTAAGATCCTCTTACATATCATCTTTTTTCTGTCTGGAATTGCGACTGTGCTGATCGGACAAATATTGCCGATACTGGCTAAGCATTTTACACTCAACGACTTACAGGTTAGCTTTTTCTTCCCCTCGCAATTTGCCGGATCGCTCTTCGGGACATTTTTCACTAGCCGTTTGGCCCGCCGAAACAACTTTATGGCTGCGGCAATGCTCGGCGGGGTCTCGATGGCATGCGGGGCGTTGCTGATGAATATTGATTCGTTTGCATTTTGCCTCGTAGGATTTTTTATGACCGGCATGGGCGTCGGTCTCTCGTTGCCATCAATAAATATGATGATCCTCGAGATCGATCCCGAACGGTCGGGGCCGGCGCTCAGTATTCTAAATTTCTGCTGGGGAGTCGGGGCTATCCTCTCTAAGCCCTTCGTCGATATCTTTAGCAGCGCCGACGGTATCGGCTTAACAACTGTTGTTCTGGCGGTGCCATTACTCGTATTTTCACTAATCTTACGGCTCGCGGCCGGACCGCCAAAAAGTGCGCCCGCAAAGGATTTAGAGTCCGGTGCAGTCGAGATCGTGCCGGTTTGGCGTATGCCGATCGCCTGGGCAATTGCCTTTTTTAATTTCGTTCACGTTGGTTTTGAAAGCGGTATGGGCGGCTGGTTGACGACTTACACGGGTCGGGTCGAGGGCGAGGCTCTTTTTCAGTGGCTCTCACCGACGCTGCTTTACTTTGCTTTTTTTGTGATCGGACGCGGAGTCGCCCCGATCCTGTTTCGCTATCTCAACGAGAATAAGATGCTCTTTTTAGGGCTTACGATAATGTTTGTGGGGATGGCCCTGACGCTGTCTGCCCATACCGTCATCGCGTTGAGTCTCGGCTCGATGATCACAGGTTTCGGCACTTCGTGGATATTCCCGACCAACGTTTCGCGGTTTTCAAAGACGTTCGGTCCCGCGGCAACACGTCGGGCGACGCCGCTGTTTATGTGTGGCACCCTCGGCGCAGCGTCAGTCACATGGCTGATCGGGTTTCTCTCAAATCAAACGGGTGACCTGCGTTATGGAATGTTTGTGCTTGGAATTAGCGTCGTCGTTCTGTTGGTTTTACAAGCCGGATTAGCATTCAGGAGCTCGGCTTTACGGCGAACCATCAACTAATTGCTCAGGTCCAGCGTCATTAGATACTTTCGAAATTCTTCGCCCAGATCATCGCGCTTGAGAGCAAGTTCGACCGTGGCGATCAAAAATCCAAGTTTGTCGCCTGCATCGTGCCGTTTCCCTTCAAGCTTGACCGCATAGAACGGCCGCTTCTTTAAGAGGATCCGCATCGCATCCGTGATCTGTATCTCGCCGCCGGAGCCCGGCGTCGTCTGCTCGATCGCATCAAAAATATCGGGCGTGAATATATATCTGCCGATTATCGCGAGGTCCGACGGCGCATCGGCAAAGGCTGGCTTCTCAACCATATCCTTGATTTTGTAAACATTCGGCTCGACCTCGTCGGCGTCGATCACACCAAATCGCGATATCCCGTCGCCCTCGACCTGCATCGTCGCGATAACGGGCGAGTCATACTTTTGAAAAACGTCTACCATCTGCTTTAAGGCGGGTTTCTCACCATCAACAATGTCGTCAGCGAGTAAGACTGCGAACGGCTCGTTTCCAACAAAATCCTTCGCCTGATAGATCGCATGGCCAAGGCCGAGCGCCTGTTTTTGCCGTGTGTAACTGATCTGAGCAATGTCGGAGATCGCACGCACCTGCTCGAACAGATCATTCTTGCCTCTTTCTTTGAGCATCTGCTCGAGTTCAAATGAAATGTCGAAATGATTTTCGATCGCACTCTTGTCGCGTCCTGTGATTATCAGTATCGATTCAATTCCGCTCGCAACCGATTCCTCGACAACGTACTGGATCAGCGGTTTATCGACGAGCGGCAGCATCTCTTTCGGTGATGCTTTTGTCGCCGGAAGAAATCGCGTCCCGAGTCCTGCGGCGGGGAAAACAGCCTTGCGAATTTTGTTTGTCATACCAACTTTGTTAAATTCGATACGTCTTTAACCAAAGATAAGCTGTAGATTTTAGGTTAAAAATGGCCGAGAAACAAACATTCGAAACGGTGCTCGAAAAACATCCGGGAATGAACGCCACCGGAATTACGATCCCGTTTGACGTTGAAACGGTTTTTGGCACAAAACGCGTTCCCGTCAAAGCGGTCGTCAACGGCGCAAACTATCGCGGCTCGATCGTCCGAATGGGCGGTGTATACTGCTTAGGAATTCCTAAAGCATTTCGTGACGCCGCCGGAATAAAGGCCGGTGACCACATTGTAGTTACAGTTGAGGTCGACAAGCAGCCACGGATCGTGACGCCGCCAAAAGACTTTGCGGACGCTCTTGCCAAAAGCGCGGCGGCTTCCGCAGTTTGGGAAAGGCTCAGTTTTACACATAAAAAGGAATACGTAAACGCGATTATTGAGGCCAAACGGCCCGAGACAAGGCAAAGAAGAATTGAAAAGGCCGTAGACATGATAGCGGCACTGAGAAAGAACTAGTAACGATGTTGGACTTGAATTTTGTAAGAGATAATTTGGAGGCCGTTCGTGCATCACTTACGAACCGAAGCTCTCCAACGGAAACTCTCGACCAATTTGTCGCGCTTGATGCCGAGCGTCGCCGCGTGATCGGCGAGGCGGACAAGATCAACCAGCAACGAAACGCGGCGAGCAAAGAGATAGGCTTTTTAATGCAGGCCGGAAACCGCGACGAGGCCGAGGCAAAAAAAACTGAGGTCGCGGGGTTAAAAGATCAGCAGACGGAGCTGGAAACGAAACGTGACGCGGCCGAGGCCGCAATGCGGGAATTGCTCTCGGGCCTGCCGAACACTCCCGCGGCGGACGTTCCTGTTGGATCCGACGAAACCGCGAATCGAGAGATCAGACGTTGGGGCGAGCCTCGAAAGTTCGATTTTGACCCTAAAGATCACGTTGATCTCGGTGTTTCTCTTGATATCCTCGATCTCGAGCGCGCGACAAAGATCGCAGGATCGCGATTTGCGATCTTGAAGGGTGCCGGTGCCCGACTAGAACGGGCGCTCGTCAATTTTATGCTCGAGGTTCACACGACCGAGCATGGTTATACCGAAACGCTGCCGCCCTTTCTCGTAAACCGCACAGCCCTATTTGGCACTAACCAATTGCCAAAATTTGAGGACGATCTATTTCATATCAGGGACGAACGCGGGTTTGCTCTCATTCCCACGGCCGAGGTCCCGGTCACGAATTACCACGCCGAGGAGATACTCGACGCCAAGGAATTGCCGATCAAATACGTTGCCTATACGCCGTGCTTTCGGAGCGAAGCCGGCAGCTACGGTCGCGACACGCGAGGGCTGATACGCCAGCACCAGTTTGAAAAAGTGGAGTTGGTAAAGCTGTGTGCGCCGGAGAATTCTGAAGCAGAGCATGAGAAGCTGACCGCGGATGCCGAGCGTATCTTGCAACTATTGGGTTTGCCGTACCGAACCGTAATTCTGTCGACCGGCGATATGGGTTTTGGGGCGCGAAAGACTTATGACATCGAGGTATGGCTGCCGGGCCAGTCGACATATCGCGAGATCTCAAGCTGCTCAAACTGCGGCGACTTTCAGGCGCGGCGAATGAATACACGATTTCGTGGTGCCGGCGGCTCAAAACCCGAGTTTGTACACACCTTGAATGGCAGCGGCCTCGCCGTCGGACGTACTTGGATAGCAGTCTTAGAGAACTATCAACAACAGGACGGATCGATAATAATACCTGAGATCCTCCACCCATATATGAATGGACTAGAGAAGATCGGTTGACGAATTTATCAGGCGTAATTACAATGTAATTATGAAATCCCAGATCATCCAGATCGGCAATTCACAAGGCATCAGGATACCGAAAGTATTACTCGAAGACAGCCGTATAACCAGTGAGGTCGATCTGGAACTTCATCCCGACGGCATCCTTATCCGGAATGCACAAAAGGCCCGATCGGGATGGGACGAAGCCTTTAAGTCGATGGCTGAGAACGAGGACGACGAACTCGTTAGCGGTGATTCGCCCACCAAATTCGAAAAACGGGGGTGGCAATGGTAACCAGATTCGATGTCTATCTCGTCAACCTTGACGCCCAAGTCTCGAAGGACGCCAAGAATACGCGTCCTTGCGTCGTCATCTCGCCAGATGAGATGAACCGCAATATTTCGAACGTTATTATCGCTCCGCTTTCGGCAACAACTACAAACTATCCGACCCGCGTTCCCGTTCATTTTCTAAATAGCGACCGTATGATCGTCCTCGATCAGATCCGAACCGTCGATAAAGTACGGCTGGTCAAGAAGATCGGCGAGATCGAAAAGGATCGTCAAAAGGAAACCCTCGACCGCCTTCAAGAACTCTTCGCCGACTAGTTTCCGTCATCGTATCCCGCAGGCCGCAGTCGCCGATGCAAAACACCGATCGCTTTCGGGTCCCGCCACTTACTTACTTAGCTCTTTTGACTTGTTCCAGAGGTCGTCCATTTCGCCGAGACTCGCTGCTTCGAGATCCTTCCCGTCACGTTTCAAATCGTCCTCAATAAACTTGAAGCGCTGACGGAATTTTCGGTTGGTCTTTTTGAGCGCGGTTTCAGGTTCGATATCGAGGTGCCTTGCGAGGTTCATAACGACAAAGAGTAGGTCGCCAATCTCTTCGGCGGCGTTATCGGTGTCTCCCCTCGTGATCGCTTCCTTTAATTCCGAGATCTCCTCGTGAAGCTTATCGAAGATCTGCCCGGCATTCTCCCAGTCAAATCCGACCTTTGCAGCCTTTTTCGTGAGTTTAAGCCCTTCGAGCAAGGCCGGAAAATGCACAGGCACTTCGTCAAGAATTGACTCTCTTTCCTTTTCAATTTTACCCGACGCCTTGCGCTCGTCGGCTTTGAGTTTGTCCCAGTTGTCTAGCACATCTTCGGCCCGAGCAAAATTGGCATCTCCGAAAACATGCGGATGTCTCAAAATCAGTTTTTGCGTCACTCCTTCCGCGACATCCTCGATCGTAAAATCACCGCGTTCGGTACCGATCGTTGAATGAAATACTACCTGCAGAAGCAAATCGCCGAGTTCCTCACGCAGATTCGTCGTGTCTCCGGACTCATCTGCCTCGTGGATAGCGTCAAAGGTCTCATACGCCTCCTCGAGCAAATATTGAGCGAGCGAGGCATACGTCTGCTCGTGGTCCCAGGGGCAACCGCCGGGCGCGCGCAATCGGGCCATTACCGTAACTAGTTCGTCAAAAGATTTGGACATCGTTCCATTTAAGTCCAGAAAGTCTGGAAAGTCTAGTAAGTCTTGGAAATCTAGGAAACAGGCACTTCCTAGACTGTCGAGACTTCCCGGACTTCCGAGACTTGTGGGCAAAATGCTACTATCGAGGTAGGTTTTCAAATATATGATCGGTAATGACGACAACCAGGAAGAGGTCAGTTTTAAGGTCGCGGATAAGCGAAAATTCAACTCGGACGGCTCGTTAAAAGAGGGTGTAACTCTGGAGCCAACAGTGGTTAAAGAAAAGCCACCGGTTGAATCGAGCGCGCAAGAGGTTGGCAGCGTGAGCGCGGGTTACGAGGACAAAATTGCGAACGAGCCGCCGAAAGCAGGTACCGATGGCGCTTCGGATGACGATGAGATTCCGGGTGCAGACGACCCTGCAAGCTTTGTAAATTTTCTGTCGACTTTGGCGACAAATGCTGCTGCGGCTCTCGGTGCGGTACCGCATCCGGCGACCGGGAAACGAAGTCTCGACCTGGACACCGGTAAATACTGGCTCGACATTCTTGGAATGCTCAGGGATAAGACCGCCGGCAATCTCCATTCACAGGAAAGCCGCTTGCTCGAGGGCCTGCTCGCCGATCTTCGGCTGCAATACGTTCAGCTTGTCCGTGCAACCGAGGAGAAATTAAAGGCGCAGGCCGCCCAGAAATTCTCTGGCGCTGACATTCTCGGTAAGAAAGTCAAGGAAATCTAGGAAGTCTTGAAGGTACTTTCTGGCTGTCCAAGACCTCCTGAACTTCTTAGACTTTCAAGACTTCCCAGACTTTTATGAGACTCACGTTCCTTGGAACAGGCACTTCCACCGGCGTTCCGTCTATTGGTTGTGATTGCGAAACTTGCCTGTCCGACGACCCCCGTGACAAACGCCTGCGTGTTTCCGTGCTGATCGAGCACCGCGACAAAAAGATCCTTGTAGATACGTCGATCGACTTTCGCCAACAGGCTCTGCGGGCAAATATTCGTCATCTCGACGCCGTTCTAATTACGCACTGCCACGTCGATCATGTATTCGGCCTCGACGACATTCGCCCGCTGAATTTTCGCCACGGAGCGATGGGCGTCTATGCAAACGAGATAGCCTGGACCGATCTCAAACGAATATTCAGATACATTTTCGAGCCGACGCATTTTGGCGGTGGATTGCCGCAATTGATACCGCACACCGTCGAGCCGAATTCGCCGTTCTGCCTTGGCGACGACCTAGAGATCACTCCTCTTGAGGTAATTCATGGCAAGCTGCCTGTCATCGCGTACAGGTTCAATGATTTTGCTTACGCGACGGATCTCAAAGTTATTCCGCCCAAATCGATGGACCGACTCCGCGATCTGGACGTACTCGTCCTCGATTGCGTACGGATCAAGCCGCATTCGACCCACCTATGCCTCGAAGAAGCCTTAGCGCTCATCGAAGACTTGCAGCCGAGGCGCGCGTTTCTCACGCATCTAAATCACGACATCCTGCACGAACGCGATTCGCGGCTTTTGCCCGATAACGTACAGTTTGGTTACGACGAATTGGTCGTCGATTAACGCGTTCTCCGACAATTTTGCAAGATAAAATCGTGTTACGAAATGTTTAATTCTTGACAAGAATGGATTTGCATTATTCGCCTGGTCGAAAGTATTTGGATTTTAATGCTTTACCTCACTCGGAGCGCGCTAAGTGTTGTAATGTCGACACTTAGCAGAATGTTTTAAAACCACTACATTTTGTGTTGACAAAGTGTTTTGACTACCATATAGTCTATATCCACTGCAGGAAAAGCCTTTGATTTTTTTTCCAAAGACCCGCCTGCAAATACAAAAAAATATCGTAGTGAAAAGCGGCCACGCTCACTAAATTGCGATGCGTGGGAGTGGGACTCTTTCTCTATTTTTCTCTAAAGTGGGCTCTTGTGTTGCTTACATTGCCATCAACACGAAGAGATTTGACGACTGAATATGGACACATTTTTTGCACAAAGCGGCACGGCAGCGGCAAGACAAACGGACACAAACGCGCAGACCTCGATGCAGGTTCGAAAGCGAAATGGGACGCTCGAACCGGTCGATATTAATAAGATCGTACGAGCCATTTCACGCTGCTGCGTCAATCTGCCGAGCGTAGATTCGCTAAGGATCGCAACCAAAACGATCAGCGGCCTTTACGACGGAGCGACGACCAAGGAGCTCGACAAATTGTCGATCCAGACGGCCGCCAGCCTGATCTTTGAGGAGCCGGAATACTCACGCCTCGGTGCCCGCCTTCTTAACCAGTACGTCGAAAAAGAGGTTCGGAATCAAGAGATCCATTCCTTTTCACAGTCGATCGCATTTGGCGTCAAAGAAGGTTTGATCGGTGAGCGCGTCGCCAATTTTGTTATCGAAAACAGCCGTAAGTTGAATGACGCCATAGACCAAACACGAAACGATCTGTTCGAATTCTTCGGCTTGCGTACATTATATGATCGTTATTTATTAAAAAACCCGGAAACACGCGATGTGATCGAAACGCCACAATTTTTCTGGATGCGCGTCGCATGCGGCCTGGCCGAAAATCCGTATGAGGCCATCGATCTTTATCGACTTTTCTCGTCGCTCGAATACGTTCCGTCGACGCCAACGCTCTTCAACTCCGGCACGCAGCACGAACAATTATCGTCGTGCTTCCTGCTTGATTCCCCTCAGGACAGCCTCGATAGTATTTACCGCAAATATTCCGATGTCGCTATGCTCTCTAAGTTTTCCGGCGGCATCGGAATCGCCTACCATCGGGTGCGTTCGAGAGGGTCACTGATTCGCGGTACCAACGGCCATTCGAACGGCATCGTGCCGTGGCTCAAGACGCTGGATTCGTCCGTTGCGGCAGTAAATCAGGGCGGCAAGCGAAAGGGTGCGTGCTGTGTATATCTCGAAACCTGGCATGCCGACATCGACGATTTTCTCGAGCTACGCGACAACACGGGCGATGACGCCAGCCGCACGCACAACCTGAATCTCGCGAACTGGATACCCGACCTCTTTATGAAGCGCGTCCAGGCCGATGGCCAATGGTCGCTCTTTGACCCAAAGGTCGTGCCGCATTTCCCCGACCTATATGGTGAGGAATTTGAGGCCGCGTATATCAAGGCCGAGGATGAGGGTCTTTTCATGCGTCAGGTCAATGCCCGCGATCTGTACGCAAAGATGATGCGGACGATGGCACAGACCGGTAACGGCTGGATGACATTTAAGGACGCGAGCAACCGCAAATCGAACCAGACCGCACGGCCCGAGAACGTCGTTCATTTATCAAATCTCTGCACCGAGATCATTGAGGTTACCAGCGACAACGAGACCGCCGTATGCAACCTCGGCTCGATCAACGCCGGGCGTTATGTAAAGGACGGCCACTTCGATTACGAAAAACTCCACCGCAATGTGCGGCTTGCCGTAAGACAGCTCGACAAGGTTATCGACCTCAATTATTACGCAATACCGAGCACGTCGCAGTCGAACAACCGCTGGCGCAACATCGGCCTCGGGCTGATGGGTTTGCAAGACGTTTTCTTTCAGATGCGTCTGCCGTTCGACAGTGACGAAGCTCGCAATATCTCGGCGAAGATTCAGGAAGAGATCTACTTCGCCGCTCTCGACGCTTCGTCAGACCTCGCAGTGGAACGCGGCGTTCACCCGGCGTTTATAGAAACGCGTGCGGCACAGGGCGATTTGCAATTCGATTTTTGGGGCGTAACGCCGGATGACATGCCGCGTTGGGACGCTCTGCGTGAAAAGATCAAATCGACCGGCTTGCGCAACTCGCTTATGATCGCCATCGCACCGACCGCGACGATCGCATCGATCGCCGGCTGCTACGAATGCATCGAACCGCAGGTCTCGAACCTATTCAAGCGCGAGACGCTCTCGGGCGATTTCGTTCAGATCAACAAATATCTCGTACAGGAACTCAAAGCCCTCGGCCTCTGGAACGAAGAGATCCGCAATAAGATCAAACTGAGCGAAGGCTCGGTGCAGGATATTGCCGAATTTAACGACGAGCTTAAAGCGATCTACCGAACATCGTGGGAGATCCCGATGCGGTCACTCATCGACATGGCCGCGATGCGCGGAGCCTTCATCGACCAGAGCCAGTCGCTCAATCTCTTCATGGAAAGCCCGAATATAGGCAAACTCTCGTCGATGTATATGTATGCGTGGCAAAAGGGTTTGAAGACAACGTATTACCTGCGTTCGCGGCCCGCGACGCGCATCGCTCAGGTTGCCGCCGCTGACAACATCGCATCCGTAATTGAAGAACCGAGGAAGGTCTATACGGACGAAGAGGCACTGGTTTGTTCGCTCGAAAATCCCGAGGCATGTGAAGCTTGCCAATAGGTCAGGTATCAGATGGGCAAACGCCTTTCCAAACCCGAGCTGCTAGTTGAGATCTCCCTGGAGAAAGGAAAACTCGACTTGCTGTTAGATAGATTGAATGCAAATGAAATGACCGAGCCGGGGGTGACGCCGGGCGGTTGGTCGGTCAAGGATATTCTGGCCCACCTCATTGGATGGCAACGAATGATCCTATCGTTTCATGACGCAGAGAAACGCGGAGACTGTCCGGAGGTGCCAGGTCATGGACTTACGTGGCGCGAGACACCAAAATTAAACTCGCTGATCTTTGAGCAATATCGTCTGACTCCATTGGATGAAATTTTGAGCGGTTTCGAGACCCACCATGAAGAAATGCTCGGGCTTATAGACGAAACTTCCGATGCGGACTTTGTTGCGGTGGGGAAATTTCGCTGGGCTGGCCCGTCCTGGTCGCTAAGCGATTACATTAGGGCGGAGACAGCAAGTCATTATCGATGGGCACGCAATCACATTCGGAAATGGATTGGCAATACAAGAAAGAGCACGTGAGTATTTGTGCCTGCAGCACGAGGTAAAGAAGAAATGTTATTAGATCAAGGATTCAACTTAACGCTTCGTCCGATGAAGTACCCGCAGTTTTATGAAATGTATAAAAATGCGATCAA
>DAIRVI010000081.1:0-7745 GCA_036802885.1 Pyrinomonadaceae bacterium
ATCATCGCGGGTCTCGTTTATTACAGCGGCATCTTAAAAACGACTCCAAAGAAAGGGGTAGATATCAATGTGACCGTACCCGCGGCGCCTGCTGCACCGGCGGCTCCCGCAGCTCCGGCGCGGTAGTTCGGGTTATTAAAAAAGGAGATCGATATGTCTGAAAATGCTAAATGTGAACACAAAATGTGTGGTTGCCCTGTGGCGGGTGAAGAAAAATACTGCAGCGATCATTGCCGCGAGGCGACGGACCACGAGATAGCTGAGATCGCGTGTGATTGCGGCTGCGCCGGCTGTAAGTAGGCGCGGGAGACTAAACGATGGCAAAGGACGTAATTACAGTCGAAGGCAAAGAGGTCGTTGTGCGTGAAGATACCGCTAAAGCGTATCGCTTCGTTCATTGGGGCGTTATAACCGCGGCAATTGGGCTGGCGATAATGGCGCTTTTGTTTGTGACCTTTTTCTGGAAAGCTGCGAGTGACGGAAAACTGGAAACCCCGGCTCAGGCTGGGAATTCAAATAGTAGATAGACATTGACCTACGCGGGCGGCGATATGAAAAGCCCGTTTCAATGAATAAAAAGGAGACCACTTTTGGTCTCCTTTCATGTATTCGGTTCCCTTGGGCATCAGCGATAGTTACCGGGTCACACTAAAAATAAACCCGTACGAAACGCGACAAACGATTGCCGTCCCGCCAATAATACCGCTTCACAAGTTTATACCGGCGATTGCCGACCTGTGTTCGGCGATACTGGCCATAATTTCTGTAACCATAGGTGTTTTTACGCCCACGATTCCAACTCCGGCCGGGCTTTCCGGGCTGCCATATGGCTTTATTTGCCTGTTTCTTATACGCCCTGGACTTACCTTGTCCGTTTTGGGCAGAAACCGTATGCTTCTCGGCCGGCAGCCAGAAAAAGGTAGTGGCCACCAGCATTACAAAAACGACTATTCTTCTTTTCAAAATATTTTCCCCTTGCCTAGTAAAGGCTTTCGCGGTTGCTATGCACTGCGCGTCCAGTGATTGTAACAATATGCGTGCCTGCCAAACTTGCTCCTGTACTCACCAATTATGTTCCTATTAACGAAATATTTCCAGTTGGTTTTTATGAATGATCGGTCGATCTGTGAACGGCGGCCGACATCACCTTTGGCTGAGTGAAGGTGTGTTTAGAGCACGCCGCTTCGACGAGTGCGATGATGTCGCTCTCCTGCATCGTTTGGTTTTTGGGACACGTATTCGTGATCTCCGAAAAGATCAGGAATTTGGCCTTTTCAAGCAAGGTTTGCTCGCGAAAAGACAACTTCTTTTCATGGCTCAAAAAAGTAAGCATCTTCAAAACGTCGGCTGCCTGAAAGACGTCGCAGGTTCGGAGTTTGTCGGTAAACTCGCGCGAACGTGTTTTCCAATCGCACGAGATCGGCTCGAAATCCTCCGAGAGTTTTTCGATCAACTTACGGCATTGTGAGGAACTGATCAGCGGACGGATGCCAAGATTCCCGGCATTTTGCTCCGGAATAAATATGGTCGAATTGTCACTCAGAACCCGTAGCGAATAACCGATCATCGACCTCTCGCCGACGGTATGTTGTTTGAATTCTTCGACCAGGCACACGCCCTGATTCGGATATGCTACCTTCTGACCGATGGTTAATTGCATGACCGCTTCCCTCCCAAAAAAAACTGAGAATGACGCGATGCGTGCCGAACCCTAAACTCAGGTTCGCCGCAAAGTTGGTCTGTCAAGAATAAGGTGATTATATCACAGCGGGCGGCAGCTGGGAATGAAAATCCTTAGGGCGATGAATGTTTTGGATTTTGCCGCATCGGTCATTGATGTCGATCCATTGATCAATGTTCAATAAGATCACCGCGAGTGCGGCGGTCGGCATCGGTTCGATTTGGCCGGTCAGGTAACCGATAAAGCTCTCAATGCCGGGATTGTGGCCGATGATCATCGCGGATGTGTGAGCGTCGTCCATCTCGGAAACGACGTCTCGAAGGTCGTGTGGGCTTGCCTCGTAGATGCGATGTTCGAATTGAATTTCGGCGTCGAGTCTGCCTGATTCCTTAACCAACCTTGCCGTCATCTTCGCCCTCGTCGCCGGCGAACTTAAAATCACGGCCGGAAGATACTGTTTTCTCGCCATTAATTCGCCCATAAACGGAGCGGCCTTGAGCCCGCGTTCGTTCAAAGGACGTTCAAAATCTGCGAGTTCTGCGTCGGTCCAACTTGATTTAGCATGTCGAAGCAAATAGAGAGTTCTCATCGATTCACGCGATTTTACGCCCGTCACCGCAAAACGGCAAATGGCCGCACAGTCGCATTAACCAGACTTGAGAGCTTTCCACAAAACCAATCGGTGGATGGAACCGTATTAACGTCTTGAGCATCGATCCACGAACCATTACACTAAGTACTATTGTGCGGAATCTTGTCCAGAGATTGTTGAAGAATGAGAATAAAAGACGACTTTTGTCGGCGTTATTTCTGATTTTCTTTCTGGGCGAAATTGGATCTCACGTCGTCATTTGCGGCAACTTAGTCTCGAATGACGATCAATCAGTGTATTCGCAAGAAGACGGGCACGACGACCCATGCAAGTTTCTTGTACTCTGCAGCGATAACAGCCGAAAGGACAAACAGATACCCAACCTCGGCCACGATGCGTCACAGCACAATGCGTTGTTTGATCGGCGGCCGGACCTTTTTGCGCAGTTAGTGTTTGAAGAAGATCCAACTATACCGTTCGCAACCGGGAACCGTCTTTTCCGTCCTCCAAGCCCCACATTTCATCCTCCGAAAATCTAATAGATTAGTAAAACCCGGCGCCGACTCATTGGTAGAGCTCGGCAATTGGGTCGCTTGTTTACATCACTAAAAAATGGGTTTTGAGACGCTCCGGCAATACAGCCGGACGCTGTGGAGGTTGATATGATTAATAGAATTTTTGTCAGTTTTGTTTTACTTATTTTTGCGTCAGCTGCGGGTTTCGCACAGAATACTGGCACGCTCAGCGGCACGGTGCGTCTCGCGGGCGAGAACACTGTCCTGCACGAAGCTTCGGTCCAGATCATCGAGCTAAAACGAACGACCGCCACCGATAATAACGGAGCTTATCGATTTGCCGGTGTTCCCGCCGGCACCTATACGATAACCGTGCATCAGGAGGGCTTTGCCGATTTGTCGAAAAAAGTCACGGTCACCCCCGGGGCTACGGCTACGACCGATTTTGCACTCACTATTACCGGCCTTAAGGAACAGGTTACAGTTACTGCAAGTGGTTCCGAGGTCTCAACATTCGAGGCTCTCGAATCTGTTAGCACCGTCAATTCCTCTCAAATAACGGAACGCGCTGCGGTTGGGCTCGGTGATGTTCTAAATAATGAGGCAGGTGTTTCGAAACGATCGTCGGGGCCGGGAACTTCGCGGCCCGTGATCCGCGGATTTGACGGCGACCGTGTTCTGGTTTCGACCGACGGCGTGAGCGTCGGCTCGCTTGCGTCCCAATCAGGCGATCACTCAGAGCCGGTTGATACGCTTGCGGTCGAAAGAATCGAGGTGGTAAAGGGCCCGGCAACGCTGCTTTACGGCAGCAACGCTATCGGAGGTGTCGTAAATGCGATCAGCGGGCACGACGAGGGCGCTCATCCTGGAATACGCGGCTATTTCTCGACGTTTGGCGGCACGAATAACCGTCAGGGCGCCGTTAGCGGCGGTCTCGAATACGGCGTTAAGAATTGGGTGTTTTGGGGAAATGCCAGCGGCCAGCGGACCAGCGATTACAAGGCGGGCGGTAATGTCGGAAGGGTCGAGAACACTTTCACACGAAACGCGACCGGCGGCGGCGGATTTGGTTATTTCGCCAAAAAAGCTTTTTTCAGCACGAACTACAGCTACTATCAGAACCGCTACGGCATACCGCTCGATTTTCGCGAAGTTGATCCCGAACTGCGTAGCATCCGCATGCATAGGAACGATTTGAAGTTTAATTTCGGCTATAATGACGCAGATTGGTTCATAAGCGGCATAAAATTCACGGTTGATATCAGCCGTTATCAGCATCAAGAGATCGCTGACGGGGCGATAGGCACGACCTTTCGCAATAACGTATTTTCGTACCGCGGTATGTTCGAACAAAAGCAGGCGGGCAAGTTGAGTGGGCGATTTGGCTTTAACGGATTTCGTAGAAATTACTCCACGACCGGACTCGAGACGCTCATCGACGGCCCCGTCAAACAGGATGCGTTTGCTGTATTTGGGCTCGAAGAACTGAAGTTGGAACGGGTCACCTTACAGTTCGGCGGTCGAGTCGAGAATAATCGTTACGACCCGGTCAATCCGGTTTTGCTCGACCGGGCATTCACGGGCTTTTCAGGCGCTCTCGGAGCAAGGTTTGACCTTTGGCAAGGCGGTGCTTTTGTCGCGAATTATTCCCACGGCTTTCGTGCACCAGCTCTTGAGGAGCTATACAACAACGGCCCGCACGACGGCACGCTCGCCTTTGAAATAGGTGACGCAAATTTAAAACCAGAGGTCAGCAATGGCGTCGATCTGTCGCTTCGCCAACAAAACTCAAGGGTCAAAGCCGAGGCAAATTTTTTCTATTACGCCTTCACAAAGTTTGTTTTCCTCGCTCCGACCGGTGCTGTCGATCCGGGCAGCAGCTTTCCCATCGAAAGGTATTTACAGGGTGACAGCCGCTTTACCGGCACCGAACTCAGTCTCGATTTTACGGCAAATAAATATCTTAACGTGCTGACCGGAATGGATTATGTTAACGCCAAACTCAGCGACGGGCGGCCGCTACCGCGTATCGCCCCGCTAAGGGCGCGATTTGGACTTGATGTGCATTTACATAATCTGAGTGTTCGCCCTGAATTTGTCGCTGTGGCCCGGCAGGATCGTATCTTTGATAATGAAACGCCGACCGCAGGCTACGGCACGGTAAACGTCACCGCGTCATACATTCTCGCCCGACAGCATACGGCGAACATCTTTTCCGTCAGCGGGTACAATCTAAATAACAAGTTGTATTTTAATCACATCTCGTTTATTAAGGACATCTCGCCCGAGATCGGTCGTGGCGTCCGATTTAGCTACACGCTTCGCTTTTTTTAGACTCTGGAGGACGATTTTATGAAAACTGAAATGTTAACCTTTGACACCGCACACGGCCCGACGAGCGCCTATGCCGCTTTTCCCGATCGCTCAATCGGAAAGGCTGTAATTGTGATTCACGAATGGTGGGGCCTCAACGATAATATCAAGGACATCACGAACCGTTACGCCGCCGAGGGTTTTGTCGCTATCGCTCCGGATCTTTATCGCGGAAAAATCGCGGCGGATGCGGACGAGGCTTCGCAGATGATGCACGCGCTTTCGAGCGACGATGGTATCGCTACGATCAAAAATGCGATTGACGCTGCTGCCCTTGCCTATGATATTTCGCATTTCGGGATCACCGGCTTTTGCATGGGCGGGACGTTTGCTTTGCTCGCGGCGTGCGAACTAGAGGGTTTGAGCGCGGCGGCTCCGTTTTATGGTGACATCCCCAACGACGACGTTCTGCAGAAACTTACAACGCCGACGATCTTTATCTCAGGCACGCGAGACGGTTGGATCACGCCGGAAAAGGTAGCGGCGCTCGAGGACGCCGCCGAGCGTTATGAGTTGCCGGTTCATTCGGTCAAGTACAATGCCGACCACGCATTCTTTAACAACACGCGGCCGGAAGTTTATGACGAAACCGCCGCGCGCGACGCATGGGCCCTCGTCGTCGGGTTTTTTAACGACAAATTGTGAGCCGCAATATGGAACGAAAAAGGCCGTGACTCATCTTAGAGTTACGGCCTTATTGCGATTAATTTTATTCAAACGAGCCTATTGAATACCGGCGTGGATCTCGATATTGGCCCCTAAATGTGCTGTGGAAACCGGGCTCACGTCGACCCCTTCTTTTCGAATCTTTTTGCTGCGGTACATCCCGGCATCGGCCCGTTTTATGGTGGCCTCAAGATCGTCGAGATCGGCAAAATTCTCAAACCCATGCGAGACACCGATGGCTATCGGATGATCGACACCTTTGATCGACGTACTTGAAAGCAGGCTTTCCATCTTTTTCATCCGTTCATCGGCAGGCTTTGCTTCAAAACCTATCATAATTACGCAAAATTCGTCGCCGCCCCATCGAAAGATCAGATCTTCGGCACGAATGATCTCGCGGATAGCGCGGACGACCGCTCTTATCACCGAGTCGCCGACATCGTGCCCGTAGAGGTCGTTTATCGACTTCATGTCATCTATGTCAAAAAAGCCTACGCAGCCTGACACGGGCGACGTCTCGTCACCGCGCCGATTTAGATAACCGAAAAAGGCATGGCGGTTGAGCGCCGTTGTCAGCGGATCGATATGCGCGATCTCCTCAAGTTTTTTATGCCCCGTCTGCAGCTCCTCATTGGCAGTCCTGACATCGGCTAAAACCCGCTCGAGTACGACCATTACCATCCCGAACCCGAGCAATGTTTGGAACATTAGATCGATCAGCGATCCGTACACGAGATAACCGGACGGCAAGGCCGCATATGGTTGGCTAATAGATACAAACAGATACTTTACAGAGTTGACCGCCAGCATCCCAAGAGCGATCAGCATTACACGCCAGCCGAACGTGCGCAGCTTTGCCGGCCACAACACAACAAACGCAATAAGGTAAAACGCAGACATGACCAACGCGTTGACTGCGCGAGTCAGCTCCAGATCGTTGCTAAAATAAGGCTGACCGAGGGCCAAAAACACAAACGGCAGAAAAAGTAGTTTCTGCCTTAGAGTCGTGTCATTAGTTCCTGAGAAATTTCGGCAGCCGGAAACGAGCAGAAATCCAAAACCATATTCAGCGAGGAAAGATAAACCCAGGAGCTGGGGTGAATACGCCTCATAACTGAATGTCAAGAGCAAGAAAACCAGCGAGACAGAAAGTAATAACCACGCCTTTGACCAACGTTTGAGAGCGTAAACATCGATCGTCCGCTTAAGAAAAATTGCTAAGAGCGCGATCAGAGAGACTCCGACCAATTGGATAATCAAACCTGCTTTCGGGTCCATAAAATGAAGATTAGCTGCCGCGGCCTGTAAAATGCCCGCGAAGATTTTAGTACGATTGAGGTGTGTCGAGCGGGAGTAACAACATGATTTTACAACAAATGAGCTGCCTAAGTCTAGAGTTTTCTTAACTTAGCTTTTAGCTCAGTTTCATTTGGGAGTGTCAACCTCGCGCCGACACCCCGGCATTTGAGGGCGGCCACAGCGTTCGCCATTCGAGCGCTCTCCTCGACGGTTTCACCCGTAATTAAGCCGTACAAAAACCCTGCGCGGAAAGCATCGCCCGCGCCTGTCGTGTCGACGCATCCGCCCGTAACCTCAAATCCCTGCGTCTCGATGAAAGTATCGTCACACAATATAAGCGAACCTGCGGATCCAAGCGTTAGGCCAACGACCGCGCACCCAAATCGTGATTTGATATCGCGAAGAGCCGTTTTATTATCGCTTCGCCCAAGTAGTTTTCGTATAAATGCAGGCGAGGTGACGCAAACATCGACAAGCGGTAGGAGCTCTTCGACGCCGTCGAACACATTATCGATGTCGATAGATACGATAACGCCTTTTTCTCTCGCGAGTTGCGCGAGCCTTATGCAGGCAAACGTGTCGTGTGGCGTTAAGTGCAGCACCTTTCCGAGCGTCGCCG
>DAIRVI010000081.1:7845-12143 GCA_036802885.1 Pyrinomonadaceae bacterium
GATGACGGCTTTTAGTCTTGCCAAACTGTCCGGATTCAAGTTAGATTGATTAACAATTCTATTTTCACGCGGTTTTTGACTGAAACACAAATAAGTTCAACACGTTTCTGGAGATACAGTAGCAATGCCAACATCGATTTGCCCCGAATGCAGCGAAGAAGTTTATGTTGACGCCGAATCCGAGCAAGGCGACGGCGTCGCGTGCGATGAATGCGGTGCACGTTTAGTGGTTGTCGGCCTCGATCCTATCGAGCTCGATCTGAAAGAGGAGGCGGACGCCGGTGATCTGTCCGACCACGACGATTTTGACAGCTACGATTTTGACGATCGCCATTAGACACTGATCCGTCGCCGGTATTTTTTCCGTCCACATACCCTGAACCTTCCTGGGTCCTAAGCATTTCTTACGGTTGTTCTTGGTCGAGCTGCTCGTTCGAGGACTTTTCTCTTAGGTAAAACACCACACAATCGATTTTTCTATCACTTAGATTCAGAGGCGCCGAGAAAACTTGGCGTGATATTTGTATTTTTTTCGAAAGAAATCGAGTGATTAGCGCTTTCTCTCATTCGAGGAGATTACAGCGACAGCCGCAAAGTCTATCACGGCTTGGCTTTTTGAGGATGAAACGCTTTAGGTTAAATCAATATCTAGATGCAACCACAGTGGGCTATTCCGCTCTGGTTTTGATCACGCTGCCGTTTGTCTGGCCCCTTTTCTCGCATTCGGGTCTCGAGTTTGTTATTTTCCTTGGTCTCTTATTGATCTTCGCGGCGCTCGCATACCGGATGCATCGGAACCAATTTGAGCAAAGAACGATCGAGCTGACCGAGGTGAGCCGAGTGCATCTCGCAACGGTTGAGGCACTGGCAACGGCGATCGACGCTCGCGATCAGGTCGGCTTTGGCCACGTTCGCCGAACGCAAATTTACGCTGTAGGTATTGGCGGCATACTCGGGCTGGACGAGAGCGATATCAACGCACTGAAAATGGGAGCATTGCTTCACGGCATCGGCAAGCTGGCCGTCCCTGACCATATCCTGAACAAACCCGGCAGCCTCACGCCGGCGGAACTAGAAAAAACAAAGATCAATTCGATGGTCGGTTCTTCGATCCTCGAAAATGTCGGCTTTGACTGCCCGGTTATTCCGACCGTAAAACATCATCACGAAAGTTGGGACGGCAGCGGATATCCCGATGGGTTGGCGAAAGATAAAATTCCATTGACGGCCCGCATCCTCGCGGTCGCCGATGCATATGACACGCTAAGGGGAGCTCGGCCCTACAGGCCGGCTCTGTCGCGTGAAAAGGCACGGCAGATCATGCAGATGGAAGCCGGAACCAGATTTGATCCGGCGATCGTAAGCGTATTTCTTCGAAATCTTGCATCTCTGGAAGAGAAGATCCAGGCCGAGGGCCTTTGTTTCGCGGATTCGGATGTGCCGGGACCGGCGAACATAAACACCAGCTACGTCAATCAGATAAAACTTGCCAACCGCGAGGTTCTTAGCCTTTACGAACTTGCACGGGAATTCAGCTCGTCGGTAAATCTCAACGAAACGTTCGAGTTGTTTACAAAAAAGATCGCCGAATTTGTGCCGTTTAACAGCTGTGCACTCTATCTGCTCGACCAAACCAAGAACTCAGCGACGGCCGTTTATGTCGAAGGTGAAAGCAAAGAATTACTCGCTTCGCGGCAGATTAATTTTGGCCAGGGTGCGACTGGATTTGCGCTGAAATCTCACAAAACTGTGCGAAATGTTGATCCTGACCATGATTTTACCTATTCCCAGACCGAATTGGCCGGCCAGTATTCTACAATGGCCTCGGTCCCGCTTATCGCGGAAAATGAGCTGATAGGCGCGGTGACGATCTACGTTCGAGACCTTGCTGAATATGGCGACGAGCACATACGACTTTTGGAAACGATCTCACGAATTGCCGCTGATGCAATCGGAAAATCATTGAAACACGCCGAGGCAAACACGCACGCAATGACCGATCCGATGACCGGTCTGCCAAACGCCCGGAGCCTGCAAATTCAGTTTGAAAAAGAAGTTGCCCGTGCGAGCCGCGGCGACAGCAGCTTCCAGTTATTAATGCTCGATCTGGATGGATTTAAGGCCGTCAACGATTCGTTCGGGCACGTAGTCGGCGATGAAATGCTGAAAGAGATAGGTAACGTGATCCTCGGCCAACTGCGTGATTATGACTTTCTCGCGAGGTATGGCGGCGACGAATTTGTCGCCCTGATCCCTGAGACCAGCCCCGGAGACGTTGCCGAGCTTTGCGGCCGCATCGAACGTGCCATTAGTGAATTCTCGCTCAAGATAGACGGCAAAAAGCGTGCCTCGGTCGGTGTCAGCCTGGGAGCCTCAGGCTACCCAAAGAACGGTGAGACCTTTGACCAAATGATCGCCGCCGCCGATAAGGCGATGTACGACCGCAAAGCGAGCCGAAAGCGTTACGCCCTTACACACGACGCCGGCCAAGCCCGCAAGGCGCTCAGTAACCCGCAACGTGCAGCAAATGACAAGCGCTCGGCGGATAGCGAGGGGAACAACATAATCCTCGAATTGGACGAAACCAACATCGTCTCGTCATCCGCAGTTAACTAACCTATAAGTAACTGAATCCAAAAGCCGTGGGGCATCCAGGTAGTCGTAAACGCCAATGACAAAACGCTCAAGCCCCTGGAGGCCGCCCATTGGCATGGGAATGTCCGCGAATTACGTTCGTTTGTCGAAAAAGTTTGCCTTGACGCTTTATTTGCAAAGGACAACGCGGCGGAAAGCCATGGCGCGGTTGAACTCACAATCGAGCAATTAGTGGACCGGCTACCAAGCGCCGGATCTTTCGTGCCTGCGTCGCAGGTTTTTCCTATTCATCTGAACCCGCCGCCAATTTCAATCGGCGAGAAGCTCGATCAATACCTCGAAAAGATAGAGGCGGGACTCCTGAAAAACGCCCTCGAACTCCACAACTTTAACCAGACTCGTGCGGCTAAAGAACTAGGAATAAGTCGATCGGGCCTGATAAAAAAATTAAGAAGGATGCCTCATTAGCCCGTCGCGGAACGTACACTGAGTTACCAACGTTTTTTGGTGCAAATTTGGGTTGCCGGTGCAGAAACTAACCAGCCTGGTGCAAAAATTCGCCTGGCAGGGGAAATAAGGAAATCAATATGTTTCTGGTAACAATAGTCGAAAATCAACTGCAATCAAATCCTCGACAATCGCAATCACAGTCTCACAAAATGCTAAATTGCAATATTGCAGGCCTGGCAGTAATTCTTATGTTATTTGTCGTTACGGTCGAGGTTATCCTGTTATTCGAAGTGCTGATCGTCGGATTCGTCACCGCCGGATTTGCAAACGAAGCGGGCATCGTCGTATTTGCCTGAACAAAATTCTTGTTGCTGGAATCGCAGTATCTGAACCCATTCATTAAACTCACCAAAGAAATGCAATATCGCAATCATGGCTCTAATTTATATTCACATCATAAAAATTCGCTTTGTCAGACCCGCATCAAAATATCAATCATTTTCGTCTTAAAATGAAAAAGTAAATACCTATGTTCAACATGACGCCGATCATACTGCCGACGGATATTACTGTTTTCCCTTCCACCGTCATGTGAAGAATAAGGCCACTAAACATCATCAACGGAATGCTCCACGGAATTCCAAGAAGGATTAACATAACTGTGATATTCCATAAATATGAAATCACAGCAAGGCCGCCATAGAGACACAAAATTATGATTCTTAGCCAAATCGCTCCCTTATTCATTTCTTTTCCTTCTTCTTTTCCAAGGGTCCCTCATATTCCTCTCGCCCATCAGAATAAACGGTGACGACGCCTAAATTATCAATCACAACCGTCGGCAGCGAGCGGCCGTCGATTGGCCCAGTAAACTCAAAACGTGCATTGGCAAAAATTCCAAGACCTTTACTTACAAAAGATTGGGGTCACAAAAGATTGGGGTCACAAAAGATTGGGGTCAGGCCTGCAATATTGCAATTCGTTCCCTATACTTTTCCAGCACTTTGTTTACTGTCTGCATCAGCTCGTGATCCTGGCACATCCGGTTCGCTGCTGCGTCGTGTCGCCGGCTTACGGTCGAGCTGTTCAGGCCAGTCATTTCCGATAGTGTATTTACGGTGGCACCGACACGCCGTCCGCTTACGATCAGTAGTTCCTTGATGACCACTGTTTTCCGACTTTTTGCTGATCCGTAGAAATTTGTCCTTGCCGTTCCGGACACGCCTTCTACAGCGGCGATCAACGCCTCCGGG
>DAIRVI010000082.1:0-11996 GCA_036802885.1 Pyrinomonadaceae bacterium
CGGTTTAGGCAGAATTATACATTCGAAATACGCCGATTGTGGCCGGTCGTTGCCCGGTTCCGGCAATAGATGTTAAAATTCTCTTTGTCGGCGGTGCTCGCCGGCGTTCATTTTGACTCTTCTTGCTTACCTCCGGACGCATCCGCGAGCATTCCGTTTAAATGAAGCACCATCTATTTTCAGATCGATCCACCGGCCTAAATTTTGTCGCGATCGGCGGCGGGAATGGGCTGTCTACGCTCCTTTCAGGGCTTAAGCGTTTTGCAAACGCGGGCGATACGGAGCCGGTTTGGCTGGCGAATTTATCCGCTATTGTTGCGGTGACTGATGACGGGGGAAGCTCCGGGCGGCTTCGCGAAGAGCTGCAGATGCTGCCGCCGGGTGATATTCGCAATTGCATGGTGGCGTTGTCGGAAGACTCGCCGCTGTTATCTAAGCTTTTTCAGCATCGATTTCGCGGTGACGGCGATCTGGGCGGTCACAACTTCGGAAATATTTTCTTGGCGGCCCTATCGGAAATCACAGGCGATTTTGCCGAAGCGGTCAAATTGTCGTCGGAGATCCTGGCAAGTAAGGGGCATATCTACCCTGCAACGGTCGCCGATGTGCGACTTGCCGCCGAGCTAAATGATGGAACCATAGTTCGCGGCGAAACAAAGATCGCTCACGTTGGGAACTCGATAAAACGCCTGTACCTTGAGCCGCAAGGCTCAAAGCCAATGCCGGAGGCGCTTGCCGCTATCGACGCCGCCAACGTGATCACAGTCGGCCCGGGATCGCTTTTCACGAGTCTTTTGCCTCCGCTATTGGTTGATGGTGTGGCTGATGCGATCTCGGTTTCGCGGGCCGTCAAGGTATTTGTTTGCAATCTGATGACGCAGCCCGGCGAGACGGACGGCCTCTCCGCCCGCCAACACCTCGAGATCGTTAGACAGTACGCCCCGCAGATCGATTTTGACTACGTAATAGTCAATGACCGTCCGATCAACGAAAGTCAGATGGCACAATACACAGGCGAAGGCGCCCAGCAGATCGGCGTCCACGGCTCGATCTCGCCTGAAACGATTGAGGGAGCCGAGATCGTTTATGGTAATCTGTTGGACGACGGCGAAAAGGTGAGACATCATCCCGAAAAGCTGGCCCAAGTCCTTTTATTATGTGCGTTACAGCCGAAAGTAAAGTCCGCCGTCTGAAAACTGTTTATGGTGAATGAGACCGAAGCTCAACCTGAGCTGAATGTGCTGATTATGGCCGCCGGCCTCGGGACGCGTATGAGGTCCAGGCTCGCCAAGGTCCTGCACAAACTTGATGGCCGGCCGCTGATCAATCACGTTTGCGAGACGGCTCTGAAACTCGTCCCGCGAAAGATCTGCGTTGTCGTCGGGCATCAGGCCGATGATGTCAAAACCGCTGTGTTGAACGAAGTGGATGCGGGTGTTGTTGAGTTTGTATTGCAAAAACAGCAGCTTGGCACGGGCGATGCAGTCAACGCCGCACGCGGAGTTTTTGAGAATGTCGATTCGACCTTGCTCGTACTCTCCGGCGATGTGCCGATGATCAAGGCCGAAACTCTGGCTGCGCTGATTGCGGTACATCATGAGAAAAACGCGGCGTGTACCGTTTTGACGGTTCGGCTAAAAGATCCGAGCGGTTACGGACGCGTCATCCGAGACGTTCGTGGTTTGTTTGACCGCATTGTAGAACAAAAAGACGCAAGCGACCCGGAAAAGCAGGTCGACGAGATCAACTCGGGCATTTACTGCTTCGATACAAAAAAGCTGTTTCCCGCTCTATCGCAGGTCAAAAACGATAATGCTCAGGGTGAATATTATCTGACCGACGTGCCGCGGATTTTGCGCGAGGCGGGCGATTCTATTGCGATCTTTTTATCGGACGATCACCGCGAGGTCGAGGGCGTCAACGACCGGCGGCAGCTTGCCGAAATGGAAAAGGTGATCAGGAAACGCACGATACAGCGTTTGATGTTAGAGAGCGGCGTGACGTTTATCGATCCAAAATCAGTGTATATCAGTGCCAAAGCGTCAATCGGCTGCGACACGGTTGTGCACCCAAATGTCACGATCGAAGGCGACAGCGTAATAGGCGATAACTGTATCATTCGCTCCGGTACGCGGATCAAGAGCTCGAAAATCGGCAATGGCGTCGAGATTCGCGACAACTGCCTGATACGCGATTCCGAGGTCGGTAACGAATGTACGCTCGGCCCGATGGCACACCTTCGCGGTCACGCAGTCATGGCCGATACGTCTAAAGTCGGCAACTTCGTCGAGATGAAGAAAACAAAACTCGGTCGCGGCTCAAAAGCCAGCCACCTCACATATCTCGGCGACGCCACCATCGGCGAAAACACAAACATCGGCGCCGGGACGATCACTTGCAATTATGATGGCAAGAACAAACACGAGACCCATATCGGCGACAACGTAAAGATCGGCTCAGACACAATGCTAATCGCCCCAGTCACGGTCGGCGACGGTTCGGTTACGGGAGCGGGAAGTGTAGTCACAAAAGACATCAAACCAAACAAATTGGCTGTTGGTGCTCCGGCTAGATCGATCAGAGATTTGAGCAATGACTAGGTGAATTAAATGATTATTTTGAAAAGACTCAATCTTCTCGTTGGTCTAATCACGTTAATCTGCGCCGCTCAAGGATTTGGACAGAACTCCAACCGCACGGCATATGGAATTCTACTCGACAACACTGGCACGCTTCGACCGGACCTTGATAACGTCAAAAAAGCCGGCAAGGCTGTGCTCAAGCACTTAAACTCCCCACCAGATATTTCCATTTTTAATTTCGCGACTCAAGAGATAAAGAAGAAGCAAATAGCTGGTCCAGTACTAGGAGTTAATTGGGGAAACGATTTGCCCACCCTTAATCGGCATATAGATGGCTTGTCTACACAGGTAGGACAAACCACCCTCTTTGACGCGATTCAGTTTTTAGCAGAGAGAATCAAAGAGCAACCGGGCTCTTCGAAAACTTTAATATTGGTAACTGATGGTCAAGATAGAGTAAGTGAAGTTAAGAAGGACGACCTAATTGTTTATTTGAAGTCAAATAATATCAAAGTATTCGTGATTGGCTTTGTTGAAGGCCTAAGCTCAGATTTCTTCGCCCCAGGCACTCAAAAAAAGGCTAAGAATTTTTTGACTAAGATAACCGAGGAAACCGGGGGGCGAGTAATTTTTCCGAAAGAAAAGCAGGCGGTTGATGTTGTGATTAAGAACCTCTTTGCCGCTAAATAGTTCGAATATATTTTATGTGTGGAATTGTCGGATACGTTGGAAATAAACAGGTTGTGCCGTTGATCATAGACGGCCTCAGGAAGCTCGAGTATCGCGGATACGACTCGGCGGGTATCGCGGTGGTGGATGACGAACATCATCTAAGCTTGCGGCGTGCTGAGGGCAAGCTGCGAAACCTTGAGGAAGCGATCCGTTTGAATCCGCTCGACGGTAATTACGGCATCGGGCATACGCGTTGGGCGACGCACGGGCGTCCGACCGAGGAAAACGCTCATCCGCACCGCGACCAGTCGGGCAAAGTCGTCGTTGTTCATAACGGAATTATCGAAAATTACCTGACGCTCAAAGAGCGGCTGCAGGCCGAAGGGCACGTGTTTAGCACCGAAACCGACACCGAGGTCGTCGCTCATCTGATCGGCCATTACATCGACAAAGAGGGCCTGTCGCTCGAGCTTGCCGTCCGGAAAACCGTAAAGGAATTAAAGGGAATATTCGCGCTATCGATCATCTCAGTCGACGAGCCGGATATGATCGTGTCCGTTCGCGAAGGGCCGCCGGTGGTGATCGGTTTGGGCGATGGCGAGTTTTTTGTAGCGTCGGACATCCCGCCGATCCTTGCTCATACACGCGACGTTTTCTTTCTGGGTGACAGGGAGATCGCGGTTCTCACAAAAGACTCGGTCCGTGTCACTGATTTTGACGGAAACGTCGTCGAACCCACGCAGCAGCGCATTACCTGGGATCCGATCATGGCGGAGAAGGGCGGCTTTAAGCACTTTATGCTCAAGGAGATATACGAGCAGCCGCGAGCGGTGCGTGACACGTCGCAGGGACGGATTTCGCTGGATAACGGGAAGGTTTATCTCGACCCGATGGATATTTCCGACGACGATCTGCGAGCCGTTACGTCGGTAAAGATCGCGGCTTGCGGCACCTCGTGGCACGCCGGTCTTGCCGGCAAATATATGATCGAGGCCCTCGCTCGCGTCCCGGTCGAGGTCGATTACGCGTCTGAATTCCGCTACCGCGAACCGGTTTTGAGCGAAACCGATCTGATAATCGTTATTTCGCAATCCGGCGAAACCGCTGACACGATCGCCGCGATGCGCGAAGCGAAGCAAGCGGGATGCAAGATACTAGCGATCTGTAACGTGCAGGGTTCTATGATCACGCGCGAGGCCGACGGCACAATCTTGACACATGCCGGGCCTGAGATCGGCGTAGCTTCGACAAAGGCGTTTACGGCTCAGATGGTCGCGTTGTATCTGTTTGCGATGTATTTTGGTGAGGTTCGCGGGCGTATCGACGAAACGCGGGCGAAAAAGCTCGCTCAGGATCTTGCCGAACTGCCGCTAAAGATCGAGCAATTATTGAATGACGCAGATTCTATAGAGGAGCTTTCAAAAGAGTTTTTCCGGGTTCAGGATTTCCTATACCTTGGCCGCGGAATTAATTTCCCGGTCGCTCTCGAGGGCGCGTTAAAACTTAAAGAGATCAGCTACATTCACGCGGAGGGCTATCCGGCCGGCGAGATGAAACACGGCCCGAACGCCCTGATCGACGAAAAGCTGCCGGTCGTCGTCGTCAACACCCGCGAGGCTGGCAACGCGGCCAGCGAGCTTCGTTACGAAAAAACGCACTCGAATATTGTCGAGGTCAAATCTCGCGACGGCATAATCATCTCGGTGCTGACCGAGGGCGACACGATGAGCAGCAAGGTGTCGAATCACGTCATCGAGATACCCGAGACCAGCGATCTGCTTGGCCCGATCCTCTCGATCGTGCCGCTACAGTTACTCTCGTACCATATCGCCGTGCGCCGCGGCTGCGACGTTGATCAGCCGAGAAATCTGGCGAAATCGGTGACCGTTGAATAATCAATGAAAGCAATTGTAGTTCGTGAATTCGGCGAGCCCGAGGTGATGAAACTTGAGGATGTGGAAATACCACAGCCGACAGGTTTCCATGTCCTCGTAAAAATATACGCCGCTGGGGTAAATCCGGTCGATACATATCTGCGAACTGGGATCCACGCCCACGCGCCGAAATTGCCATATACACCGGGAAAAGACGCTGCGGGGGTTGTCGAGGCGGTCGGTGAGAGCGTGCAACGCTGGGCGGCAGGTGACCGGGTTTACACGGCCGATTCACTGACGGGCACGTATGCCGAGTTTTCGCTATGTGACGAATCGCAGCTTGGCCGCCTGCCCGAAAATGTGACATTCGAGCAGGGTGCGGGCGTTTGGACGCCTTATGCAACGAGCTATCGGGCTTTGTTTCAAAAGGCTGGTGCGAGAGCTGGCGAGACCGTTTTGATCCACGGTGCGTCGGGCGGCGTCGGTATCGCGGCGGTGCAATGGGCCAAGAACGCGGGCCTGACTGTGATCGGCACGGCAAGCTCGGACGAAGGCCGAAAACTTGTTTCCGACTGCGGCGCCGACGCAGTTTTTGACCACACAGATGAAGATCATCTCACCGACATTCACGAATCCAACGGCCGCAAAGGCGTCGACCTTATCATCGAGATGCTCGCGAACGTAAATCTCGAACGCGACTTCGAGGCCTTAGCGATGTTCGGGCGGATCATCGTTGTCGGCAGCCGCGGCAATTTGGAATTCACGCCGCGTCTCGTTATGACCAAGGACGCAACCGTTTACGGGATGTCATTGTTCAATTCATCGCAAACAGAGAGAGACGCGATACACACAGCGATCTTCAATGGCCTTACCGCGGGCTATCTCAAACCGGTTGTTCGCGAGGCCATTCCGCTCGCCGACGCACCTCGGGCGCATCACGAGGTGATCGAAAGCAAGGCGCTCGGCAAGATCGTTCTGGAGCCATAAACCGAAAGCCCTAAGTTTGTTGACTTTGAGCCGCACTTAGGGTTATTATTCCTCAAACGACAAAGCGAGATTTTCAAGCGAAATCTCTGTCAACTTTGGTTTCAGGCAATACCTGAAAAAAGGTTATTCACGTAGGTGCAAAAGGAAAGCGACGAACAATCGGCGCGGCTTTAGAATAAACGGAGGAGAAATGAAAAAACAAATTGGTATTTTCACAGCGGTGCTGTGTTTCGTATTCTTGGTTTCGATCACCGGACGGGCGGAAATATTTACCGCTTATCTGAACGGTGCCCAGGAAGCTCCAACCCCCGTCGCAACAACCGCGACCGGTTATGCGCGGATCGTCCTTAATGAAGGTGCCGGAACAATACAATTCACGGTTGTATTTAACGGACTTGCCGGCACACAAAATAACTGTCATATTCACGCACCCGCCGCGATCGGCGCGGCGACCGGCGTGGCGGTAAATTTGGGGGTGGTTGGCGGCACATCCGGTACGATCAGCGGTACGACGACGATCACGCCGACACAAATAGCGCAACTACGCGCTCATTTAGGCTATGTCAATGTTCATTCGACAGCCTTTCCGGGCGGCGAAATCCGCGGTCAGCTCGGCGTTCAGCGTCCGGTTGACAACGACGGCGACGGCCGAACCGATCCCAGTATCTTGCGCTTTCCAAATCAGGTGGGCGTTGCGCCGATCACTTATTGGAATTTAAATAGCACGAGCGGTGTTCAAACCGCATTGTGGGGCGATGCCAACCGCGATTTCCCCGCACCGGGCGATTATGACGGCGACGGCCGAGCCGATCTTGCTTTATATCGTGCCGGAGCAACCGCCGGCGCACAGAGCGAATTCTGGATTCTTCGCAGTTCGGATAATAACGTCGGGTATTTTGCATGGGGACTCGGCAGCGACCAACCCATCCCGCGCGATTACGATGGCGACGGCATCACCGACGTCGCGGTCTTTCGTCCGGGCGCGAACGCCACCGACCCGACCGGTTGGTATATCAGAAACAGCTCGACCGGAACCGTCCGTGTCGAAGCCTTTGGATTGAGCGGCGATGGAACCAACAGCTTTGATACTCCGATTCCGGGAGATTATGACGGCGACGGCAAATTCGATCTGGCGGTTTATCGCTTTGGACAATCCCCGATTAATAATTTCATCATCAAGCGAAGTTCGGACAACGTCATTACCTATCAGCAATTCGGCAACTTTAATACAGACTACATCTTGCCGGGCGATTATGACGGCGACGGAAAATACGATCTTGCCGTTGCCAGAACCGGAGCATTAAGCACTTCGCCGTTAGTTTGGTGGATACTGCAGAGTTCAACCGGAACAAGCCGCACGCAGACTTTTGGAATCAGCAGCGATCTTCCTGCGCAGGGCGATTACGACGGTGACGCCAGAACGGATATTGCGATCTATCGCCAGGGGGCGTCTACTGGTGCGCAAAGCAACTTCTGGGTGTTCAGGAGTTTCGACAATACCGCGCAGGTCACGCCGTGGGGAGTGAGGCCAGATTTCGCGGTCAACACTTTTGATAGACGTTAATTTTCTTCGGTTTTTGGACCCTCAAATCCGGCGGATATTCCGCCGGATTTTTTTTTGTCCGCTTATGCAGTTTTGAGATTATCAAGAGCCTCAAAAACCTGCAACGCATATTTCACATTACCGAACGGCGCTGAGACCTGCACCCCCTGGATCACGTCGCGGACCTCGAGCAACGATTCGCGGGCGATGGCAATGCCTTCTTCGCGAGCATCTTCTTTACTCTTTTCTGACGCGATACGCATTCGCTCCAGGATCTCAGGCGTGACCTCGACTCCCGGTACCTCGTTGTGCATAAACTCGGCGTTGCGAAAGCTGATCAGCGGCCAGATACCGGCGACGATCGGTATTCGCACGTGTTCGATCATCCCGAGAAATCGCTTTAATTGCGCGGTGTCGAAAACAGGCTGAGTGATCGCGTATTCGGCGCCCGCCTCGACCTTCCACTCGAAGCGTTTTATCTCCTCCTCCATATTCAAAGCGCCAGGATTCACGCCGACGCCGATCGAAAATGCCGTCGGCCGTCCAATCGGGTTGTTGCCGAGATCGAGGCCGTGATTGAGTTTGTTCACCATGTTTGTCAGGCCGATGGCATCGATATCAAAAACAGCGGTCGCATCGGGATAAGGCCCCATCTTTGGCGGATCGCCCGTGATAATGAGCAGATTGTGCAGTCCTAACGCGGCGGCACCCAGCAGATCGGACATCATTCCGAGCAGGTTGCGGTCGCGGCAGCAGTAATGCAGCACGGCCTCGATGCCTATCTCGCGTTCGACTAGCACGGCGGTCGCCTGCGCGGACATGCGCGTTTGGGCACGCGGGCCGTCGGGAATGTTTACGCCGTCGACGCCTGCGTCTTTGAGCAAACGGATCGAATCGAGCGTTTTCTCGGCGTCGCAGCCCTTTGGCGGCAAAACCTCGACCGACGTGACGAATTCGCCGCGTGCTATTTTTGCACCCCAACGAGAACGCTCTTCGACAGGTACGACCGTAACGTCCGCTGGTTTTAGCTCGGCGACCGTCGCCGGCTCGTTTCTAATCGACGCGACCGAAACCCGCGGGCTGACCGAGCGGATCGATTCAGCCATAAGTTTGATATGAGTGGGCGTCGTACCGCAGCAGCCGCCGACAAACTTAGCACCGGCTTGCACAAATCGTCGCGAAAACTCGGCCATATACTCGGGCGAGCCCATATAAAACTGCCGGCCCTGGACGTCGCGAGGTAGGCCGGCGTTCGGTTGAGCTGATAACCTTTTCGACGTCAGCGGGCGCATCTTTTCGAGAGCATTCAGCAAGTGATTAGGCCCCATTCCGCAGTTTAGCCCGATCACATCCACGTCCAACTGATCGAGACGAGCGGTAAAAACTTCGGGCGTCGTGCCAAAAGCCGTGTTGCCGTCCATTTGGATCGTCATTTGGGCAACGATCGGCAGATCGGTCGATTCGCGGACAGCACGGATCGCCTGCTCGATGGCCTCGATCTCGGAGAATGTTTCCAAAATAAACAGATCGACGCCGCCCTCGAGTAGGGCTTCGACCTGTTCCTTAAACATATCCTTGGCCTCGTCGAACGAGGTCGGTCCAAACGGCTCGATCCGCAATCCCAGCGGCCCAAGAGCCCCGGCCACGTAGACTTTCTCGCCGGCGGCCTCGCGTGCGATCGTCGCAGCAGCGATATTAATTTCCCTGAGCTTACTCTCGAGGCCGTAGGGCTGAAGCTTGTGCCGCGTCGCCCCGAAAGAATTGGTTTCGATAATGTCCGCACCGGCATTTACATATTCCTGATGGACCTCGCGGACCAGGTCGGGTGCGGCAATGTTCAGCTCATCGTAACTGCGATTGATGTATATGCCTTTGTCGTAAAGACGCGTCCCCATCGCGCCGTCAAAGACATAAACACCGTCGGAATCGAGTAGTTCGCGAAAATTAAGCATAAGAATTTAGCCACAGATGGACACAGATAAAAACGGATAGAACATAAGTCCAAATCCCTGATCCGTCTGATCTGTGTGATCGGTGGCCATAAAAACAAATGTCTCGCCAAAACAGCGAGACTTTTCAAAATTGATATGCCTTTTAGCTGTTTAGCGGTTTATTTAACGTGGTCGCAAGTCGCATTAACTCACCACGAATGTTAGATAAGATAATCTGCTTTTATAACGGCGGTGTCAAGGCAAAACCGCTATCAATTATACCCTTCGTTAGCGTTCATTCTGCTTCATCCACGTTGAATAGAAATCGGCCGAGACGAAATTTCCGGGGTTTTCGCACAACCTCGAGCCGCAGCTATTTCCGCTGGCATTTTCGGCAAAAATAAGTTGAGCGACTACCCTGTTTTAACCTTATTACCGGACTTTGACACTTCCTGCACGGCTCACCTTCTCGATCGTAAACGAACCAACCGGCATCAGTTGCGCCGCTGAAATAATTGCCCTCAAGATTTTCAGGGTCGACTTCGCGGTTTCCCGCGTGATCGATGGCGATCCTAAGGACGGCGCGAATGCTCTCGTGCAGTCGTAAGGCGCTCTGTTTGGAAAGTTTGCCAGCCTGTTTTCTCGGATCGAGGCCAGCCGCGTACATCGCTTCGGCCGCATAGATGTTTCCGAGGCCGCAGACCTTTGTCTGATCGATCAAAAATTCTTTTAGGCTGCGTTTTGTGGTTCTTAGGGCGCTCCGCAGATAGTCTACGGAAAACTCATCAGAGAAGGGTTCGGGTGCGAGTTTTTCAAGCTCTTTGGCTTGATAGAGCGCATTGGTCGTGACCACTTTCATCAGGCCAAAATGCCTTTGATCGTCGAAAACAAGCCTTTTCTCATCGTCAAAATGAAAGACGGCGTGAGTGAACTTGGGGTTCTCACTCTCGGGTCGCAATAACGAAAATCGTCCGCTCATTCGCAAATGTACTACTAGAGTTTGGTCGCCGCTGAGGTCGAAGAGAATATGCTTGCCGCGGCGATGTACAAAATTAATGCTGGTTGCCCGAAGGCGGCTTGAAAACTCGGTCGGCGTTGTGTCAGGAGCGAGCCTTTCCCGCAAGAGAACCGCTGACACGATGGTGCGCCCACGAACGAGCGAATCGAGTGATTTAGAGATCAACTCAACTTCGGGTAGTTCTGGCATTAGACCTTTGTATAATCCGTGAGCGCCGTCTTGTCGCCTAAAACCGAGCCCTCGCCGACTATCACGTTTCGGCCAATGTGACAGCTTCGGCCGACGATCGCGTTTCTGATCTCGGCTGAGCTTGAGATGCGCGAATGTGCCCAGATAACCGAGTTCTCGATAAGCGCCTTTTCCTCTATATGTACGCCGGCGCCGATCACCGAATTAATTATGCGGACACCCGGTTTGATCGAACAGCCCTCGCCGATCACCGAGCTTTTATCGATTTCGGCCCGGGTCGCAACGTCGGATCCGGCCCCACGTTCGACCTCAAATCCGCTTACCGAACCGCTCAAAAAATCATGGTGAGCCTTGAGATAGCTGGCCGGCGTGCCTATGTCGAGCCAATATTCACCCTTCATCTCATAACCATAAAAGGGCAGCTCGCGCTTTAGAATGTCGGGGAAAATATCATACTCAAATGACCGATTTGCATCCTTAGCGATGATGTCGAGGATTGACGGTTCGAGTACATAAATTCCCGCGTTTACGGTGTTTATCTTTAGCGTTTCGAGCTCGTCCGGCTGCGGTTTTTCTATAAAACGCTGCACTCTGCTTTCCGAGTCGATCTGCACAACGCCATATCTTGACGGATCGTCCACGGGAACCAACGAGATCGTCGCTGCGGCACCTTTAGCCTGATGAAAATCGACTACCTTTCCAATGTCCAGATTCGTCAAAATGTCACCATTAAAGACGACTGTCGTTTCACGCAGTGCATCGGCCGCAAATTTATAGGCTCCGCCCGTGCCCATCGGACTCGGCTCGGTAATGTACCTGAGATTGACGCCAAATTCTTTACCGCCGCCTAAGATGTGCTCGATCTTGTCGGGTTGGTAACTCAGTGAAAGCGTAATGTCCGTAATGTCCGCTTTTCGGAGAATCTCGATCTGATAGAGTAAAAATGGGCGATTTACTACCGGAACGACGGGTTTTGGCGTGTAAACAGTCAGCGGCCTCAGTCGAGTGCCTTTACCGCCAGCCAAAATAAGTGCTTGCATAAAAAGTGATAATTATATCGGCCAAAAATCAAGACTAAGTAAACCAACAACAAAAATCAACGGGAGCCTCTCGAAAACAAATGTTAAACTTCACCAAACAAAAGCAAAAAACGTTGACACCTTTAGTAGCCCGTGTTAGATTTATTGTTACAGGTTCGTG
>DAIRVI010000083.1:0-2184 GCA_036802885.1 Pyrinomonadaceae bacterium
GCGTCTTTTCAAAGTTGCTGTATGTGATCTCCATTTGCTGATAGGAGATGCCGGCAGCACACGATTTATCCTTACGACAGCCGGCTATGTGCAGAACGTTGCCCTGAATATCGATCTCAACGTCCTCGGCTGACACACCTGCAAGCTCAACTTTTACAACCCATCCGTCCGGCGCCTGGTACACATCCGCCGCCGGATACCACAAACGGCCAGAAACCTGGGCCTTTTTGGACGAGCCGGTGAATTGAAAATAACGGTTCGTGGATTTGGCCATTGGTTAATTCAAGTAAAAGCCTTCTCGTGTTCGCACAATGACTTGAGAAGAATTACGGACTTTGAGCTTCAATTGTTGAAATTTGTCCGGTGTGCCAAGTGCTTCAATTTCTCCAGACAATAAATACTGATGTTTCAACTCATTTGCAATTATTTCAAGCGTCAACGAAACCTCATTTTGTCCGTATGGATAAAACATTCGCCCACCTGTAATTACCGCCAAATATTCGTATTCTGCTGCAAGAGTGAGTGGGTATGGCAGTGATGGATGTTGGAATCGCATTAATGAGTGGGTGCGCAATTCCATTGGCTGTTTTAGCATTAATTCTCTAACTAATTGTTTTGGTTTTCTTTCCATCGGCCTAACATCTACTACGCCTATCGGAGGCGAATAGCTAAAATCATCGTTTGTCAGAACATAAATAAAATAGAGTATCGTGTCACTTTGTTTCGCGATGTCCTTCATCTTAGATAGATTTACGTTTTTGATTTCGCTGCTTTCAACGTCAGCACCCTCGGAAATAAAGATTAAAACTTTTTTCGTAGACTGGCGTCCAACCATGTTTGAAAAGCTAAGTTGGAGCGCATCTTTTGCCGCAGACTGACTACCGCCTCTTTCAATTTTCTCCAATGAGTTTAGCGTTTTTGAGACTTGGGTAACGTCCGAAGTCGGTGTCAGCAGAGTTTTATATTCTTTATCAAAAGTACTAATAAAATATTCGATACCGGCATCTGATGCTTTCAAAAAACGTTGAAAGCCATATGCCGCAAGCAGTACACGCTGAGAGCGATCTACTTGGTCTGATTTAACAGGCGATGATAGGTCGATTACCAATCCTACAGTTGTCGGCAACAGCTTTTGTTCAAAACTTATCTGGTCGAGACGAATCTTCCCAATCTGAACCTCAATATCTTTCACGGTCAGCGAATCAATGAAACCACCGTAAGGTCTTTTTACAGTAACCCAAGCTAATGGCCTCAATGAAGTGTTAGTGTTCTGCCCAAGAGAAAGACTAAACCCTGCGATCAAAATACAAAACAGAGCTAAAAATCTTTTTGTGAGAAAATTCATTCAGTTAAGTCCTGCTCCAAAATGCGCTTCCACTCGATATCTCCTCGAGCGTTTCGGCAATCTCGCGTTCGTCTTCCATCTCGAGTGCGACGTCGGCCATGGCGATGATGCCGGCAAGCGAGCCGTCACTATTTACTACCGGAATTCGCCGTACTTGTTTGTCGCCCATCAGACGGATCGCCTCGAATACAAAATCGTCCGGAACGACTGTAAAAAGTTCGGTTGTCATCGCTTCGCTAATCGGTGAATCCGCAGTTTTGCCTTCGCTTACTGCGCGCACAACAATGTCGCGGTCGGTGACTATGCCGATCAATTTTCCGTTATCGACAACCGGCACCGCTCCCATATCCCCATCGCGCATCAGAGCCGCCACCTCTTGCAAAGACATCTCTCGCGTCGCGGTCTTAACGTTTTTTGTCATTATCTCGCGACACTTCATGCGAGATATCGCGGACGATTCGGATTCGGTCATACGTTCATTTTGTTCGACACTTGTAAATAATGCAAGGAAAACGATTGCTGAAGGTGAAGACCGTTAAATGATTCGGCGTTTGGAAGTAAAACGAATATAGATATACAATCAGGCGACCAATGAAAAAATTTCTGCGTTCTGGGTGTCGTCTTGCGATCGCTGGGGGCGCTACTTTTGGAGGATATATTGTGACTAAACAACGTTATTTAATTATTTTGGTTTTGTGTTTGCTGGTTTCGGCCGTGGCCACGAAGGCCGCGACGCAGGTCGGACCGATCGACACGACGGGCGAAATCAACGGCGCGCCATACAGAATAGTCGTTCCGGCGGTTTGGAACGGCACGCTTCTTGTCTATGCCCACGGCTA
>DAIRVI010000083.1:2284-11836 GCA_036802885.1 Pyrinomonadaceae bacterium
GTTACGCAAGAAAATCGTTATGCGCAAACCGTCAATGACGCGGGACGCGGCAGGTTATTGTTCCAGACATATACGAACGGCAACGGCCATTGCAGTTTCACAGGGCCGCAGCTTATTACGGCAGTAAATTCGATCAACAATTGGGTGATGACGGGCACAAAACCGACGGCGGCCACTTTCCCGATGGCTTTGGGATTTATGCCGAATTTCGTTCCGCCGCCGATGAACCAGCCTTGATCTTGTAGTCACGCAGGGAAGAGACTGGCCACGAAAATACACGAAAAGACACGAAATTAGTTATTGCTAGTTCGTGCCCGTTCGTGTTATTTCGTGGCTATTTCTTTTCAGTCAGCGAGATCATTCGATCAAGCGCGACCTTAGCGTGATGTTTCGTCTCGTTATCGACGACGATCTCGTTGACGACGTTGCCGTCTAGCAGATTTTCTATCGCCCACGCGAGGTTTTGCGGAGCGATGCGATACATCGTCGCGCACATGCAGAGGTCGGGTGCGAGCAGGTGAATTTCTTTGTCGGGAAAACGCTTTGCGAGACGGTTGACGAGATTGACCTCGGTGCCGATCGCCCATTTTGAGCCGCTCGGAGATTGCTCAACGGTTTTTATGATGTAACTCGTCGAGCCGTCAAGATCGCTCTTTTCAACCACTTCGCGTGTACATTCGGGGTGGACGAGCACCTGAACGCCCGGAACTTGCTCGCGGATCTTATCGACGTGCCAGTCTTTAAATCTGCCGTGCACAGAGCAATGTCCCCGCCAGAGAATTAGTTTTGCCTCGCGGAGTTGTTCCGGCGTGTTGCCGCCAAGGTCCTCGTGCGGGTTCCACAAAACCATTTTGTCGAGCGGTATGCCAAACTTCGCTCCTGTGTTGCGACCCAGATGCTGATCTGGGAAGAAAAACATCTTGTCGAACTCTTTTAGATAAATGTCGAATAGCGGCACGGCGTTCGACGACGTGCAGACGACGCCTTCGTGACGGCCGCAAAACGCCTTGATCGCGGCGCTTGAGTTCATGTACGTGATAGGCGCGACTTTGCTGTCAAGAACGCCGATGTCGCGTAACTGCTCCCACGCGTCCTCGACCTGATCGATCGTCGCCATATCCGCCATAGAGCAACCCGCACCGAGATCGGGCAGGATGACGTGCTGCGACGGTTTCCCAAGAATATCGGCCGATTCGGCCATAAAATGGACGCCGCAGAAGACGATGTACTCGGCATCCGTCTGCGATGCCATAACCGAAAGCTGATAACTATCGCCCGTCAGATCAGCGTGTCGGATCACGTCGTCCCGCTGATAATGATGGCCCAATATGACGACACGAGGCCCAAGCTCTTTGCGTGCAAGCTCGATGCGCTCGTGCATCTCTTCATCCGGCATCGTCAGGTAATCCTCAATCGTTCGTGTTGTTTCGAGTACGGTTGACATTAAAAAAATGATGTCACTTTGGCGTGTCTAAGGCAAGGCCGACAGAGTTCGCAAGAGTTAACATTCATTTAACATTCAATTCACTTCTGGGTAACCTCGCCACAATATTCTCACAATTGCTAATCCGTAATCTAAAACTTAATTGATCGGGGAATTTTCGCGGTGGCGGTGTTTCTTTGCTGTTGAACGGAAGATTCCTGGATATTTTTCTGAAGGAGCGTTTATGAGTTTACGAGCGATCTCAACAATAATTTTAATAACTTTTTGTTTGATAATGACGGCTATGGGGCAGTCTGAATCGGGAAGCGCGGCGCTTGAGGGTACCGTTAAAGATCAAAATGGTGCGGTTGTGCAAGGCGCGACCGTCGTTGTCAGGAACAAGGACACTGGACTTGATCGCACCGTTACGAGTAAGTCTAACGGGCAGTTTTCAGCAAGTGTGCTGCCAGTCGGCACATACACTGTCACGGCCAAGTCACAAGGGTTTGCTGAGGAAACGGTAACTATCAGGCTCACGGTTGGTGAGACCACACCTGTCGAGATAGTGCTAGGGGCACAGGGAGCAAGCGTTTCTGTTGACATCATCGGCGACACCGACTCTATTGGGATCGAGACGGAATCGACGGGATCGACCATTTCACCCCGTCTGGTTTCCGATCTTCCGGTTCGCGGGCGCAATTTTACCGAATTCGCACAGTTGACACCCGCCGTTGTCCAGGAAGGCGACCGTAACGGTCTCGTGATCTCGGGACAGCGTTCGATCAACTCAAATGTATCGGTTGATGGGGCGGATTTCAACGATGCTCTTCAGGGAAACCAGCGTGGCGGTAACGAGCAGGTATTTTTTTTCCCGCAGACGGCGATCAGAGAATTTCAAGTTGTACGGTCGGGCGCGACGGCTGAGATCGGCCGCACCGGAGCCGGATTTGTAAATGCGGTCACCAAATCGGGCACCAACGACATTCGCGGCGAGATGTTTTACTTTAACCGCAACAAACACCTGACATCGCCGGACGCATTTGGCCAAAAGCTCGATAATGCCCAAAACCAGTTTGGCGGCTCGATCGGCGGGCCGATCAAACGCGACCGGGCGTTCTTTTTCTTTGGCGTTGAACAAAATTACCTACGGGTGCCCTTTGTGGTTAAGTTCGACACGATACCGGGTGCGACGGTACCGGCTAGTGTTACGGCATTAGAGGGTGAAAAATTTGGAACCAATAATCCAACTGCCTTATTTGGCAAGGTCGATCTTTTGCTGAACGCGAGCAACACATTGAACGTTCAATATTCTTACACAAGGTTTAGGGGTGAGAATTTCAGTTTTGAGAACCCACGTCAAAATATCTCGGTCGAGGGCAATTACACACGAAGGAATTCAAGTAACGGCATTAAGAGCTCTCTTGTGACCGTCATAAATCCGCGTATGATCAATGAGATACGCGGCCAGATCGGAACCGATAAGCGCCTCGAGGAGCCAAACACGACATTGGGCCAGGCGGTGATCGCAAACTTTGGGACGCTAGGTGGTGACCGCGGCCGGCCGCGTCGTTTTGAGACCGTTCGCTATCAGGTCACTGACAATGTCAGCTACGAGGCCGGCAGACATAAACTACGTTTTGGCGTAGATGTAAACATTAACGATGTTACCCAACAGCGTGAATCGAATACGCAGCCCAGGTTTGATTTTGAAAGCCGAACAGTTAGTGGTGTATTAGTTGCAAATTCGATCGACAATTATGCGGCGGGTCGTCCGCGACGCTTTCGCCAATCGCTACCGCTCTCAGATCCGAGTCAGCTGATCTATACAGGCACTCAGAAAGAATTTGCGCTTTTTGTCCAAGATAAGATCAAGCTTTCCGATCAGCTAACATTCAATCTCGGCTTGAGATATGAGGCTCAGTTCAACCCTCAGCCAAAAACGCCAAACCCGGCTTTTGCGCAGACCGCTCTCATTCCAAACGACCTAAAGCAATGGCAGCCGAGGTTGGGAATGGCGTACGATGTCGGCGGTAAAGGAAATACGATCATCAGACTCTCTGCGGGATTGTTTAATGCGAGAACACCGGCCAATCTCTTTCAGAGGGTTACAACCGATAACGGCTTGACTGTTCGCGAGATCGAGATCGCTGAAATTACGGCGTGCCGAAATTCGACGGTTGTTGCTCTCGCCGGCTGTAATCTGCGCGGCCCTAACGCTCTCGTAACGTTTGCGAACGGATTCACCTCGATAACCCCGGCCGTCACACCGTTTATCCTAAAACAGAGAGTTTTCGGCTTTGATCCCGGATTCAAAAATCCACGGTCACTGCAGTTTGCCGGAACCGTCGAGCAGCGGATCAGCAAGGACATGGTTTTGACGGTCGGTTATATCCATAACTCGACATACAACTTGCAGCGCCGCGTTGACCGAAATTTGCTTCCCCCGACGTTGCTGGCAAACGGATATCTTCAATGGTCCGCGACCCGTCCAAATACGACGATCGCCCAACTCGAGATAAATGAATCTAGCGCCCATTCGACGTACGATGCGCTGACACTCTCGCTACGGCGGCGGTTTGCGGATCGATTCCAGTTTGAGGCGAACTACACGTTAGCAAACAACCGCGACGACGATTCAAATGAACGTAACTTTTCACGCCAACCGACGTTGAATCCATTCAATCTGCAACTGGAGGCCGGACCGTCAAAACAAGACGTACGGCACAACCTGAACATCAGCGGACTCTACGACCTGGGTCGCGGATTTACTGTCAGCGCGATCCTTTTCACCCGATCCGGCTTTCCGTATACACCGCTTGTTGAGGATGGAACTGAGACCAATGGCGACCTTAATGATGCCAACGAGAGAGTGGTGCTAAATGGTGTTATCGCAGGCCGAAACTCCCAGCGTGCACCTAAATTCGTGAGTCTTGACATGCGTTTATTAAAGGCTTTTAGGTTCGGAGAAACGAAAAAGCTTGAGCTTTCGGGCGAGGTATTCAACCTTACACGAAACACGAATAAGGCATTTGGGGTCGATAGTATTAACAATTTTTGCACCTCGACCGCCGCTTTGAACGATACGGCGAACCCGAGGGCGATCACCTGCCCGGCCGGATTTTTCCCAAACATCCTCGCAGGCGTGCCGACATCGGCACCATCAACCGCACGTTACGGTGGCGCACGTCAGGTACAGGTTGGGGCAAGATTTACGTTCTAATTGAACGGACTGTCGGTCTAAGGTCCGGTCTTCGACTCGTTGTACAATAACGGGAAAAGACCGGACTATTTTTATTTGGGACAGGATGAAATTATGACCAAGAAATATTTGTCGACCGTCTCTTTATTCGTGATTTTGTTTTCGATTAGCGCTTCGGCTCAGCAATGGCGTCCCGTTAGCGGCAGCCGACAAGCAAACATCAGCGGGATGGCCTTGATCGGATACGCTGCCAGAACGACATCAGTACTTGTCGTTCACGACAATAAGAAAAAGGAACAGTTGCACGCCGCGATCATCACGATCGTTGGCACCGATTCCCCGCAATATACGCCGCTCAAATGGCTTGGTGATGATATACCTACGGATCTCGAGGCCGTATCCGTCGTGCCAGGACGCAAGGGTCAATTTGTTGCTTTTACCGCCGTCGGGCGTGCCTTTCACGTAAGGGTCGACGCTAAAACGGCGTCCGTAGAAGTCATTCGGTCATTTGACGTTCCCATGATACCCAAAGACGGCGATTTCGAAGCTTTTGATCTGCAAATGTTAAACGGAGCCCTCATCGCCGTATGGGCAGAACGAGGCGGTTCCGGGAAACCAGCAACCATCTTTTGGGGAAAGTTTGATCCGGAGACGGGAACGATCTCTGAAACCGGGTGGCAGCCTTTCGAGGTGCCATATCCCAAAGTTGCGGATGTGCGGCACGTTTCGGATATCAAGTTGGATGCCTCCGGCGGGGTTTTTGTCACCGCGGCATCTGATCCCGGTAACGCCGGCCCTTTCGCATCGGCCGCTTATTTTGCGGGCGTGATACGCACCAACGAAAAAGGAAAGATGGTTTTTGCAAGATCATCGGCGATGGCACCCATATATCGGTTTGATTATCACAAGGTCGAGGCGTTTGAGTTCGTGCCCGGGGGCGGTATGATCTTTGGCAGCGATGACGAAGATCTGGGTGCGTCGTTGTTATTGACCTATTAGTTACAATTCCGCGCCTTGAGTGACAAATTAACTCTTATTTAACACTAAATTCACTTTCGCTTAACCTCGCCACTCTAATCTGCTTCTTGCAGCCAGAAAATTTTAAAAATTTAGAGGACACGGGGGAGACGGTTTTCGGGCGATAGCTGTATCGCCGGCCGACTTTCTTTTATAAAGGAGCGAAGATGAAAACGAACCGCTGGTTACGACTATTCACGAGCGTAGCAATATTAATATTTGCATTTATTATCAACGTATCGGCCCAGGCCGATCAGGGCCGGATCGCCGGTAATTTGACCGACGCCAATGGTGCGGTCGTGCCCGGAGCGACGGTGACAGTTACAAACGACCTTACGGGCGAAGCCCGCACGGTGAGCGTTAAGAGCGACGGTTCTTTTTTGATCGTCGCGTTAAAACCGGCGAAATACACGATCGCAGCCAGCGGCGGCACTTTTGACACGACGCGTAAGTCGGTCGAGGTGCTCGTCGGTCAGGAGTTAAATCTGGACATCGTGCTGCAGATCAAGGGCCAGTCTGTACAGGTCGATGTCGTCTCCGGCGAGGACACGATCGTTAATACCGCGTCAGCGGGGCTGAGCGCAAACGTCAATCAGCGTGAGGTCGAGGGGTTGCCGATCAACGGCCGCCAACTATCGCAGCTTTATCTACAGGCACCCGGCGGCGTCAACAGTGGTACCGGAACGTTTTCGGATATCAGATTTTCGGGCCGAGCCAATAACCAAAACGTCGTCCGTTACGACGGCGTCGAGGGCACGGCGATCATCGATTCGAGCCCGGGCAATCTCAACGGCGAAATACCGTCGCCTTTCCGTTTGCAGTCGAGCCTCGAAAATATTCAGGAGTTTCGCGTAGATTCGAGCAACTTCCCTGCAGAGTTTGGCACCGGAACCGGAGGCCAGATCAGCGTCGTGACCAAGAGCGGCGGTAATCAGTTTCACGGTTCAGTGTTTGAATATCTGCGGCGGACGGCACTCGATTCGCGAAACTTTTTTGACAACATCTCACCCGGCATCGCCAAGAGCCCACTGTCGCTCGACCAATTTGGCGGTTCGATCGGTGGACCGATCATTAAGAACAAACTGTTTTTCTTTGGCAGCTACGAACGGTATCGCGGCCGCTTTGGCCTGAACTTTGTCGAGGCGGCTCCGATAACCGACACGGCAAGGCTCTGTGCCCCGCCGGTCGGAACCGGTACGCTAAACTGTCAGATCGGCGGCATCAACTCGCCAAACTTAGCGTTTCTCACAGCTTTCCGTTCGCCGAACGCGGTCGTTATCCCGGGAGCAACAACCGCACCTGGGTTTGAGATCCTGCAGCTCCAGGCAAATCAGAAAACAGACGAAAAGGCCTATGCTGCACGTTTTGATTACCAATTAAATGATCTCAACAAGATCTATTTCCGCTTTTTCCGTGACGAGGGGACAGACATCGCACCCGAGGGAATTTCGGGCCGCGTCGTCAAGATCTCGGCAGTTCCGCAGAACGGCGTTCTTGGTTGGCAGTCGATCCTGCGAAAGGACGGCACGTTGATCAACGAATTTAAGGTCGGATACAACGGTGCACGCACACGCGTAAACGGCACGGCTCCGACCGTTAACGGACTCGACCTGTCGGCGATCATCCTAAACATTTCGGGCAGTGTCGCAAACACAGGCATCGCCGGACAGGGCACTTCGTCGGGCATCTCGATCCCGGGCGGCCTTGTCCGTGCCAACTCGGCGACCAATGGACGCGGACAACCGTACACGCCATATTCGCTGGGCTTTATCGACAGCCTTAATTACATTCGCGGCAATCACAATTTCAAGTTGGGTGGTGAGGTCCGCATGATCCGTATGTACACCGACCGTCTTGGCGGCACGACATATACGTTCTCAAACCTCCAGAACTTTCTGACCAATACGCTCACGTCGGTCCAATATCTTGGTGATGTTAGTGCCCCAAGCCCTTTCAACAACGGACTGACCGGCCAGCGTCTTGCAAAACAGGAATACTATATCGCGTACGGACAGGACGAGTGGAAGATCCGTCCGGGCCTAACCTTGAGCTACGGGCTGCGTTATGAATATTACGCACCTCTGCGTGAAGCAAATAACGGACAGGTGCTTTTTGATATCAGGACCGGCACGATCCGTCCCTCGTCCGAGGCGGCATTTAAGTCGTCCAAGACAAATTTTGGCCCACGCATCGCCATGACGTGGTCGCCAAATCAGGATGGCTCAGGATTTTTTGGCGGTGGAAAGACGGTTCTCCGAGGCGGATTTGGTATGTATTACGGCCCCGGCCAGACTGAGGACCAGATACAACCGATCGAGAGCGACCGCGTCAGTTCGACGATCACGAGCGGTGCACTGCTCGCGTTTCCGGCAAACCTTCCCGGCATCGTCAGCAACTTTACGAGCAACCCAAATAACCGCAGCTATCAGCCGCGTGCTTATTCCAGTGACTACAAGATCCCTGAAAAGATCTATCAGTACACATTCTCTTGGCAGCAGCAACTGCCGTATGACATCACTTCGACCGTAGCTTATGTCGGCAGCCAGGGACGCAATCTTTTTTTGCGAAGCGTCGCAAACAAGATCAAGCCAGGCCAGACGACGATCCTAGACGGCACCGCATTGCCGAATACATTCGGCGTGGTCAGCCGGACCAACGCAGGCGGACAGGTCATTGCGGTCAACACTATCCGCGAGTTTAGCATCGTCAGTGGCACCAACTCGGTGCAGAATCCGTACGCCGAGGTAGATTACAAAACTTCGGGCGGCGACGACCGCTACAACGCTCTGCAACTTTCTTTCCAAAGAAGTTCGCGCTCAGGGTTGACGATGAATGCTCAATACACCTTTGCCAGCAGCTATGGTACGAGCGCTGGCTCGAACGAGGCGCGTACGGGGGCACAGCTCGATAATTTCGAAGCTGACCGCGGCCGCAACAATTTCGACGTGCGGCACACATTTAACCTTAGTGCCTTGTATCAACTGCCGTTTGGCAAGGGCAAACGATACAACCTCGACGGTGTCGCAAACACATTACTCGGCGGCTGGGAGATCGGCGGTATCGCTAACGCAAGAAGCGGCGTACCCGTCGAGGTTTTGATAACACGGCCTGACGTCGTTATCCAATGTAATGCCGCGGGAGGATGCCCGAAAGGCGACGGGACGTTTTTTGCAAATGGGTTTGTCGCACAGCTTCCAACTGTTAGTGCAGCGAATCCGCTTCCAACCGGATTTATCGCGGTCGTCAACACACCGGGAGGAGGCAATTCGCGTAACATCCGCCGGCCTAACCTTGTTGCGGGCGTTAACCCTTACCTGAACAACGACCGCAACTTTATCAATCCCGCGGCGTTCACCGCACCGACACCCGGAACATGGGGCAATCTCGGCAGAAATGCTCTGTCGGGGCCGACATTTCGTCAAATAGATATGATCCTTGCAAAGCGTTTTCACATTACGGAAACGATGAATATCGAATTCCGGACCGAGGTATTTAATATCTTTAACCAGACGAATTTTGCCAATCCGTCAACAACGCTTTCTCTGGCGTTGCCGACTTTGAGCATCAATACAGCCTCAAGCACCCCATGTGGAGCGGGTAACCCCGTTGGTACATATTGCGCGACCGGCACCAATCTCCAGCCAGGCCAGCCGTTTACCCAAGCGGCCGCCGGAGCAACATTCGGCCTGCTCCGCTCGACCGTGGGCCGAACGGTGGGCCTTGGCTCGAACAGGCAGGTGCAGTTTGCTTTAAGGTTCAGCTTCTAAATCAAACCGGAAGCAACATGAAAAAGAAAGGAGGCGGTCCGAAAGGGCGGCCTTCTTTTATGTTCATTCGCCCTGTGATGGGCCAGAACATGGTGTTTGAACAAAAACCGATGTTAAAAATTTAACATGTTTTGTAACATCTTAAA
>DAIRVI010000084.1:0-11599 GCA_036802885.1 Pyrinomonadaceae bacterium
TTGATGATCTTGCGGCCGTAATAATCGTAAACAAACCAGCCCATTGCGACGCCCGAAAAATGCTGCGTCGGGTTGTTGCGCGATGCCGCCTCAGAGATCGGCCGGGCAAGATATTGCTGATGCATCTGCCAGCTTTGGGCCTCGCTGAAGATCTTCTTTCCCTCGAACGTGCCGCGTCCGAGCTGCAAACGGATCCATTTCGAAAGGTCGGCAACTGATGCATTTAACCTAACCGCGCCGATCGCATTGTCGAGAAAGCCGACAGGAAGAGCCCGCATCTTGCCGCCCGATTCATTGTGCGGCATCGCAAAATTGTCCTTCATATCGCGGACGCTCGTCGTCGTGCGGTTCATACCGAGCGGAGTCAAAATACGTTCTCGGACAAACTCGGCCCACGGTTTACCCGAGACCTTTTCGACTATGCGTCCGGCCGCAATGTACATCAAATTTTGATAGCCATAACGCGAACGAAAGCTAGACACAGGTTTGAGATATCGGACCCGTCGGAGCATTTCGTCAGTCGAATAGGTAGTGTCGTACCAAAGCAGATCGCCGCTGAATGTATCCAACCCGACACGATGGCTTACTATATCGCGGATCGTCAGCTCGTTCGTCACCCACGAGTCGTACATCTGAAATTCGGGCAGATACTTGGCTACCTTGTCGTTCCAATTGAGCTTGCCTTCGTCAACTAGAATCGCTAGGCTCGCGGTCGTAAATGCTTTTGTATTCGATGCGATTGCGAAAAGCGTATTCTCGTCGATCTTTTCCGGTTTGCCCAGTTCTCGCACGCCGTAACCTTTCTGCATTACGACTTTGTCGTCTTTGACGATCGCGATCGCCATGCCCGGGCCTTGCCACGTCGTCATGACCGTATTGGCGTAATCATCGATCTCCTTTAGCTTGTCGTCGAGCGTCTGGCTGTAAACAAAAAGCTGAAGTATGAATAGAATTGTAAAAATGCTAAATGTTTTCTTCATAATTAACTTGGTACGAGTGACATTTAATAAAGTTTGGGCCCAATAGACGGGAGCATCTCGGTCGGAACTAAACTGTACTCGTATGCGATTCCTAAGTGCGTGCGACAGTCCGCACAGCCGGGCGCCGATTATCAAGGAGATCTCGTCCCCCTTTTGCATTGATTTGGGATTATATCACGACGGAAGACTTGATTTAGCGCTCGAATTCATCGATATCTGCATTAGACAAATCATTGAATGATCGCCCGCGTTTGATATCGACGATAACAACGGTTGCCGTCTTTTTTCTTTTCAATCCGCTCGATTTCGTATATCCTTTGCGAACGATGTCAGTTGAAATAGCCATCACCCTGGTCATGCTTCTTGCCGCGATCGCTTTGTTCGCGACTGAAAAGCTGCCGGTCGATGTCATCGGCATCATGCTCGTGATGGGGTTAGTCCTAACGCATGTCTTGACAGTACAGGAAGCGGTCGCGGGATTTGGAAACGACATTATCATCACAATTGGCGGTTTGTTCGTCCTCGTCGGTGGACTGATCAAAACCGGTATGGTCGATCTGATCGGCCGGCGAATGCACAAGATCGCGGGTGACAGTGAGTTTGTTCTGACCGCATTAATAATGTTGGCAGCGGCGGTTGGGGCTTCGGTACTTAAAAACACAACGACAACGGCGATGTTCCTGCCGGTCGTCATCGGCCTCGCAAATCGGGCAAAGATACCGCCGTCAAAATTGCTTATGCCGCTCGCATTCGGGGCGATATTGGGCGGCAGCTGTACTCTTATCGGAACGTCGACCAACCTAGCCGTCAGTGGTGCGATCCAGCGATATGGACAGGAGCCGTATTCGATGTTCGAATTGGCCCCGGTCGGGATCATCACGTTTTCGGTTGGAATGATCTATATGCTTTTGTTCGGCAGGCGAATGCTGCCAAGTCGTGGCGGCGAAGAATCGCTGACAGAGCAATACCATATCCGCGAATACGTCTCCGAGCTTCTAGTCCTGCCCGATTCCCCGCTCGTCGGAAAGACGATTGCCGAATCTAATATTCATACCGAACTTGATCTCAACGTTCTCGGAATAATCCGCGATGGCGAGAAGATAAACGCGCCCGGCCCGCACGAGCGCATCCAGCGACGAGATTCGCTGATCGTCGAGGGCAAAGTGGCCGATATTCTGCGGGTCAAAGAGGCGGTCGGCTTGGAGATCAAACCCGACTTTTTACTGAATGACGTAGTACTGCAAGACGACAACACCGAACTTTTCGAGGTGCTGGTAATGCGGGATTCGAGACTCGTCGGGCAGACATTGAAAACTCTTCGTTTTCGGCAGACCTATGACCTGACGGTCCTCGCGATCAACCGACATGGCCAAACGTTTGCAAACAAACTTAGCGATGTACCTTTCATCTTCGGCGATGTGCTTCTTGTTCAGGGAAAACGAGAGGGAATAGAGCCGCTTGCAGCCGACCGCGAAGTGCTGATACTTGAAGGCATCACCGACGCCAGTGTCCGGGTCGAAAAGCGAAAGTGGGCGATCGGTGCCTTCCTTTTGTTTCTGGCACTTTCGATGACGAAGGTTTTCACTGGTTATGAGATCCCGTTAGCTATCTGCGTTTTGTGCGGTGTCATGATGCTGCTTGCGACCAAGACAGTCCGCTATTCCGAGATGTATTCCTTGATCGATTTTCGTCTTTTGGTTTTGATCGCGTGCATGATGAGCTTTGGTGTCGCGATGGAGAATACCGGAGCAGACAAATATCTCGCCGGCCTTATTAATGATTATTTTGGTCAATACGGCAGTGGTGCTGTGCTAGCCGGGTTCTTTGTGCTTACGGTCGCGCTGACACAGCCGATGTCTAATCAGGCCGCTGCACTGGTTGTCCTTCCCGTAGCCGTAAAAGCCGCTATTGCCCTCGGCGTCAATCCGCGCACATTTATCGTTGCGGTCACCTACGCCGCGTCGTTTTCCTTTATCACGCCGCTCGAACCAGCATGCGTTCTTGTTTACACGCCGGGACGTTATCGTTTTATGGATTTTGTAAAGGTCGGCACGATCCTGACGATCATTGTATTCGCCGTTTCTATCTTCATGGTACCAATATTCTGGCCGCTTTAATCCTTTCCCGCCCTTGATATCTCCCTAAACGACAGCCCTCGTTTCGCGATCAAAATCCATCCGACTGCCGTCCAAAATAATATGCGGCCTTTGCGAATTATTGCGAGCGTCACACCGACCCCTGCCGCTAGTGCGACAGTTTCGCCGATGATCTGGGCACCCGCTTCGTCGACGCCGATCATAAAGGGCACAAGCTTAAAAACTATGATCACGAGACGGCTGACCGATTCCAACAGAAAGGCGCTCATCAGGCTCGGGTATGAATCGCCGAGACGGCTAAGGATGTACCAAACCTCTGCGATGCCAAGGATATGAAATGCAGCTTCTAATAAGCAGATCGGCAGAAATCTCTGAGGATAGCGCCGATAAAACCCATAAATAAGATCTTCGAAACGCCGGACTTCGAACCGGCCCTTCTCGAGTAATTTGTGCAAAAATCCTTTATCGTACAGCCAGCCACAGACCGCGCTCGCAAAATGCCATTGCCGGATAACCATTACAATGCCGAGGGCCAACAAAATGACGACCGTAACGAGCAGAAGATTTATCGTTAAGGCAAGGCCTTCGTCAATGGCGAAGCCACGTAGAAGAACGACTGCACCGAGAATCAAGAATATGCTTGTAACAAGACTGTAAAAGAGGTTTTCGGTCGCGACCGACGATAATCCGGCGACGAGCGGGATGCGCTTTCGCACCGCCACGGCCTTCGACGTGCCGCTGACGAGAACACCAAGCGGGATCGTGCTGCCCATCGCTTCCCCAATAAGAACAGCGGGGATAGTGTCTTTTATGCTCAACGAATAGTCTTCGTGAACAGAGAGTTTCCACGCATATGCCCGGGCGCAAATTCGTACAAAATAGATAAAAAGTATGACCGCAAAACCTGCGAAACCAAATCTAACGACGCCGTCATTTATCTCGTCAAGGCCAACCGAATAAACAAAATACCCAAACAGGCCAATGCCAAAAAGCGTCAATATGACCGCGGCCAGCTTTAACCGGCTAAAATTATTCGACGGTGTTTCTTGGGTTACAGTTGCTGGATACACTACTTTGCCTTTTGCCCTGCGGCTTGATTAGAATGTTATTTTATCGACCCTAGATTAACAAAACAGGATTTATCTATGAGCACTGCCACTGGAGCCGCATTATCAAACGCCGGGCTGACTGTATTGTCCGAAGAAGAAGAGTTGTTTCGCGCCTCCGTTCGCGAATTTGCCGAGGGCGAGGTCCGCCCGCGTGTCGAAGCAATGGAACACGCGTCGAAACTCGATGGCGACCTTATAAAACAGTGCTTCGAGCTAGGCCTTATGGCGATCGAATCGCCCGAGGAGTACGGCGGCGCAGGCTCGACGATCTTTAATGCGATCTTAGCGATCGAGGAGCTCGCCCGCGTCGATGCTAGCGTTTCGGTTTTTGTCGATGTTCATAACACGCTCGTCACGAATGCTTTTATGCGTTGGGCGAACGATGAACAGAAGAAAAAATATATGCCGCAGCTCGCGAGCGGGCGCGTCGGCGCATACGCACTCAGCGAAGCAGGCTCGGGCTCGGATGCATTTGCATTAACTACACGTGCGGTCGACAAGGGCGATCACTACGAATTGACCGGACAAAAACTTTGGATCACCAACGGCAACGAAGCTGAGATCTTCGTACTTTTCGCTACCGTCGATCCGGCCGCCGGCTACAAGGGTATTACGGCGTTTATTGTCGAAAAGCAGTTTGAGGGTTTTACGGTCGGCAAGAAAGAGGACAAACTCGGAATTCGAGCGTCCTCAACGACCGAACTCATACTCGACAACTGCATTGTGCCCAAAGAAAATGTCCTCGGCGAGGTCGGCAAAGGCTACAAGGTTTCGATCGAAACTCTAAACGAGGGCCGCATCGGCATCGGCGCCCAGATGGTTGGCATCGCCCAAGGCGCCTTTGAATGCGCGCTCAAGTATACGCAGGAGCGAGAGCAGTTTGGCCAATCGATCAACAGCTTTCAGGCTGTGCAGTTTCAATTGGCCGAAATGGCCGTCGATATTGAGGCCGCACGCCTGCTAGTTTACAACGCCGCCCGTCGCAAGGATGCCGGCCAACCCTTTCTCAAGGAGGCTGCGATGGCAAAACTCTATTCGTCACGGGTCGCCGAGTCTGTCTCAAGCGTCGCGATCGAGCTCTATGGCGGTTACGGCTACGTCAAAGATTATCCGGTCGAAAAATACTGGCGGGACAGCAAGATCGGCTCGATCTATGAAGGCACGTCGAACATGCAGCTTCAGACGATCGCGAAGCTAATAATGAAGTGAAACTGACGTGAAGAAAATAACCCTGAGCTTTGTAATTATATGGAGCGTCGCCGTTTCGGTCATTGGTCAGCTGCCGAAAAAGCAAACTGATCTAACATCAAATGACCGAGCAAAATGGTTCCGAATTCTTAAATGGGATGAGGAGGATTATTTCGCTCGGAATATAGACCGCTTTCCTAATTCCGGCTTCACCTTCTATAAGTTGGGTAAAAAGAAATGGTTGGTAGAAATTGTTACTGGAGCTGGAGCCTATCAACTCAACTATGTTTATTCTGTATTAAATCAACGAAAAAACAATTGGTTAGCCGCCAAACCACTGCGATTAAAATCCTACTACTTCGATGAGAAAAATATTGTAAGGAAGGAAATATCTCCCTTCGCCGTTGGCATTTCTTCGTTCGACAGATTGAAAAGGACAATTACGATTTACTACAAAGGCTCGGGACTCGGTTACTGTGGTTCCTATACTACCTATAAAGTCATAAACAACCGTGCCCAAATTGTCGAGGCACGTGTAAGAAGCTGTAAAAGTAATGCTACAAAACGCTGGCCACCGCCTGCAAAATGGCCTAAAGTTAAACCTTTTTGAAATTGTATACGAATGTCTGATATTTCCATCCGCCAAGCAACATCCGACGATGCAAAGCTGCTGACCGATCTCTCGTACACGACATTTTGGGACGCATTTGCCCATCATCCAAAAAACGCGCCGGACGATCTTAACCACTACATGCGGCAGGCGTTCAATGTCGAACAAATCACCGCCGAGATTGCCGACGAAAAGAACATTTTCCTGTTGGCCGAGATCGAAGGAGAACTCGCCGGTTATTCAAAACTAATTCTCGACAATATAGAACCCGGTGTTACCGCGACACAGCCGGTTGAGCTTTCCAGACTTTATTCACAGCAAAAGTTCCTCGGCAAAGGCGTCGGCCAGACGCTGATGGACGCGTGCTTCGAACGTGCAAAAAACGACGGCCGCGATGCAATGTGGCTCGGCGTATGGGAATACAACCCTCGTGCACAAAGGTTTTATGAAAAAAACGGCTTCCGCGTCGTCGGCAGCCACACCTTCCAACTCGGCAATGACCCGCAGACCGATCTGCTGATGCAGAAAGAGGTTTAGCCACGAATTACACGAATGTCCCGAATAAAGTAAGGAGCCTTATTTGTGCGATTCGTGTAATTCGTGGCTAAACATTGTATTTATTCCGTTGGTGAACTATTGTTGCGTCTATGCGACACATTATTAATCCTCCCAATCCCTACAACCGATATTCTGCCGAATACGTAGGCGAGCCGCCGCCGACTCAACTTGAGATATTCGAGGAAACCGCGACTAAAAAGGTAATCACAAAGGCGTTCGCATCCGACTGGGAAGGTGGATGGCGATATACGGTAAATTGCTATCGCGGCTGCGTTCATGGATGTACTTATTGTTTTGCACGGCAATATCACGAATACCTCGGCTACGGTGCCGGAACGGATTTCGAAACAAAGATCGTCGTCAAGCCAAACGCTCCGCAGCTGCTTAGGCAGGAATTGAAAAAGACTCGTGAGAAGATGCCTCACCTCGATTTCTCGTTCGCGACTGACCCGTACCTGCCGCTTGAGGCAAGCTACGAACTGACGCGAAAATGCCTCGAGGTTTGCGTCGATTATCAGGTTCCGGTCGCCGTAATTACAAAAGCGCCACTTGTGACACGAGACATCGATCTGCTAAAAAAATTAAAGAAAGTCTCGGTGTTCTTTTCGCTCCCGTTTCTGACAAAAGAACAGTCAAATCCGTTTGAGCCGTACACGCCGGTGCCTGAGGCGCGGTTTCGTGCTATGCAGCAGATCGCTGACGCTGGTATCGAGACGGGTATCGGCATCGCACCGATCATTCCCGGCTATAATGAGGCGGACATTCCTGCTCTGCTTGAACGAGCGAAAGAGTGCGGTGCGACACGGGCATTTATGTCGATGCTGCATATCGATACTGATTCGATAGAGCAATACTTTGTCGAAAAAATGCACGAGCGGCTACCGCCAACGCGGGTGACAAGGATCATTAATACGATGAAACGCGAACGCGGCGGCACGCTGAGGCACGCGACGTATAAAGATCGCGGCGTCGGAAAAACAGAGCAGTGGGAAGTAACGCAGAAATTATTTAATTTCCACGCCAAACGCCTCAGCTTTCGTCAACACGAAAAGCCTGCCGAACCTGAAGCCACGGAAATGCCAGTTCAGCAACTACTGTTCTAATAGGCACACTCCCTACCGGTCGTGTTTCCGCCCTAAATTCGCTAATCTATTGGCATGCAAACCCGAATCGAAGTCTTTCGTCAGATGCTTGACGCCGACCCTGAGAATACGATGGTGATGTTTGGACTCGCCAAGGAATATGAAAAGTTAGGTCAACACGCCGACGTCGTCGAACTGCTAGAAACCTATCTTGCCAAAGCCGACGATGAAGGCAACGCGTACGGCGTTCTAGCGAGCGCCTACCTGCAATCAGGCGACCGCGAGAAAGCCATCGAGACATATAAAAGGGGCATCGATGTCGCCATGGCCCACGGGCATCGGTCGATGGCAAATGAATACCGCATGACGCTGGATCTGGATTTTTCTGATTGACATAGAAAAATGAGAGTACATTTCATTCTTTACGTTGCAGACCAGGCAAAAAGTACAGCTTTTTACACGGCCGTACTAGGCTTCAAACCGACGCTTTTCGTCCCCGGAATGAGCGAGTTTTCGATCGACTCGGAAACTGTAATCGGCCTCATGCCCGAAGCCGGAGCGGTGCGCTTATTTGGCGACAAGATCAATAAACCGTTAGCTGCGGGGAGGTCGCCGCGTGCGGAGATTTATTTGGTCGTTGACGATGCCAGTGCGTATCACTCACGAGCGATCTCGGCCGGTGGGCGTGAAATTAGTCCGATGGAGAGACGGGATTGGGGACATAAAGCAGCGTATAGCCTTGATCCGGATGGTTACGTTATCGCGTTTGCGGAAGATTCGAACTAACTCTTAATGTTGGATCTGGCTGACAAACTGAAACGACTGCCTTCCTGAGTCGCACTGGTTTGTCCGGCTTTTCACCGTTGACCCCGGCTTTGTTGATCGTATCCACAACATCCATTCCTTTGGTCACGCGCCCAAATGCCGCAAACTTCCCGTCCAGACTCGAGGCAGCATCAACCAAAATAAAAAAATTTGTCGTTGCGGTATTTGCTTCGTCCCCGCGGGCCATCGAGACGACACCGCGTTCGTGAAGTATTTTGTTAGGCTCGTCGGGGATCGTCCGTCGCGCTCGTCGCCCCAACTCCATCGAAACTCCGCCGTCACGTGTCCATAAATTTCCGCCTTGTATAACAAATCCGGGTACGACACGGCTGAATGTTGTTGTGTCGAAAGCGCCAATCGCGGCGAGATTGAGAAAATTGCGGACCGTTTCAGGCGCACTTTCGGGATACATCTCCATCTCGATGCCGCCCGACTCCGTCTCGAGTTTTACGCATTTCGCGGCCATTGTCTTTACGTCAGCTTTGTCGAATGGCTCGGAAATTACTGCCAGGGTCGTCGGTGTGGGCGTAGGTCTCGGATTCGCTTTCGTGGTTGCGGTTTGGCCAACTGCCAAAGACACCAGGAAAAGTGGGACACAAACAATTGCTAATTCAATGTATCGATACATTAATTACATTTTCGGTAAAACCGATTCGAGTGTAAAGTTAAAAAAAGGCATTGACCGCTGGCGATATCAGCTGGCTATTCTTATTTTTCAGGATTGATTTTAACCTATGAAACAGGTCTCGATAATAATTGCTTTACTCGTCCTTATCGTCTCCACTTTTGCACAGCGCGAGCACCCGGCGCGTCCAACCGAAACCGGCGGGCCGCTGAGGTTTGAGCAAGCCGCGTTCGATGTGCTGAATTACGACATTTCGCTTGACGTCGATCCGAAAGCTAGGTCGATCAGCGGCACGACCGTGATGACCGCGAAGGTTGTCATTCCGACAAACGCGATTATGCTCGATCTCGATACGCCATACACCGTAACAAAAGCGACCGAGGGCGGCCGTGAAGTAAAGTTCACCCACAAAGACGGCAAAATCTGGATCTGGTTACCGATGACAAAGCAGGTTGGCGAGAGCGTAACGACATCGATCACCTACTCGGGCAGCCCGCGCATCGCGCCAAACCCGCCCTGGATCGGCGGCTTTATCTGGACTAAGACGCCGAGCGGAGCCGATTGGATCTCGGTTGCGTTGCAGAACGACGGCGCTGATCTGATGTTCCCGTGCAAAGATCATCCGTCCGACAAACCGGCGACCGCCTCAATGCATATAACCGTGCCCGATCCGCTCGTTGCGAACGGGCCGGGCAAACTCGAATCTGCTAGGAAAAACTCGGACGGCACTACAACTTACACTTGGCGGATGACGAACCCGATCGCAAATTACTCGCTTGTCTTTAACGCCGCGCGGTACAGACTCATCGAAGATAAAGTCAAGAGCGTCACCGGCGAGATGATACCGATCAAGTTTTACATCCTGCCCGAGAGTTACGACAAAGGCGCGCGGCTCATCGCCGAGACAAAAAAATACAACGCATTCTTTGAAAAATATCTCGGCCCGTACCCATTCCGTGCGATCAAGCTCGGCATTGTCGAGACGCCGCATTTGGGGATGGAACACTCGACAAACATCGCCTACGGCAACAAATACCGCTTTGCCGAGGATGGCTTTGACTGGCTGATGTTTCACGAATACGGCCACGAATGGTGGGCAAATCTCATCACGGCCTCAGACTGGCGCGACTTTTGGATTCACGAGGGTTTTCAGTCATTTATGGACACGCTCTATGTCGAGGAAACAAAAGGTAAAGAAGCGTATTTCACGGCGATGAAAACCCGCGCTAAAGCCACTCGCAATATGCAGCCCGTTGCGCCACGTGAAGCCAAATTCGCGCACGAGGTCTATCTCGCCGCACCCGATTACGTTAAGAGCGACGGCGACATCTATGGCAAAGGGGCCGTCGTTCTGCACACGCTGCGATACCTGATCGGCGACGACGCGTTCTTTCGCGCGCTGCGTCGCATGGCGTATCCGACAAAAGAAATGGAGCGCCTCACCGACGGCCGGCAAGAACGGCTTGTAAACACCGACGATTTTCTGACTATCGCCGAGACCGAATGCAAATGCGAGCTTGATTGGTTCTTTGAGATGTATCTGAGACAGCCCAAATTACCGAAATTGATTGGAACCACGGTTACGGACTGCGGAAATAACTGCACGCTTGGCCTGCAATGGGAAACGCCGAGTAACATGCCATTCCCGATGCCCGTCGACGTCGTCATCGACGGTAAGTCCCAACGAGTCGAGATGAAGGACGGTAAGGCGTCTATAAAATACTCTGGTTCGATTCCGACCGCCGACCCAAACGGCTGGGTTTTGAAAGCGCAATAGCGCGAGCCACTGCAAATTGCCCGCGTCAAGCGGATTTGCTATCGTAAAAGGTTGCGAATTCTATCTATTTTGATTTAAGAGAAGGTTTATCAAATGGCTACGCCAGCAAATGAGGTCGGCACGAAAGCGGCCGCGAAACAGACAAATGATAATGGCCGGGCGGCGTCCGCGTCGTCGAATAAGTATTATGGTCTCGACACCGAGACGCTCGTCGGGCTTTACCGGACGATGTATATGTCGCGCCGCGTCGACGACAAAGAGATCCAGCTAAAGGGCCAGAACAAGATCTTTTTCCAGATCTCGGGCGCGGGTCATGAAGCGGTTTTGGCGGCCGCGGCGCTGGCGATGAAGTCCGGTTACGATTGGTTCTTTCCCTACTACCGGGACCGCGCATTGATGCTTGGCCTCGGAATGACGGCGCAGGAAATGCTCTGGTCGGCGGTTGGCGCGGAGGTCGATCCAAATTCGCACGGCCGCCAGATGCCGTCTCATTGGGGCAGTACCAAGTTGAATGTTCCGTCACAGTCGTCGTGTACGGGAACGCAGGCGCTCCACTCTGTCGGTGCGGCAGAGGCCGGCTATCGAGCTTCGCTGGTAAAAGAACTTCGCGATAAGGTTACCGGTTTCAAGGGCGACGAGGTCGTCTATATGTCGGTTGGCGACGGCACGACGAGTGAGGGCGAATACTGGGAGGCTCTCAACACGGCCTGCAATCTAAAGCTGCCCGTGATCTTTTGTGTCGAGGACAA
>DAIRVI010000085.1:0-1584 GCA_036802885.1 Pyrinomonadaceae bacterium
ACATCTCGAATCGTGGATGGACCAGAACCCTCCGGGAATCGGAATCAATTGGTCGAGCAGCCTCGAGGTGTCATTTCGTGCAATGTCGTGGATCTGGGCGTTTCATTTTTTCCGAAATTCGGACAGCTTTACACCTGAGATCTTCAAAAAGGCTCTTAAATTCCTCTATTATCACGGCCGACACATCGAGAAGTATCTTTCTACATATTACAGCCCAAACACCCATCTTACGGGCGAGGCGCTCGGACTCTATTACCTCGGTACGCAGCTGCCATTTCTAGAACGCGCAAAGCGGTGGCGAAAACTCGGTACGGATATTCTCCATACAGAAATCAAGCGGCAGATACTGCCGGACGGCGTCTATTTTGAACAAAGTACCTGGTATCAACGATATACGGCGGATTTTTACAGTCATTTCGTTGTTCTCCAGTCGCTTTTTGGCAGGGATCGGAAAGACAAGCACTCAGGAAACCTGTTCGAAAGGCTGCAGAGCGCATTGGATTTTTTGATGAATGTCACGCGTCCCGACGGAACATCGCCGATCATCGGTGATGATGATGGCGGCCGTGCCCTGCCTCTGACAAATTCGGCGCCCGACGATTTTCGGGGAACCTTGGCGGCCGGGGCGGCGATGTTTAAGCGGGGCGATTATAAGTTTATCAGCGGCGGCTTGCGCGAGGAAATATTCTGGCTTCTTGGAGAAAAAGGACTCGATACATACAAGAGTCTCGCTGCTGTGGAACCGAAAGGCGAGTCAAAAGAATTCCCCCGCGGAGGCTATTTTGTGATGCGCGACGGGTGGAGCGAATCGGACAATTACCTGCTTGTTGATTGCGGGGAACTCGGTGCGATCGCGGGCGCCCACGGCCACGCCGACGCGCTCTCGATCGAGCTTGCAATGCAGGGACGAACGCTGCTCGTCGACTCAGGTACGTATTCCTACCACGAATCCACAAAGATCCGTAATTATTTTCGCTCTACGGCGGCCCATAATACACTTGCGGTCGATCACCTTTCCTCGTCGGAACCCAACGGAACATTCAGCTGGAAAACGCGGGCGAAAACGCAGACGAATACGTGGATCGCGGAGGAAAGATTCGATTTTTTCGAAGGGTCGCACAGCGGATTTAACCGGTTGTTAGAACCGGCGGGGCACACCCGTAGCATACTGTTTCTCAAGAACGATTATTGGATAATGCGCGATCTCGTCACGACACACGGTGAGCATGAATACACGCTGAATTTTCACTTCAAAGATGACATTGAGCCCCGCGTAGCAACCGACGGAGTCTCGATGGGCGATTCGGGCAGCCGCATTTTCACGTTCGGCGACAGCGGCGAGTGGCAGCAGAAAGAGGGTTGGATCTCGAACATTTATCGCAACAAGCTTAGTGCGCCATATCTTCGATTTGTGTCGAACGGGAAGGGAACGCAAGAGTTTTTCACCTTTATGCTGCCGGTCGAGGCCGGTCTTGCTGTTCCCGAGGTTTCAGAGGTGTACTCGCTGACGGGGCGAGCATTCGTTATAAAATATCGCGACTATACCGATCTGTTTGTATTCAACGATGATCCTGAGGAAATGCT
>DAIRVI010000085.1:1684-11576 GCA_036802885.1 Pyrinomonadaceae bacterium
GACCGGCGTCGGTACGCCGCCAAGTGAAAAAACGAGTTCTACAATTTATTCCAAGTTTTCATCTGGGCGGTTCCGAGAGCCAGGCAATCGCGCTTACCCGGCGGCTGAAAACTGAAGGAACATTTGACGTGATCGCCGCAACGCTAAACAGCGAAGGCGCGTTAGGGAACGAAATAGACGGCATTGGACTTGCCGAGATACCAGAGTATCCGCTCACTTCGTTTTACGATCTGAACTTCGTTCGGCAAGTGCGGCGCTGTGCTAAAAGCCTGCGCGAGAACCGGATCGATCTGGTTCACACGCACGATTTCTACACAAATGTGTTTGGCATGGCGGCTGCAAGGCTCGCAGGTGTTTCGGCTCGGATCGCGTCAAAACGTGAGACCGCGGGCGTGCGTTCCAGCGGACAGGAATTCGTCGAGAGGCTTGCCTTTGGGCAAGCAAATGCGATCGTCGCGAATTGTGAAGCGGTTCGCGATAACCTGGCGGGCCGCGGCGTCACGGCGGCAAAGATCCAGGTGATCCATAACGGGCTCGAACTTTCGCGATTTGATAGTGCTGCCCGAAATCGTGCGAAGTTTTGTCTTCAGTTCGGCCTGCCGGCCGGCGAAGATATTCGATTTATCACAATGGTTGCGAACCTGCGTCATCGGGTGAAAAATGTGCCGATGCTGTTCCACGCCGCAAATCGTGTTATCGAAAGCGTGTCAAACGTTCATTTTGTGATCGCCGGCGAAGGTGAGCTTTCACAGGATTTGAAAGAAATGGCGCTAAAGCTCGGTGTTGCCGAAAACGTTCATTTTATCGGCCGCTGTAACGATATTCCGGCATTGCTTTCGGTTTCGTACGCGTGTGTACTTACTTCATCCGCAGAAGGACTTTCAAATTCGATACTCGAGTATATGGCCGCAGGAAAGCCCGTAGTCGCGACAAATGTCGGCGGCGCGGCCGAGGCCATAATCGACGGTGAAACCGGTTTTCTCGTCGAATCTGGTGATGACGAAACCATGTCACAACGCCTGGCAATGCTATTGGAGGACTTAGAAAAAGTAATAGGAATGGGAGAGGCGGCACGGAAAACTGTCGACGACAAATTTTCGTCCGGTGTGCAACTTTCAAAAACAATAAAACTGTACGAACAATGTTTATCAATTTAAGTTTGCCCAACTGGAGCCAAATCCCTTAAAATAAAGGTGTGCGTTTGCACGCCTTCCTTCTCTCGGACTGTTCGAATTCAAATAATGAAACAAGTTATTCGCAAAGGTTTAAAACAGATCATCGTCGATGACGTCACCGATCCCATGGTCACATCAAACCACGTGTTGGTTAGGCCATTTTACTCGCTTATTAGCGCAGGCACCGAGACCGCAGACATTCATACGGACAGTATTGTAAAAGAAGTTGCTGACAATCCGTCCCATCTCCAAACAGTGTGGAACGTGATGAAGAAGACGGATCCGATAAGCACGTTTAACGAGGTCCGCGCGAAATTTCAGGATTACGCGGTTTTAGGATACTCGGGTGCCGGTGTAATTGTGGAACTAGACGCAAAGGTGCCGGATCTGCAGATCGGTCAGCGAGTGGCGTACGGCGGCGAGGGTACGGGCCACGGCGAGACCATAAACGTCGGCCGCAATCTGGTCGCCCGCATGCCCGATAACGTCACGTTTCAGGAAGCCTGTTTTACGACTCTCGGAGCGATTGCGATGAACGCCGTCAGGCTCGCGAAAATTAATATTGGCGACGTCGTTGCAGTCATCGGTCTCGGACTGGTCGGACAGTTGACCGCTCAATTGGTTCGCTGCCAGGGCGGAGTCGTGATCGCGATTGATCTGGACAAGAAAAGGGTCGATTTGGCGACGCAAACGGGTTCGGATTTCGGTCTCGTTGCGGGCGAAACTGCGGTTGATCAAGTCAAAGCGCTGACAAACGGCCGCGGTGTTGACTGCGCCATCGTCGCGGCAGCGTCAAAATCGCCGATGCCACTCCAGAACGCTGTAACAATGTGTCGCGACCGTGGCCGCTTAATTATGGTCGGAGCTTGCCCGATCGAGATTCCCCGGGCAGAAATGTATGTCAAGGAACTCAGCTTTATGGTTTCACGTGCATACGGACCCGGAAGTTACGACCCTAAATACGAAAAACAGGGTGTCGATTACCCGATCTCTTATGTCCGCTGGACCGAGAACCGCAATATGGAGGAGTTTTTGCGATTGATCTCGGTTCGAAAAGTCGACGTAAAGCCGTTAATAAGCCATGAGTTCGACCTCCAAGACGCGCCAAAAGCCTATGAAACTATAATGGGAAACGGCGGCAGCATGGCGGTGGTGCTGAAGTACGCGGCGAGCGACTCAGCGGATGCCGTTGCGGCATTTCAGCCGACGCGGAAAATCGTCCTAAGTTTAGCGTCCGTTAAGAAAGATGAGGTCAAAATTGCCCTTACCGGGGCAGGAAACCTTGCTAAATGGGCTCACCTACCCGCCCTGCAAAAGATCGCCGGGGCGAAACTTCACGCCGTTCATTCCAACAGCGGCGCGCGTGGAAAATCGTATGCGAAACGTTTCGGAGCAACTTATTCGAGTTCAGACTACAGCGAGATCCTGACGGACGCAGACATTGACGCGGTTCTGATCGCCAGCCGTCACAAAGATCACGCCACACAGGCAATAGCGGCGCTAAACGCCGGAAAACATGTCTTTATAGAAAAGCCGATGGCCGTCACTATCGACGAATGCCGGTCGATCAACAAAGCGGTCGAATCGAGTGGCAAGAGACTGATGGTCGGATTTAACAGGCGTTTTGCCCCGTTTTATGTCGAGATGAAGAAAGATCTGGCGGGAAGAACAAGCCCGGCGGTGATTTCTGTGCGGATGAATTCCCCCGGCATCGAAGGCGGCTGGGCAGGCGATGCCGAACAGGGCGGAGTCGTATTGAGCGAAGGCTGCCACTTCATCGATCTGATGTATTGGCTGCTTGAAAGCGAGCCTGTAAGCGTTTCGGCATACGGATTTGGCGAACACAACGTCGCGGCCTCGCTGAAGTTTGCCGATGGCTCGGTCGGGAATTTCATCTATACGGTCGTCGGTAGCGATGCGTCTGGCGGGGAAATGGTCGAGGTATTTGCACCCGGCGTTGGCCTAACGACAGAAGATTTCAAAAGCCTTATCGTCAAGAAGAAATCGCGTAAAGCGAGCTCGAAGTTCTTTGCGGCAAAGGGCTACGAGAAGCAGCTTGCGTCGTTTGTTAATAGCATAAAAGACGGCAAAGAGACCGAAATTACAGTTCGCGACGGTGTGCGGGCGACGCTGGGCTGTCTGCTGATCTTAAAATCGATCCAAACCGGAGTGCCTTGCGAGTTTGACCTCGACGAGATCTTAAAGTGAAAAGGTGAAAAAGTGAAAGAGTGAAAAAGGGTAAAAGTGAAAAAAAGTTTGAGAGCAAGCAACCGGCCTTTAATTTTTTCACATTTTCACTTTTGCACGTTAAGCGATAGCGTATGCACGTCTTACAGCTCGGGCCATATCCGCCACCCGAAGGCGGAATCAATCGCAATATGCTGGCGATTCGGGACGAGTTGCTCAAAAACGGGCACCGTTGTTCGATAATAGCTACATCGCGCAGCACGGCGATAACTAATAAGCCTGACGTCCATCATCCGCGATCGCCATTCGCCGTTGCAAAGCTCTTATTCACAATATCTTACGATCTTTTACATCTCCACGTTGGCGGCGACATCAGTCCGCGGGTACTCGCGCTGATATTTGTCTGCGGCTTTTTCGGCCGTGGAAAAAACATCCTCTCGTTTCATTCAGGTGGTTATCCCGAGACACAGAAAGGTAAATCTGCGAAGAAGGCGTCCTTCCGGGGCTTTGTCTTCCGGCGTTTTGCCAAAGTGATCGCGGTCAATCAGCTGATCGCCGAGGTTTTCGAGCGTTACGGCCTCGCGAGCGATAAGATTCACGTAATTTATCCTTACGTACATCGCTTGCCGGACAAAAGCTTTGAGGTTCCGACGCAGTTGCGGGAATTTGCAGCGAGGTGCAAACCGTTTCTGCTGACCGTCGGACTGCTCGAAGACGAATACGACCTTTTTATGCAAATTGATGCGATGGAAAAGGTTTTGCAGGGATTGCCGGGAGCGGGTTTGATGATCGTCGGCTCAGGCTCTTTGGAAGTGGAATTACGAGCAGCGATCGCTACAAAACCATACGCTGATAGGATTTTCCTCGCGGGTGACGTCCCGCATAACATCACGCTGCATCTGATAAACGACTGCGATATTTTGCTTCGAACAACGCGATTCGACGGCGATGCGATCTCGGTTCGCGAAGCGCTCTTTCTCGAAACGCCGGTTATCGCAACAGACAACGGCATGCGTCCACTCGGCGTTTATCTCGTTCCGGTCCATGATATCGATGCTTTGGTAGGCAAAATAAACGACTTGGTAGCGCAGGAAAAGAGCGTGAAGATTGGAAACACCGATGATAACTGCAATATCATTGCGGTTTTAAGGCTGTATGACAGCATCGGGGACGGCAGTTGATCTGTGAAATCAACGCTTGATTCGGCCTTTTAAACTAGTGAAATTCACACGATGCTGAATAATACACACAGGATCATCGCCACTCTCTCTATTTGTATTTTTCTTAGCTTGGCCATCAGCAGTTCGGTCACGCACAGGCCGCAGATCGACGAGGGGATGTTTGCAAGCCCGGCGTATAATTTGGCGAACAAAGGATTTTTCGGTACGACGGTTCTGGAAAAAGAAAAGGCTACGCTCACGCGGATCGACCAGCGAACATATTGGGTGATGCCGTTGTTTTTGCTGAATGCAGCTGCGTCGTTCAAAGCATTCGGATTCTCTATGTTTACGATGCGGCTCGTGTCCGTTTTCTGGGGTTTGGTGCTTATCCTCGCCGTATATTTGATCGCGTTGAAGATTTCCGGCGACAGAGTTGTTGCTTTGTTCGCCCTGGCCCTTGCCTCTTGCGATTACATGGTATCGGTGACGGCATCTTCCGCACGAATGGATATGATGAGCGCGGCTCTCGGTTTCGCCGCGATTGCGCTTTATCTAACTTTAAGGGAGCGAAATTTCCTTTTTGCGGTACTGTTGAGCCAATGTCTGATCGTCCTTGACGGCCTGACGCATCCTAATGCGATCTTGGCTTTTGCCGGATTGCTATTTGTGACGATCTTTTTAGATCGTTCTCGTCTAAACCTTAGGATCGTGCTGATCGCCGCGGTTCCATATTTGATCGGTGGCGCGGCGTTCGGCCTTTGGGTCCTGCAGGACGCGGAGGCATTTAAGGTTCAGTTCATCGATAATGCAATGATGGGTGGTCGAATGAGCGTCCTTAGCTCGCCGGTCAGCAACATCGTTCGCGAATTTACCGAGCGATACCCGCACGCCTTTGGGCTCGGCGGGCATTCAAGTGGACACTCAGGCCCGATCTATCTTAAGGCTGTTATGCTAGTCGGCTACGTTGCGGGCCTCGCCGGCGTGCTGTTGATCGCGGAACTGCGTCGTAACCGCAATTATCGTGCTCTCTTGATAATCGTCGCAGCCTTTTTCGTTATTTTGGCATTTCTCGATGGTCAAAAGCAGACGACATATCTCATCCAGATCGTACCGCTTTACATAGTCCTTTTGGCGGGCGTAATTGGCTGGTTCTGGCAGAATAAACTTGTGCCGCGATTCGTCTTGATAGGGTTTCTCGGAGTATTTATAGCCTTGCCTGCGGGCGGAATGCTGCTAAAGATACGTCAGAACACATTTGGCAATTTCTATCAACCGATGATCACCTATCTGAAACAAAATACTGGCCAAAGCGATGCTGTGATGGGCGGCGCGGACCTTGCCTTTGGCCTTGGCTTTGAATCGAATTTGATAGCGGATGGGCGATTTGGCTATTACACCGGTAAACGCCCCAGATATATCGTGACCGACAGCGCCGTTGACCTCTCTTGGCAGGAATCAAAGCTATTCTTCCCCGAATTTTACGAATACTTTCCGCGACTCTTACGCGACGAGTACCGCGTGGCCTATGAGAATGAAGCTTACAAGGTCTACGAACGAAAGTGATCTTACCGTCCGCCGACTGTGAGCGGGTCGAGGTTTGCGCCGATCTGGTTTCCGTTAAAGCCTTTTTTTAAGTAAGGGCTATCAATACGCAAGCGGTAGTCACCTTTTGATTGGTTTGCAAAACCTATTTGGCTCGCCGATCCCGGATAAAAATTACCGCCGCCGTAGTCCGACGAAGTACCGCCGACGATTACGTTATTTGTGATGACGGCTCGCGGAAAATATTTTGCCAACGCAGGTTTTCCAGGCCCTGCTCCGTCGCCGAAAAAGCCGTATTCGTTATTAAAGACGATATTGTTGCGAAAGATCATCCCCTCGATAGGGTCGCCGTAGGCGAGCGTAATGCTGCCGTCGTGGATCACTGTATTGTTCTCGATAATCAGACCGTCCCACGTTGACGTCTTGAGAAAGAATCCCCGGCCGTCCCATTTTTTTGAGGTGATGTCTTCGAACAAATTGTTTCGGATGGTCAGACGCCTGCCGCCCGCACCCTCGCCGCCAAATACTGTGATAGCGCTTCCGGAGCCGCGAACGATGTTGTTTATAAACTCAATGTCCTCGACGCGGCAATTTTTACCACTATCCTCGCCCGTGCGGAAAAGGACGCCGGTGCCCTCTTGAGCCATCTGCCAGTTGTTGGTCATCAGGTTGTTTTCGATCTTTATATTCTTGCCGCTCTTTATTTCAAGAAAATTTTTAACCGCCCATTTCGTCTGGCGCCATTCGAGTGGCTTATTCATCCAATTGTCACGAACCACAGCGTTGCCCGGAATCACGCCGAGAGCCGACTCAGCGCCGCCGAAAAGAATGCTCTCCGCAGCCGCTTCGAGATAATTGTTAACGATCTCAATTGGCCCATCAGCGGCCCAAACCGCGATCGCCTGACTCTCTTCGCCCTCGCGTTTAAGATCCGAAAAGTAACTGTTCAAAATTTTAATGAACCGCCCGTTTGCGGCGATGCCTCTCCGCTGGCCTTCGGTCGGGCTGCCGTGAACGTACACGCGATCGAAAGTAATGTGGTGTGGCAGATCCTCGATGCTCTTTTCCTCGGTAGTGCCGAGCTGAATGATGTTGAAATACCCTTCGATCGTCGGGCCAAATTCGATACCGATGAATTGATAGTGGTGTGCACCGTTGATTGCCAAAATGGCGGGTTCGCCTCTAACGTTGGAAACAATTTTGGGCAATACGGCGGCGTATTTGCGTGGGTCGAGCCGCGTATTCGCAGGCGGCAGCTGCGAGTCAGGAACAGAGGAACGGATCGTGACAAACTCGTTACCACTTTTGTTAGGCAGGCTGAACGCGCCTTTGTACGTCGCACCGGCCTGAAGCTCGATCGTATCGCCGGCGTGCGCCTGATTGATCGCCGCTTGCAAATTGCCACCCGCGGGAACCCTGATTGTGCGATTCTGCCCGTTCTGAACTATCTCAAACTGCGAGCCAATGATACCCAGCCTGCCTGAATATAGATCAAACCCAGCCATCGCCGCCAGCAAGACCGCGGCACCGGCGCCAATGATCAACCACAGCCGCCGACCTGCGTGCGGACGACGTAACACCGTTTTGGCCCTAATATTGACCACATTTATTGCCATTATGTTTTCCACGTTTTTCCAGACAGCTAAATAAACGTCGAAATGGCTGTCAAATCCACAATGCCGCCCAAGAAAAAACTGCAAAAACGGGCTCATTCTCACTTTTTAGTCACGGTATGTGTGGTATTAGCGGCATAGCATTTTCGCGTCAAACAGGCAGACAGGTCGATCGGGCGAAACTCGTCCGCATGTCCGATATTCAACATCATCGCGGCCCGGACGCCGGAGGCGTGTTTGTGGACGGAAATGTCGGTCTCGGTCACCGGCGTTTGAGTATCGTCGACGTCGATCGCGGCGCGCAGCCGATGTTCAACAGCGACCGCACTTGTTCCATTGTCTACAACGGCGAGGTTTACAATCACGCCGATTATCGCGAAGACCTTATCGCTCGAGGCTATGAATTTCAAAATCGCAGCGATACCGAAACCATCTTACATCTGTACGAAGAGCACGGCCGGGATTGCGTTGACTATCTCCGCGGTATGTTTGCATTTGCTATTTGGGACAAGCGTAAACAGGAGCTTTTCATTGCCCGCGACCGCTTTGGCGTCAAGCCGCTTTACTATGTCCACGACGACCAAGGCAGCCTGTTTTTTGCGTCCGAGATCAAATCGCTGCTCGAGGCAGGTGCGATCAATCCTGAGATCAATTTCAATGCCCTACCGGATCAGCTCGCAAATCATGGGACTTCGGGCGATGAGACGCTTTTTCGCGGCGTCAAACGTCTGCTGCCCGGGCACACGCTAACGTGGAATGACGGCAGAATAGAAATTCGCGAATTCTGGGATCTGAGTTATGAGCCAAAGCACGAGACTTGCTCTGATACAGAGTACGTCAACAAGTGGCGTGAACTATTTCGTCAGTCGGTCGAAATGCGGCTTATGTCCGATGTGCCGTTGGGTATGTTCTTGTCGGGCGGCATCGATTCATCGGCTATAGCGGCGATGATGGCGACGATGACACGCGAGCCGATCAAGACATTTTCCGTGGGCTTTCGCGAACGCGAGGCGAACGAGCTCGAATATGCGCGGCTCGTTGCAAAAAGATTCGGTACCGATCACCACGAGATCACGATAACGCCGGAGCAGTTTTTCGAGGCCCTGCCGAACCTCGTTTGGCACGAGGACGAGCCGATCGGTTTTATCGCGTCGGTACCGCTGTATTTTGTCTCAAAGCTCGCTCAGCAGCACGTAAAGGTAGTGCTAACGGGCGAAGGCAGCGACGAGACGCTGGCCGGTTACGGTCGATATGCGAAGGCTCTAAAATTGCTCAATTACGGAGAAAAATACGAGACGGTGACGCCCGGTTTTGTACGCGATGCGGTTCGCGGTGGCGTCGCGACGCTGCCCGCGTCAATGAGCAAAAAATTGAACCGCACGTTTCTAACACGCGAATCCGATATCGAAAATCTGTTTTTCGACAATTTCGCGGTCTTTCCAAAGTCGATGCAAGCGAAAATGTTTAGTCGCGAAACGCTCGATAAGATCGAAAACCTTAATCCCTATGCCGGCCTCAATTCGTGGATCGAAAAGGCTGACGCAGATGACGTTCTCGACAAGCTGCTATACGCCGATACTAAAACTTACCTGCACGAACTGCTTATGAAGCAGGATCAGATGTCGATGGCGGCGTCAGTCGAGAGCCGCGTGCCGTTTCTCGATCACAAGCTGGTCGAATTTACCGCACGGATGCCGCGTGAGATGAAACTGCGCGGAGGCGCGACGAAATGGGTCCTACGTGAGGCGATGAAAGGAATACTGCCGACCGAGATCATTGACCGTCCGAAGATGGGTTTTCCGGTGCCGATCGGCGGGTGGTTTAGAGGAAAGTTCAAGCATATTGTCGACGAATACGTGCTTGGTGCCCGCGCCCTGAAGCGCGGAATTTTTGACGCCGCATTTGTCAAAAAGCTCGTTGCTGAACACAATGCCGGCGAAAATCACGACGAACGCCTCTGGTCGCTTGTTAATTTCGAGATCTGGCAACGTCGGTTTATTGATAAAGAAAATGACTGATACGACATGTAAATACATAGTGCTGACGGCGCATCCGAGCGACGAGGTTCGGGCTAAATGGGACGAACTGTTACTTAATGCTTCGTTCGCGACGCATTATGTGACGCCGGATTTTTTTGCGGATCCATTCGCCGGCCGAGGTGAGAGATTTGCAATACTCGCCGCCGATGGTGACCAGATCGACGCCGTCATGACGG
>DAIRVI010000086.1:0-6900 GCA_036802885.1 Pyrinomonadaceae bacterium
GAGATTCGTCCGCCCCAGCCTGTAAACGATTCGATGTCAGAGCGTCCGCCCTGATGTTGCGAAACCTGATCGGAATGCGAAAAGAGCTGAAAAGGTTTTGGCACCGAACCATTTTGGTATTGCGTTTTGGTCATTGGCGCAACGAGCGTCCCGACATTCGTCACGATCGCCATTTTGCCCAAGCCCCACAGTTCGTGGATTCCGTTATTGACAATATTGGTGGCCGGCGCCTGCGGACCCATACCCGGATGCAACCCATACGTTAGATTGCCCATTCGCGGAACCGTAATTGGTAATAGCGCGGCCTGCGCTATCGCGAGACCTTGCGGGTTTCGCGCATTAAAATAGGCCGTGTAATTACTGATCGTCGCGTCGTTATGATTTGGGATCAGCGTGTTGTTGCCGTCGTTTCCGCCAGACAAAAACACACAGACCAAGGCGCGATAATCGCTAGGCACCGCCTCAGTCGAGCTATCCTCGGTCTTTTGCGCGAGAGCACTCATCAACCCGAAATGCCGCATTTGCGAAGCAAGTGCCGTCATACTCAAGGCACAACCTGATTTGATCAAAAAGTCTCGTCTGTCTTGTTTCATAGTCATAACCTCTCTATTTTTGCACTTGGTATTGCGACGAAGTCACAATTAGGTAAACCGCTGTCTTTGCACGAGTCAACGGATCCGTCGGTAACACCGCGTTAACCGCGGTTAGGATCGTGCTTCTCATTTGCGGAGACATCGTGCTATGCATCATTCGTTGATTTAGAACGTCCATCAGTTGATTGCTCGTCGTATCGCCAGCAGCGAGAGCTTGCAACTCAGCAAAATCGAGTTTTGTGCCATTCGGCGTATTCGGTAAACTCACATTAATCTGTCCGAAAACCATCGAATTGCCAAAATTCGCACGGCTGATTGCCGTTCCCGTATTAAAGATCGCGAATTCCGGGCCTAAAAGTGCCGTGCCCGGCACGATGTAATTTGGCGGATAATAATTGAAAACCGTTGGCGAAAAGAACAAGCTTTGCGCCATATTTGCAGCAAATCGGTTGATGTCTCCGTCGCTCTGCGTTAAACCATTAGCCGAAGTGACGCCGATCTGCCGAAAGAGATTGGTCATCAGCTGGACCGGTTCACGAAGCTTTCCGTAAATGGGGTCGGTTTTGACGTCGCCGCGTGCTTCGGGGTCAAGCAAGATCGCTTTCACCACCTCTTTCAACTGCGACGGATTCGTCCTATTCGCATTGAAAACCGCCGAGATGCGTCCCACATACGCCGGCGCCGGGTCGCTGGTCACGAGCTGTTGGATAAGATATTTACTTACAAATGGAGCGACATTTGGGTGATTGTAGATATTATCCAGTGCCTGATTTAGCGAGTTATTAGCGTATGGCGTGATCTGTGCATTAGTAGTACAGCCCGCACAGGCTGCGATGTTTGTCGTTGTCGAACCTTGGTAACTCAGCAAGGTCTTCGAGGTCAAGTCGTGATTCGCCGGATTTAGCGACATCGGATCTTTGAAATTCGGACTGCCGCTCGTATTGTTTGGACAACCGGGTCCGGGGTCGGTAACTCGACAGTCACGCCAGCCCGTGAACACCTCTGTAAAGTTATTGACGACGTTTTGGTCGTAGGTTGGGATAAACGTATCGGTCGGTTGACACGGTGTCGGATCGGGATATGGATGCTCGGTGCAATCCAGAGTGCCGTCCGGCTTTAACATAAAGAGGCCGATGTTAAACAGCTGTAAGATCTCGCGCGGGTAATTCTCGTTCGGATTGGTCCTGGTCGAACGGATCATATCAAGGTAATTGCCCATTCCCGGATTGAGCGTCATCTCTAGCATCAATACTCGCCAATTGCCGAAGGCATTCTTACTGAGAATTTGATTGTAGGCGATCATATGGCTCGACTGCTGGGTGTCAAAGCCGGAAATCACCCACAGCTGATTCAACGCCCAAGAAACACGATGTTTCAATTGAGGTTCTCCGTACAGAGCTTCCTTGTAAAACCAAGTCTGCGGCAGATACATCGAGTAGTGATCGCGCCCGCAGTTCGGCGGCGAGTCGTCTGCCCCACCATCGCACAACGTGGGTGGGTTGATCGGCATTAATGCAAGACTTGGATATGGATTGGAAGCCGATGGATAGGTCGTGCTAAATTGCTCCGCCAGCCACGTCCTGAGACCAATTCGGCGAATACGACTATCCAACGCGGTCGTCGGGCCAAAGGTCGCTTGTTCGAGAAATCGGATGCGGTCGCCCGACCAACGGTATCCAACGTAATTGGGCGAATCAGTTTGGCCAGTATCCTTAGCGGTCGGCAGGCTCTTTACGATCGAGATAGGCGTCGGTTTCGCCCCGTCTGCGTCTTTAACGGTGCCGCCCATTTGCCCAACACCGAGCTTGACGCTATTACTGGCGAGGCCGCGCCACGTCAGATAAACAAGCATATCTCCGCCGTCGGTTGGCGGTTCCCAAAAGCCAAGGTCATCTTTCACCAAGATTGTGACTGCATACGCCTGTTTAATAAACGGATGGGTCTGAAGGTCTATAACAGGAAAGCGGTAACTACGACCCGATGAATCTTGCGCGTATACGCGAAAGGCATTTGCGCCTTCGCCGTCCATAAGATTCAGATTGGTCACATATAGGACAACTTTTGAACCCTGAGAAAATGCCCGGGCCCTAATTCTTGATACATCCACCCTGCCAAAACTTGATTTAGTCTGCGCGAGCGCACGCGTTGAGCCCTCGACACTTAACAAAATCGGCGTCGGCGAATTCGGGTCAGGGTCGTCCTGCGCGATAGCTGCGACAGCCGTGAACGAGACCAGTGCAAACATGATCAGGATTCGCACTAACCGCTGCGAAAATCTGCTTTCCATACCATTCCTCCTCAGAAACGAGTTAATTATTAGCCTTCTATTCATTACCGACGATACAAAGGGGGGAAACGGGCCGGTTTAAAAATGTTTTACATTCCGAATTTACAATAATTCCACTCTAAAATCAAGGTTTTTTTTATTTCCAAAAAAAATGCGGAACGTTTTATCTTGTCCTTAGACGTAGAATATACTTCGATAGCCGATAAATTGTAAAGATTTGTCATTATTTTTTGTGCGGCACTCCGCTCGTGCATATGAAACATACAGCATTTATAGGTGTCCCGGCGGATTTTAGCTTTCGGTCCACTGTCTATAGCCACGGCTGGTGCGAACTGGCTCCGTTTGAGCTGGACGTGGAAGATTGGCGGCTGAGCTGTGTTTTTCGCGATGACGACAATAATGCCGTCTCTGCGGTCATTTTCGAAGAAAACGATCGGATCAGGATAGATCTTGCGAACTCAAAGGTCGATCTCACATCGATCATTAGAGATACGCGCCATTTACTGCGGCTCGACGACGATCTGAATGAGTTTTATCGATCGATCGAGGGACACGACCGTTTAAGATGGGTGCGCGAAAGGCGAGCGGGAAGATTGCTGCGTTCGGCTAACGTTTGGGAGGATCTTGTAAAAACGATCTGTACGACAAATTGTTCGTGGGGTCTGACCAAGAGTATGGTTTCAAACTTAGTCGAAAAACTCGGTGCTCCCGCAGATAACGGCAAAAAGGCCTTTCCGACCGCCGAGGCGATGGCCTCGGTTTCCGAAAAATTTTATCGCGACGAGATCCGCGCCGGATACCGGTCGCCGTATTTCGTTGAGCTGGCTGAGAATGTCGCTTCGGGAAAACTTGATCCGCAAAAATGGCTGACCTCGGATCTGCCAACGCCAGAGCTCAAAAAAGAAATGAAAAGAGTGAAAGGAGTCGGCGATTACGCGGCAGAAAATCTGCTCAAGCTGGTTGGCCGCTATGATGGCCTGGCGCTCGATTCGTGGCTGCGGTCACAATTCTACAAAAACCACAACAAAGACAAGGTCTGCCCCGACAAAAAGATCGAGCGCCATTACAAGGATTTTGGTAAATGCCGAGGGCTGGTTATCTGGTGTGATATGACCGAAAAGTGGATAAATTGATACGGCAGATTTGAGTTTTTTCAACTTTGTGGCGACAAGAGGCGTCTGAAAGGGCGAGCGGAATATGTTCGCTCGATACTTTATTTGAAATGGTAATTGTCTTTTAGGAAACAGGGAGAGAACTTGTATGTCACGAAATATCTTGAAAACCATGCTTGGAGTTTCAGCTGTTTTGATCTTGCTTTTGATAGCGGACACCGCAACCGCCCAACGCCGCGAATCCCGTGGCCGTTTGCTCAATAAAGCTCAGGTGCAAGCGATCGTTAGACGCGTCGAAGATCGGGTCGATAACTTTGTTAAAAAATTCGACAAGTCGCTCGATCGTAGCCGTCTGAACGGATCGAGCAAAGAGGATTGGCTTAATAGACGAGCTAAAGACCTGGAACGTGCCACCGACGAACTTCGACTAGAGTTCGACCGTCGCGACGCATGGATCGAAAACAAGGCAGAGGTGCGTAGTTGTCTGAATATCGCAAGCGACATCGACCGCAATATGCGGAGTTATAATTTTGGTGCGGCGGAGGCTAACTGGGCCAGAGTCAGGTACGAGCTGAACAGTTTGGCGGACGTCTATAACCTTCCGCGTGTAGGAGCTATGGCGTACAACTAGGTGAATCTCGCAGTATCGAATCCGTTTGAAGGCAGGCTAAAATTAGTCTGCCTTTGTCTTTGTTAAGTGCTCGGGCAGGTTTTGTAGTATTATGGGCAGAACCGGAGGCTTGAGCGGCAAAAAGATGATCGAACCCGGAACAGTTTTACAACAGCGATATAAGATCGACAAACAGATCGGGCAGGGCGGAATGGGAGCGGTTTATGTTGCTACGGACGAGCGTTTTGGCAGCACGGTGGCTATCAAAGAAACGCTTTGCATGGACGACAATTTCCGCAAGGCGATCGAGCGCGAGGCCCGGCTGCTTAACAGTCTTAAGCATTCAGCATTACCGCGGGTCAGCGACCATTTCGAAGAGAACAACGGACAGTTTCTCGTAATGGAATATATTCCGGGTGAAGATGTAGCATCGATGATCGAGAGCGATCATGCTTCTTTTACCGTGGAACAGATATTGAAATGGGCCGATCAGCTGCTCGATGCTCTCGATTACCTGCATAATCAGGTGATCCCCGTCATTCATCGCGATATCAAGCCGCAGAATCTAAAGATCAATTCACGCGGCGAGATCATTCTTCTCGATTTTGGCCTTGCCAAGGGCAATCTGACCGACGCCAGCCATCAAACGGCGGCGAAAAGCATTTTCGGCTATTCGCGAAACTATGCGTCGCTCGAACAGATACAGGGAACCGGAACCGATCCGCGCAGCGATCTCTACTCATTGGCGGCGACTCTGTATCATTTGCTGACGAGTGTTGCGCCGGAGGATGCTCTTACGCGGGCGATGAGTGTGCTTAGTCAGAATCCAGATCCACTCGCCCCGGCCAGTTCCATCAATTCAAATATACCTCGCGGCGTTGCCGGCGTTTTGCAAAAAGCGCTTGATCTAAACGCGAGCGAACGCCCGGCCTCGGCAGCCGAGATGCGGCAAATGCTGCGTGAGAGTGACAAATACGCCCATCTCGCTGAATCTGTTACCGTTACCGCGTCCCCCAAGGACGCTCAGGTGTTTGCGCACGCGACCAAGGTCTTGTCCGATGAATCGAATATCGGAACGGCGATCCAAGCGGATGCGAAGACCGAGATCTTACCGGCGAATTCGTCGCAAATGACGTCGGTCGGCACGCCATCGGCTTCGGGAATGATGACAAATGCGGCGTCATCGGATACGGGCAGTGTTATGGCTCGAAAAAACCCCGCGTTTGGCCTTGCGGCCGGAGCGCTTTCATTACTATTGGTTGGCGGGGCGATCGGCGGAGGGATTTATGTTTTCAAGCCGTCGTTGCTAGGAATCGGACCGAAGGTAGAGAACGCAGCGGATCCTGTGAAATCTTTACCCTTACCGCCCGATACCAACGTCTCTGCGGACGCTAACGTAAGTTCGATCCAGATCGATCCGGGTGCAGCCGCCGGCGACACAGGTGCCGCTGCCGTTACAACTGAGGCAGATCGTCCGGCAGGAACCTCAGATAAATCCGTGGAATCGACTAAGACCAACAAGGATTCGGGTCCGCAGAAAGCAAAGGACCGGACAACGCCCGGAGAGGTGATCGAATTTCAGTCTGACGATCCGGACATTCCGCCCGGCGGCGTCACAATTACGCAAAAAGATGAGAGCGGGAAAATTACAACGATGCGGGTCAATCCCGCCAATCGCACTCCAGACATGCCGCAGAGGCCTTTGAACGAAGTTGATCCGTTTCCGCGCGTAATCGACCCGAGCAAGTTGACGCCGGCACAGCGACGGCGGATGAGAAGTGTTATTAGAAACTCTACGCGTCAGCCGGTTCCGGTGCCGCCGCAGCCGCAGCCATGATCTCATGATTGAGACGCAATGATCTCTTTTAGGCGATCGGTCCAGTATTCGAGGTTTTCGTGTGGTTCGAGTTTCTCATCATTCGTGACATGCAAGAGTGGATGATAAATTACTTCGACCCGCCGAAAGAGCCGCGGGTATCTCTGTTTTTGCGGCCAGATTCGATTTCCGCCGCGGATAGTGACGGGCAGGATCGGGACGCCGGCTTGTAATGCGATCCGTACAGCGCCCGTCTTGAAGGGGAACATTTCACCGTCAGCAAACTCACGAGCTCCTTCTGGAAATACTGTCAGGGCGGCCCCATCCCGAAGGGCTTGCATAGCCTCTTTCATTGCTTTTAGAGTACCGCCGACTTCCATTGAAACCGGGAACGCCCCGAGATATTTGATCAACGGTCCCACGAGACGCCATTCGAACGCCCGATCAAAAGCCATAAAGCTAAACCGCCGGCGCATCGGCAA
>DAIRVI010000086.1:7000-10753 GCA_036802885.1 Pyrinomonadaceae bacterium
TCCGCATCTGTATTCGCCTCTGCAGCAAACGATTCGGGCTCGGCGATTGTCTGGTCTGACTCGGCTGACGGTTTTTCTTCGGTTATTGCAACGTCCTGATGATCCATTAAGATCTTGTCAACGGGGAAAAAGCTTTCGACAAATTCCAGATGTAAGGTTGGCTTCTGACCCTCGATGTGGGTGCGGTTTCGGACGATGGCAATAGCGTAAAAATCATATTCTTTGCTCGCGAACTTAACCTTGTCCCCGATTGCGGACGCAAGAGCACATTCGACAGATACGCCGCTCGCGCTGATATTCTTTGTTATGCAGTCCACCTTTTTCGTTTGTGAGTTCTTTTCTTTCTTTATCGGTGTAACTGTAACGTCGATCTCCAACCAGTATCGCGGATAACTACGCGTCTTAAAGGCCGTTTCTGCTTCAGTGATCTCCCAAAGGCCGTCATCTTTCATCCCGCAAATACGATAACTCTGATGCGGATTCTCCTTAAAACTGTCGGGCATATGTCGGCCGACAAATCCGACCCCGACGTGATAGAGCGTTTCGTCATCAACGGTCGTCTGATTACAGTACTGAACAAGGCCCATTACAGGATAGAGGTCTGCGTCCAGATCGTATGCCCGCAACTCACGCGGTAAGGGCAGAACAAGGTTGACAAGACGGCCAACGGCACACTCGCGCGTCAGGCTAAAACCGGCACCGTTTCGGGTGACCGTCGTTACTTCTGTCACCTCTTTCCAGGCTTCGTCTTCGCTTTCTCTTACCTGGACGATCGTCCTTAATTCGGTTGGAATTCTTTCCATGTTTCTAGATTCCGCGTAAGTTTCATTGTTGCTCATAAATATCTATTGGGGTTTGGTAGGGGATTGTGGCCTGGAATTTGGGAAAGCACTAGCCTTCTAGTCGATTCCTTCCAGTGGGAAAAATTTGTCGATAAATTCGAGGTGGAGCCGCGAGATGCCGTCCTCGCCGGTCCGAACTCCGCGAACAACCGAAAAGATGGTCGTTTTAAATCGTTCACTAGTGACACGCAGGAAGCTACCGCGCTCAAGCTTTAATGAGGTTAATACGGATGCACCACCCAAGCTAATATTCTCGGTAACAGTCATCTCCGATTGAATGACGTTGCCGTCATCGTCGACTATCTCGAGCAACAACGCCTCGGGAATAGAGAAACGGGTATGTCTGCGAAGCACATTAGGCAAATCGCTGTCGTCCGCGTTTAGGTCGGCGACCGTAACATGCCATAGGCCGTCACCGTCATTTTCCCGATGCGAAATGTCATAGAGTCGGGATGGGTGCTCATAGAAACCGGCCGGCGGAGTCTTGCCTATAAAAGCGACGCCGACCGCATATTCTTCAGCCTGAGCCGTCCGCCCGATCAAGATACACCTCCGGACGATCGCCCATACTTTATACTGCGGTTCGCTGTAATCAAATGACCTGAGCTGCCGAGGCATCGGAATCGTAAGCTGCACCAGACGGCCGCGTTTTACCGGGCGTTTCAACGGGAAACCTGCCCCAAATGCAGAAACATCCACGAGCCGCGTGATCTCGTTCCAATTGACTTCAGTGTCAACCTTGACCTCGACGCGCACCGGCAACGGAAGCGAAATACGTGGAATTCGCCGAGCTTCTTTCCCAGCCTCTGGCGCCGGGTTGGTTGCGCTGACAGCGCTCGTTTGTTCTGATCCTGATGACGACATCTAGGTTGTGAAATAGCAAAAGCGTGGGCGAGATCGAGGAATTTGCGGAGGTTGCAAAACAGGCGCGGTGCCTACAACTTTAAGAATAGCACAAACGGAGCCGTTTTTGCCACACTTAATTATCGCCGCAATGTTCTATCGTTCGTTGCAGGAAAAGGGCCGAACCGGATGATTCAACCCTCTAATTAAATTTGATTTGCCAGCGGAAGCGTAGGTGATCAGACGACGGGTGTCGTTTGGTACTAAAACCTGCCGATCTCGTATTGAATGGGTTCTGGGTCGGGCGTGAACGAGGGCTCGCAATCCGACGGGTCTTTGCGCAGGGATTCGGCAAATATCAAGCGTTCCATAGGGAATTTCGCATCGACGAATTCTAAGTGAAGCGTCGTCATATGCCCTTCCGTCATTCTCCGATTTCGGACAATTGCGATCGCATAAAAATCCAGATCGCGGCACGCAAATTTGACCTTATCCCCGTTCTTGGCGTCGAAGGTACAGGCTACTGAAACGCCGGATGCCCCGATATTTTTCGTGACGGTGTGTTCCTTTATCAGTTGCTGCCGGGACGTCTCAATCAGCGAGATCGTTACGTCGAGTTGGATGAAAAATCGCGGGTGGCGGCGAGATTTATACTGCGATTCAACCTCGACGATCTTCCAGAAACCGTTCTCATTCGTTCCACAAACGCCGTAGCTTTGTCGCGGGTCGGTCTGATAACTTTGCGGAAACTGATTTCCGATGAATCCGACGTCCACGTGGTATGCGGTTCGACCGTCGATCATCGTTTCGCTGCAGTGTTGGACGAGACCTACGACGTTATAAATGTCCTCATCTTCGTCGTACGCCCGAAGTTCTCGCGGCATAGGTATTTTGAGCGAAACCAGCCGGCCGACCTTACACTCGCGCGACAGGTTAAAACCGGCGCCAAATCGCGAAACGACGGTAACATCCGTGACCTCGCTCCAGGTATAGTCTTCACTCTCCTTGACCAAAATAACGGTTCGAGGCCGCTTTACGGCGCCGTGTTGGTTGCTGGCGTTTGGACTATCGGTTTTGAGAGTGTCGGACATATTTTCTGTTTTGACTATCAATAAGTGTGTATGTATTAGCTATGATTCTTAACCGATGCCTTCGAGAGGGAAGTGTCTGTCGATAAACTCGATATGAAGCCGGGTCATCCCGTCGGGCCGGTCGCGCCGGGCGCGAACGATCGAGACGATCGAAACGTCGTGCTGCTTACTGGAAACACGCAGAAAGGTGCCGACATCGGCAAAATACTGGGTAAATACAACGGCGCCGCCAATGCTTAGATTTTCTGTGACGGTCGTTTCGGACGCGACGACCTCGCCGCTTTCATCCAGCAGATCTAAGACCAGCTCCTCAGGGATATCAAAACGCGTCTCCTTTCTCTTCTCTCTCGCCTTATTAGCATTGTTTTCGTCAGGGTCAGCATCTATGACGCGGCAAAATCCGGCGGCGTCCGTTTCCGTTTCCGACAGATCGTAGAGCCGCGACGGATGCTCGGCAAAACCATCGGGCGGATATTTTCCTAAAAATGCGATCCCGGCGGCATAATGCCGATCTTCGGCACTCTCGCTGGTCTCGATACAGCGTCGAACAAGGCCCCAAATCCTGTATTCAGCGTCATCAGGATCAAAGTGACGCATCTGGCGAGGCATCGGAAGGGACAGTTGTACAATTCGGCCGCGTTTTACCGGTCTTTTTAGCGTCACACCGACACCATAGGCGGAGATATCCTTCGACGCAGCGGTCTCGTTCCACGTTACATTGCGGCCGGTCATAACCTCGACAATTATTGGCATCGGCAGCAAAGTCCGCTGGGTTCGCCGTTTTTCTTTTGCGGTGACGATTGAAGACATAGATTGATCTCGAAAGGGAGGAAAGAACTTTACGGTATTGCGCGAAAACAACGCAAGAAATGCGGGCAGATACGAGGTGGTCGCGAGTTGCGAATCAGGCTGATCGCCTGTAATATTAATATATCGTTAATTCGAGGCCGATAGCAAGGTTTTTTTGATGTCACGCC